>NZ_JBBKVV010000087.1:0-47051 GCF_037968635.1 Phenylobacterium sp.
GACCCCAAAACCCATGGTCACGCTCCGTCGACCAAGGGCGTCCTCTAGGAATCAGTTCCATGCAGAGTGTCGCCCTGATCGACTACGGGTCGGGCAACCTTCGCTCGGCCGAAAAGGCCCTGGTGAAGGCCGCCGACGGCGCGAGCCAGATCGTGGTCACCTGCGATCCGCAAATCGTGGCCGCCGCCGACCGCATCGTCCTGCCGGGCGTGGGGGCGTTTTCAGCCTGCATGTCGGCGCTTTCCGAGCGTCCCGGCCTGATCGAGGCCATGACCCAGGCGGTTCGCGCCAAGGGCCGGCCCTTCCTGGGCATCTGTGTCGGCATGCAACTGCTGGCCACCCGTGGCCTGGAGTTCGGCGAGACGCCCGGCCTGGACTGGATCGGCGGCGATGTCCGTCGGGTCGAGCCGAGCGATCCCGCCGCCAAGATCCCGCACATGGGCTGGAACACCCTGGTGTCGCCCCGTGGCCCGGACATGATCGCCGCGATCGCGGGCGAGCCGATGTACTTCACCCACTCCTTCGCCTTCTATCCGGACGACGACAGGGACGTCGCCGCCTGGGTCGATCACGGGGGACAATTTCCAGCGGCTGTCGCCAACGGCAACATCGCGGGCGTACAGTTTCACCCTGAAAAGTCGCAGAGCGCCGGGCTTGCCCTCCTGGCGCGCTTCCTGGAGTGGCGACCTTGATCCTCTATCCCGCGATCGACCTGAAGGACGGCCAGTGCGTGCGCGTCCTGCACGGCGACCTGACCACCGCAACGGTCTTCAATTCCTCGCCTGCGGACCAGGCTCGCCAATTTGTGGAGAGCGGGTTCCATTGGGTCCACGTCGTCGACCTGAACGGCGCCGTCCAGGGTCGGGCGATCAATGAGAAGGCCGTCGAGGCTATCCTTGAGAACGTCTCCATCCCGGTCCAGCTCGGCGGCGGCATCCGCTCCATGAAGGACATCGAGCGCTGGATCGAGGCGGGCGTCTCCCGCGTGATCCTGGGCACCATCGCCGTCACCGAGCCCGAGATCGTCAAGGCCGCGGCCCGCGAATGGCCCGAACAGATCGCCGTCAGCGTCGATGTGCGGGCCGGCAAGGTGGCGACCCAAGGCTGGACCGAGAGCTCCGACCTCGACGCCGTCACCGTCTCCAAGCGCTTTGAGGACGCCGGCGTCGGCGCCCTGATCATCACCGACATCGACCGCGACGGCACGGTGATGGGCTTCAATGTCGAGGCCTTCGGGGCCATCGCTGATGCGGTGAACATCCCGGTGATCGCCGCCGGCGGCCTGGCCAGCGTCGACGACATCGTGCGCCTGCGGGCCCGCAAGGGTGTGCCGATCTCCGGCGCGGTCCTGGGTCGGGCGCTCTACAACGGCGCCATCAGCCCGGCCGAGGCCCTCAAGGTCGCCGCCTGATGCTGAAGGTTCGCGTCATCCCCTGCCTGGACGTCAAGGACGGCCGCGTGGTGAAGGGCGTGAACTTCGTGGCCCTGCGCGACGCCGGCGATCCGGTGGAACAGGCCACGGCCTATGACGCGGCCGGCGCCGACGAGCTGATGTTCCTGGACATCACCGCCAGCCACGAGCGGCGCGGCGCCATTCTCGACGTCATCGCCCGCACCGCCGATGTCTGCTTCATGCCGCTGTCGGTGGGGGGTGGCATCCGCCAGGTGGAGGACGCCCGCCGCCTGCTGCTGGCCGGGGCCGACAAGATTTCCGTCAACACCGCCGCGGTGGAGAACCGCGACCTGATCAGCGCCTGCGCCGACGCCTTTGGCTCCCAGGCGGTGGTGGTGGCGATCGACGCCAAGCACGGCACGGCCCGGACCGGCTCGGGCGGCCGCAACGACGGCTGGGAAGTCTATACCTATGGCGGCCGCACCGCGACGGGGCTGGACGTGGTGGAATACGCCGTCGACGCGGTGAAACGCGGCGCGGGCGAAATCCTGCTGACCTCCATGGACCGCGACGGCGCCAAGACCGGCTACGATATCGACCTGCTGGCCGCCATGACCGCGGCCGTCAACGTACCGGTGATCGCCTCTGGCGGCGCCGGCAGCGCGGCTCACATGGTCGAGGCCGTGACCAAGGGCGGCGCCGACGCCGTCCTGGCCGCCTCGATCTTCCATTTCGGGGAAGTCTCCATCGGCGAGGTCAAGCGCGCCATGGCGGGGGCTCATATTCCTGTTCGCCTGACGGAGGCCTTCGCATGAGCCGTTTTTCCGAGACGATGGAGCGCCTGGCCGCCACCATCGAACAGCGAAAGGGCGCGAGCCCTGAGAGCTCCTACACCGCCAAGCTGCTGGCCGAGGGGGTCGAGCGCGCCGCCAAGAAGCTGGGCGAAGAGGCCGTCGAGGTGGTGATTTCGGCGGTCCAGAAGGACAAGGACGGCCTGGCCGCCGAGAGCGCGGACCTGATGTACCACTTCCTGGTGGTGCTGGCCGCGTCCGGGGTCACCCTGGACGACGTGGCCTCCTGGCTGGAAAGCCGCGAAGGCCGCTCGGGCCTCGAAGAGAAGGCCTGGCGCAAACGCTCGGAGACTTAGAACCGCTTCTCCCCTCCCACGGGTGGGAGAGCTAGAACGGCCACCAGCTCCAGAACCAAGTGACGATCCGCGCCCAGAGACCGTCGAAGGACTGGCCCACCACCTTTTCCACCGGGTTCTTCGGCGGGGTCGGTACGAACCAGCTCGGCGCGGCGGGCGGGGCGCAGTTCATGCGCATGCCGACACCCTTCAGATAACCCCTGCGCACCTCGCCCGCGCGGATGGCGGCCTGAATCTTCTTGTCGTGGCGGGCGGCGCCGGTGAGCTTTCGCACCCAGCCGCGGAACGGCAGCAGACTGCGACTCTCGCCGCGCAGCTCGGATATCCCCGCATCCTTGATCGCCCCGCCGACCTTCTGGGCGCGCGTCCGGGTGTCAGGCGCCGGGGCCTCGTCAAGGTCGGGACCCAGAGCCCCGTCCAACCGACCGATTTCTCCGGCGATGGGCTCGCAACGGGAGAGACCCTCCATGTCGTAGGGATCAGCACGCGCCCGCAACAGGACGTCGGGGATGCCCTTCTGCTTGAGGTTCAGATCCTCGAGCGGGGCCAGGGCCGCGTCGCGGAAGGTGTCCTTGTCCTGCATGACGCCGCGATCGGCGGCACGAGCGACGCCGACGACGGACAAAAGAGTGACGGTGACGGCGAAAGCAGCGGCGCGCATGGGGCCACCATAGTCGAGCTCACCGACGCGCGCTAACCTCAGCCCTCATGATCCCAGCCCTCGACGTGCTCGCCGGACGCGCGACGCCGCCCTTTCTCGCTCTGACGGCCCCGCGCGACCGCAGCTGGCGGTGGGTGGCGTTGATGGTGGTGGTCGGACCCGTCGCCGCTATCGCCCTCAGCTTCCTGGTGATCCTGGCGGTGTTCGCCGCCGGGCGGTTCTCGGGCGTACCGGTGAATGTGATCGGCGGCGAGCTCTCCGACCTGCCCCGGCTGCTGAAGTCGTCGGTCTACATCTTCGAGGTGGGGGTGGGTCTGGCCGCGGCCGCGGCGGGCCTGCTGTTGGCCGCGCGCCTGATCTTCCGCAGGCCCTTCCGCAGCTGGATCACGGTGGCGCCGCGCTTTCGCTGGAGTGCGCTCGCCTGGGGTGCGGCGGCGGGCGTCGTCGCCATCATGGTCCTGAACCTGCTCTCGGTGTTCCTGCCGCAGAGCGGGGGCGAGGCGCCGATCCTCGACGCGGGCGAGCCCCTGACCCAGCGACTGGTCTACGTCGCGGCCTGCGGTCTCGGCTTCCTGATCGCCGCCTGGGCCGAGGAGGTGGTGTTCCGAGGTTACCTTTTGCAGCAGGTGAGCGCCTTCACGCGCCGCGTCTGGCTGGTGCTGCTGATCAACGGCGTGATCTTCGCCCTCTTCCACCTGGAGTTCGACCCAGGCGCACTGGCGGCCCGCGCCCTGCTGGGCATGGTCTTCGCCTGGGCGACCCTGCGGCTCGGGGGCCTGGAGTTCGGCATCGGCGCCCACGCCGCCCAGAACCTGGGGGTCGCCATGTTCGGCGAGGTGCTTCTGCCCGGCGGCCCGGAGGCCACGCTGAAGCTCAGCGACCTGGGCTTCGAACTGGTCCTGGCCGTGGTGATCCTGGCCTGCGTCGAATGGCTCTATCGGCGTCGCAGCCTGGCCGCCCCCGCCGTCGCCTAGACCCCCGCGGCGCGACCAAGTCCTACTTCAACAGCAGCTGGCCTTCCTTCTGCACCCGACCCTTGATCTTGCCGGCCAGCAGGGCGAGCACATTGGGCAGGTTGATGGTCATCAGTACGGCGGCCTCCTGAACATCCAGGTGGCCGGTGACGTGCTGGCCCATGGCGGCGACAGAGAAATCCAGGCGATCGCCGGTCCAGGTCTTGGTGAGCGCCTTAGTGGCGGCCTCGCCGAACTGCTGGCTGATCTTGCCAAACCCCTCCTCGATGCGCTGGCGCGCAGTCGCCGCGCCCAGATCATGGGGAATGGTGATGGTGATTGGCTTGCTCATGTCGAACCCTTCGCGCTGACCTCTACTAACGACCCTGGGGTGCTTGAGGTCCAGCCCGGAACAAAGCGCGGGCCTGTGGATTGTTTTAACAGAATCCTAATCAGGCGGGGCCGCCATGACGCAAATCCTTCAACGACTGTGCGGACTGACCGGAGCCTTGGCCCTGACCACCTTCGCGGGCGCGGCCCACGCGCAGACCCCGTGCCAGGGTTCGGCCCCCGCCGTCGGGGCGGAAATCCGTGGTCCGGTGCTGGAGGTTCTCGACTCTGAACGGCTCTGCGTCGCCCTCGGCGCCACACCCGACCAGTGGGTCGAGGTGGCCCTCGCCCCGGAACCTCTGCAGAAGACCTCGGCGCATCCCGCCAATCGCGGCTCGCTGATGGCTGTGGCCTTCGCCCAGAACGTGACCTGTCAGATCGTGGACATGGCCGCCGGCCTTCCGGTCGCCGCCTGCCGCCTGGACGACCTGTCGGTCCGGGCGCTGACCCGCGAGCCCGCCGCCTACACGGCCGGCCAGGCCTGGCGGTGAGCCTTTCGCGATCGGACGCACCTGCCGCTCGTCCCGGCGGGCCCGCCGTTCGTCCCAAACCGCTTTGACCTCAGGGCGTCCAGCGCTCTGATGAGCGCATGAGCCGATACGCCCTGCCCCTGCTCGCCGCCGCAAGCCTCGCCGCCTGTTCCGCGCCCCCCGTCGCCCCGGCGCCCGACGCCGGCTGGGCCCACTATGGCGGTGACGCCGGCGGCCAGCGCTATTCCGAGGCCGCCCAGATCACGCCGCAGAATGTCGGGAGGCTGAAGCCGGCCTGGAAATTCTCCACCGGCGACATGGAAACCAAGGGCGCGGCCATGGATCGGGCTTCGTTCCAGGTCACCCCGATCCTGGCGGCGGGACGGCTCTACCTCTGCTCGCCCTTCAACGAGGCCAGCGCCATCGATCCGGCGACCGGAGCGTCTCTTTGGCGCTTCGACCCGAAGCTCGCCACCGACATCCGCTATCCCAACGACTACAACTGCCGGGGCCTGGCCTATTGGAGGAACCCCACAGCCCCGGCCGATGCGCCGTGCGCCGAGCGGGTGTTCATGAACACCAATGACCGGCGGCTGTTCGCCCTGGACGCCGCCACCGGCCAGGCCTGCGCAGGCTTCGGAACCGAGGGCTGGGTTCCAGCCATCCCCGGCGTGAAGCTCACGCGGCCCGGCGGCGCCCAGATCACCTCACCGCCGGTGGTGACCCAGGGGCTGGTGATTGTCGGCTCCTCCATCGACGACAATCAAAAGGTCGACGAGACCTCCGGCGCCGTCCACGCCTTCGACGCGGTGACGGGCGTGCAGAAGTGGCGGTTCGATCCGCTGGACAGCGTGCGCCCGCAGATCCGCGCCGGCGCCGCCAATGTCTGGGCCCCGATGTCGGTGGACGAGGACCGGGGCCTGGTCTTCCTGCCCACCTCCAGCGCCAGTCCCGACTTCTACGGCGCGGCCAGGCCGGGGGATGGCGGTCACGCCAACTCCGTCGTCGCCCTGAAGGCGGCCACCGGCGAACTCGCCTGGGGTTTCCAGACCACCCACCACGACGTCTGGGACTACGACGTCCCTGCCCAGCCGACGCTGGCGACGGTCACCTATCGCGGCGTGACCTCGCCGGCCGTGATCCAGACCACCAAGCAGGGCCTGCTCTTCACCCTCAACCGCGACACCGGCGTCCCGATCATTCCCGTGGTGGAGCGCGCCGTGCCACAGGGCGGGGCGATCGGCGAGGCCCTGTCGCCGACCCAGCCCTTCCCCATCGCGCCCAAGTCCCTGGCGCCCAACAGGATCGCGCCTGAGGACGCCTTCGGCCTGACGCCGTGGGACCGCGCCGCCTGCCGCAAACTTCTGGAGGGCGCCCGCAACGAAGGACTCTATACCCCGCCCACGACGCGGGGGACGATCATCTATCCGTTCACCGGCGGCGGCTCGAACTGGGGCGGCGTCGCCTTCGATCCGGCTCGCCAGATCGTCTACGCCAACACCTCCAGCGCCCTGCACAAGGTGACCCTGATCCCGGCCGAGACCGTGAAGGCGGCCCGCAAGGCCCAGCCGGACGTGGAGATCAGCCCCAATGCCGGCGCCCGCTACGGCATGAAGCGCGAACTGCTGCGCTCGCCGCTGGGCCTGCCCTGCAACCCGCCGCCCTGGGGAGAACTCTCGGCCATCGACATGCACGACGGCCGCGTCCTGTGGCGCGCGCCCCTGGGCACCACCCGCGACGTCGCCCCCGGCTCGCAGTGGCTGATGCGCAGGACCGGCGCCCCCAACTTCGGCGGGCCCATCGTCACCGGCGGCGGCCTGGTCTTTATCGGGGCGGCCATGGACAACTACCTGCGCGCCTTCGACGCGCGCTCGGGCAAGGAACTCTGGAAGGGCCGCCTGCCCGCCGGCGGCCAGGCCACCCCCATGACCTATGTCTGGAAGGGCCGGCAATATGTGGTGATCGCCGCCGGGGGCCATTCGAAGTCCGACACCAAGCGCGGCGACCAGCTCGTCGCCTTCGCCCTGCCCGATTAGGGAACCCGTTGGGCCAGAGCGGTTTTTTCGCTGGCGCGGACGCACGCGCGCGGTGAACCTGACCCCATGACCCTGACCACCCGCGTTCTCATCGGCCTGGTGGCCGGCCTCGCCGCCGGCGCCGCCGTGGCCGCCTTCCTCCCCGGCTCTGCGCCGCAGATCATCGCCGTCGCCGAGCCGGCCGGCGGGGTCTGGCTCGACGCCCTGAGGATGACCATCATACCGCTGGTCTTCGCCCTGCTGGTCACCGGGGTGGCCCAGGCCGCCGATACGGCCCGGGCAGGAGGGGACGCGGCGCGCACGCTGGGCCTGTTCGCCGTGCTTCTGGTGCTGTCGGCCACTTTCGCCGCCCTCGCCACCCCAGCCCTGCTGGCGATCTGGCCCGCGCCGGTGGAGGCCGCCCAGGCCCTGCGCGCCTCAGCCGAGGCCGCCCAGGGCGAGATTCCGCCCACCCCCACCATCCAGGAGATGGTCAAGAGCTTCATCCCCACCAATCCCGTGAAGGTCGCCGCCGACGGGGCCATGGCCCCCCTGGTGGTCTTCGCCCTGGTCTTCGGCCTGGCCGCCACCCGTATCGCCGCCGACAAGCGCGCCTCCCTGTTCGGGTTCTTCGAGGCGGTGAAGGACACCATGATGACCCTGGTCCACTGGGTGCTGTGGGCCGCGCCCTTCGGCGTGTTCGCCCTGGCTCTGGTCACCGGCGCGCGGACCGGGTTAGGCGCCGTCGGCATCCTTGGCCACTATGTGATCATCGTCTCGATCATGTGCCTGAGCATGGCGGCGGTCGCCGTGATCCTGGCGGTGGTGTTCGGCAAGGTTCCCTTCATGGCCTTCGTCCGCGCCATGATCCCGGTGGAGGCCGTGGCCATCTCCACCCAGTCGTCGCTGGCCTCGCTGCCCGCCATGCTGGACACCGCTCAGCGTCTCGGAGTTCCCGACAAGGTGCGCGGCACGGTCCTGCCGATGGCGGTGGCCCTGTTCCGCATGACCAGCCCGGCCGGCAACATGGCCGTTGTGATCTATGTCGCGCACGTCTGCGGCGTGCCGCTGAGCCCCCTGGTGCTGGTGGTGGGCGTCCTGGTGGCCGCCACGGTCAGCCTGGCCGCCGTGGGCATCGCCAGCGCCGTGACCTTCTTCACCACGCTCGGCCCCATCTCCATGGCCATGGGCGTGCCGATGGAGTTGCTGCCCCTGCTGCTGGCGGTGGAAACCCTGCCCGACATCTCGCGGACCATCGGCAACGTCACCGCAGACGTCGCGGTCACCACCATGGCGGCGGAGTGGAGCCTGGACGAAGACGCGGAGGGTCAGCTGCCGCTTCCCGAACCAACCTAAGCGCGCGGCTTGCGCTTCAGCGCCACATAGAGGGCGCCCTCGCCACCGTGGTTGCGGTGGGCTTCGGAGATTCCGGCCACCACATCGCGCAGCGCGGGGCTCGACAGCCATTCCGGGGTCATGCGGCGCAGGACCCCTCCGCCGCGCGCGCCCTTGCCGGTGATCACCAGCACGGCGCGGTCGCCGCGGTTCCAGGCTCCGAGCACGAACCCCTCCAGGGCGGACTTGGCCTGCATCTGGTCCATGCCGTGCAGGTCGATGCGGCCCCCGATCTCCTCGCGCTCCCTGGCGATGCGATGCCTGCGGCGCGGCTCGATGTCGTCTGGCCCCAGCCAGGGGTGAGGCGGACGCTTTGGCGCGGCCTTTTCCGGGATCGAGATGCGGGCGGCGGGCGCATTGTGGTCGATCTGAGCGGCGAGCGCGTCGCGTTCGGCCTTGGAGACGGTTCGGCCCGGCATCGGGTGGACTGTGGCCGCCACCATGGACCACAGGCGCAGTTCGTCGGGCCGGATCGGCCGTTTCACCGGCCGGGACCGACCCTGGGAACCAGACGGTGCATCCGCAGGGTATGGCGCACGCGACCGGCCTCGGTCCCGGCCCGCTGACCCTGGCCCAGATAGAGGTCGGCGCGCACCTCGCCCTTGATGGCGCCGCCGACGTCCAGAGCCGTGACCAGCCGCCGGTAGGTGGGAAAGGCGCCGTTGAGGATCGGGGCGACACCATCGATCCAGAACAGCTCACCGCTGGCATGCCGGCTGGGGTCCACCGCGATGGCGCGGCCGGTGGGCAGGGGAATGCCCGCCGAGCCCACGGGCGGCCGCCCGTCGTCGGGGGCGGTGGTGAAGAACACGTAGCGCGGGTTCAGCCGCATGATGGCGTCGGCGTCGCGGCCGCGATGGTCGGCCAGCCACTGGCGGATCGCCTCGCCCGAGGTGTTGTTGGCCGCCAGCAGGCCGCGGTCGCGCATGGGGTTGGCGATACCGGCGAAGGTCCGGCCGTTGGTGGCGGCGAACAGCACCTTCATCCGCTTGCCGTCCGGATAGGTGACCACGCCCGAGCCTTGGACCTGCAGGAAGAACAGCTCCTCGGGCCGCATCCAGGCGAGAACCTGGACAGGCTGCGAGGTTTCGATGGCCGTGCGGTCGGGATAGGGGCCAAGCTTGCCGTCGGGGCCGCGCTGCTGGGCGTCGCGGCCGCCCTGGCCGCTGGCCACCAGGTCGGCGGGCTTGGGACGGACGGGGGCGGAGAATTCAGCATCGGGCCGCGCCCGCGCCTCATATTCCGGCGCGTAGTAGGCGGTCAGCACACCCTCGCCAGGGACCAGCTCGGGTCGGAAGTTGTCCTCGAAGAACGCGCGGGCCTCGCTCTGCGCCAGCAAGGGCCGTGACCGCGCCCGGCGGCAGATCTCGCCCATGGCCGCATCACGCGCCGCGCCGCAGGTCGCCCGATAGGCTTCGAAGGCTCCGGCGTGATCCTCGGCGGCCCAGCCCGGCAGGTCGCTGAACTGCTCCACGACGGGCGCAGGCGCCGGCCTGGGCGTCGGGCGCGGCGAGGGAGAAGGCGTGGGCCCGGGCTTGGCGGTGGCGCAGGCGGCCAGGGTCAGGGCGCAGGCGGCGGCCAGGAGGATCTTCAACGGGGCCACGACGGACTCCAGGCTGGACCGGCGGGAGCCGGGATGAGCGGGTGGTCCTACGCCTCGGCGGCGTCGACGCGGACGAGGATCCAGTTGGGGTCGCGGCTCTTAAGATTGCGTTCGAAGGTCCACAGTTCGGCGGTGCGGCGGTCATCGACCCCCTCACCCTCGGGGCCCTTGGTGCGGCTGCGGAACTCCGCCAGGAACCGGACGGTGACCTGAGCGGTGTCGCCCGTCACATCGGCCTTCTCCAGGTCGGCGCGGGGCGGATGGGAAAATTCGACGATCTCTGTGCGACCTTCGGTCTCACGCCGGGCGATCTCGGCGTCGAAGCTGGACAGGATGCCAGGGGCCAGCAGATTGCGCAGGGTGTCGCGGTCGCCGGCGGCGAAGGCCGTGACGATCATCTCATAGGCGCCCTTCGCCCCGCCCAGGAACCGGGGAAGGTCGAAACTTGAGTCCCGGGCGCGCACGGCGGCCAGGCCTGACAGCGCCACGCCCTCGGCGGCCTCGGCGGCCTGGGGCTCCTCGCCGTCCAGCCGCGCCGGCTTGACCGTTGCAAGGGCGGAGTCGGTCGCGTTGTCCTCAGGCTGGCGCCCGACCCTGCGGCCCAGCACCGAATAGAGCTGGTACAGCACGACCACGGCGAGGCCCGCAAAGATGATCAACTCTAAGATCGGCAAAACACTATCGCTTCGTTGGAGACGAGGGGTGAGCTTCAATATAGGACGTTGCAACGCCCCCGTCAGGGGCGACGTTGCATCGGCGAAAGTCGCATGATAGCAGCGCCGGTCCCAAACAGGGCGTGAATGGACGTCCTTAGAGCACGGAATCTTCGCCACCATGAGCGACACTGACGCGGCCGGCCAGGAAAACGGCGTCGATATCGGACTACCTGAGCCTGGAATCCGGATTCTCGCCCAATTCATCCGCGACCTCAGCTTCGAGAATCCGCGAGCTCCCGACAGCCTGCGCGCTGGCGCCAGCCAGCCTTCCATCGACATGGGCGTGGAAATGAACGCCCGCGGTCGCGACGACGGCTTCTTCGAGGTCGATCTGAAGCTTTCGGCCCGCGCCACCCGCGAGGACGGCCCTGTCTTCCACGTCGAGCTGCTGTATGGCGGCGTCTTCGAGATCGCCGGTGTGCCGCAGGAAGAGCTCGAGCCGGTGCTGCTGGTGGAATGCCCGCGCTTCCTGTTCCCCTTCGCCCGCCGGGTGATCGCCGACGTCACCTCGGACGGCGGCTTCCCGCCCTTCCTGCTCGACCCCATCGACTTCGCCGGGGTCTATGCCGCCCGCAAGGCCCAGGCCGACGGCGCGAGCCAGGTCGGCAACGCCTAAAGACAAACCCGCTCACCTCGGCGAAGGCCAGGGATCCAGGCGCGTCCTGGATTCCCGGCCGGCGCGCGCGCCAGAGACCCGCTTTCCCTGACCGCGAGCCCGTGTATCTTCCGCGTCCACGAAAAGAGGCGCCCATGATCATCGAGCCCCGTATCCGCGGTTTCATCTGCACCACCGCCCATCCCGCCGGCTGCGCGATGAGCGTCCATCAGCAGATCGGCTATGTGACCGGCCAGGGCGAGATCCCAGGCATGGCCAAGCGGGTGCTGGTGTTGGGCTGTTCGGCCGGCTACGGCCTGGCCTCGCGGATTGTGGCGACCTTCGGCGGCGGCGCGGACACCGTTGGCGTCTCCTTCGAAAAGTCACCTTCCGAGACCAAGACCGCCTCGGCCGGCTGGTACAACAACCGCGCTTTCGAGGCCGAAGCCGCCAAGGCGGGCCGCAAGGCGATCACCCTCGACGGCGACGCGTTTTCCGACGCGATGAAGGCCGACACCATCAAGACCATCGCCGACAATCTCGGCCAGGTGGACCTCGTGGTCTATTCCATGGCCGCCCCGGTGCGCACCCACCCCAAGACCGGCGAGACCTTCCGCTCGGCCATCAAGCCCCTGGGCGCCCCGGTCACCGTCAAGACCCTGAACACCGACAAGGGCGAGGTCTTCGAGACACAACTGCAGCCCGCCACGCCCGAAGAGACCGCCGGGACCGTCGCGGTGATGGGCGGCGAGGACTGGGAGATGTGGATGGCGGCGCTCTCGGCCGCCGGCGTGCTGGCCCCCGGCTTCAAGACCCTCAGCTACACCTATATCGGCTCGGAACTGACCTGGCCGATCTACTGGAAAGCCACGCTGGGCAAGGCCAAGGAAGACCTCGACCGCGCCGCGGCCGCGATCCGCAAGGAACATGGCGACCACGCCGCCCGCGTCGTCTCTCTGAAAGCCGTGGTGACCCAGGCCTCCTCCGCCATCCCGGTGGTGCCGCTCTACGGGGTGGTGCTGTTCAAGGTGATGAAGGAGATGGGGCTGCACGAGGGCTGCATCGAGCAGATCGACCGCCTGTTCCGCAGCGTCCTGCCGGGCCCGGAGAGCCTCGACGACGCCGGCCGCGTGCGGGTCGACGACTGGGAGCTGTCCGAACCCGTTCAGGCCGAGGTCAAGCGGCGCTGGGCGCGGATCTCGACGGAGACCCTGCCGGAGCTGGCCGACCTGGCAGGCTTCCGATCCGACTTCCTGAAGATCTTCGGCTTTGGCCTGGCCGGCGTCGACTACGCCGCCGAGCAGGACCCCCAGGTGGTTCCCGCCATCGCCTAGGCGGCAAGTTTGCGGCTGCGGGGCGTGGAAATGCAGCCCCGGCCGGAGCTTTCCAGGAATTCCACGAGGGCTGTCGTGCAGGCCCCGGCGCCTAGCCGCGCGGCGGCCAGCCGGTCTTCCATCGACCCTGTCCCCAGGAACAGGGTGCGATAGGCGCGGCGCAGCCCAGTGATCTCGGCGGCCGTGAACCCGGCCCGTTTCAGGCCCACGGCGTTCAGACCCGCCAGCCTCGCCCGGTCCCCCTGCACAAGGCAGAAGGGCGGCACGTCCTGTGTGACGATGGCCCCGCCGGCCACGAAGGCGTGGGTTCCGATACGGCTGTGCTGGTGGATGGCGACGAGGCCGCTGACCTGGGCGAAATCGGCGATCTGCACATGACCGCCGAGGGTCGCGGCATTGGCGAGGCGTATGTCGGCGCCGAGCACACAGTCGTGGGCCACGTGGGCGCCGGCCATGATCAGGTTCCGGGACCCGATCTTCGTCGGAGCCGGTCCCGTCGAGGCGTGAACGGTGACGAATTCGCGGAAGACGTTGTTCGAACCGATAGTCAGCGCACCGGCCTCACCCGCCCAGCCGTCGACCTGGGGCCCAGCCCCGATAGCGCAGAACTGCAGGAACCGGTTGCCCGGTCCCACCACCGTAGCGCCCTCGATCACCGCGTGGGGCCCCACCACATTGCCGGGAGCCAGCCTCACCTGCGGCCCGATCACCGCGTAGGCGCCGATCTCCACGCCCTCGGCGACCTGGGCGCCGGAAGCGATGACGGCGGTGGGATGGATAGCGCTCATGCGACGACCCTGGGATGGCGGACCGACTGCGACAATTCAACTTAGGTGTCCGATTGCGTCGCTCCGCGGATGGTAACCCTCGCGAAAGGCGCCGAGGTCTATGATTCAGCTGGATTTTCGAGGACAGCGATGCGCGCACTGCTGGATGACGGCCTCGATGAGCTGGCCGCAAAGACCTATCAAGGATTTCCCCTCCGGATGGCCACGACGGCCATCATCGCGGCCCTGGCCGCCAACCTGCTGCCCTGGCGGATCTGCGGCCTCTTCCTGCTGGCCCAGACGATTTCCGAGCTCATCTGCCTGCTGGCGTCGCGCCGGCAGTTCCTGGGCTTCAAGGCCAGCCCCCGCCAGCGGATGCTCCAGCTCTCGACCGTCGGCTTCGGCTGCATCTCCTGGATGACCCTGGGCGCCCTGCTGTGGTCCAGCGGTACGGCGGCAGGCGCGGTCACCGGCATGATGTTGTGGCTGTCGGTGATCTTCTTCGCCCAGACCCACGCCTACCAGTCGCCTCTGGGCTTCGTGGTGGGCGGCGCCCTACCGGGCGCCGGCATCCTGATCTGGTGCCTGGCCTTCGCCCCCAATCCGCTGGACATGCCCAGGTTGCCGGTGTTTGGCATGATGATCATGTCGCTGGCCTTCGCCAGCGACGCGGTGGTCCGAACCATGGCCGCCCGTCGCAAATTTGAAGACGCCCAGGCCAAGCTGCGCACCTCGGAGAGCCAGTACCGGGTGCTGGCCGACAACATCACCGATGTCATCGCCTTGAACGACCTGGACGGGACGCGACGCTACCTGTCGCCCTCCGTCACCACGACCATGGGCTATTCGGTCGAGGAGTTGTTCGAGACCCCGAACTTCACCTTCCTGCACCCGGACGACTCTCTTGCGGTGCGCCGCGAGCTGGCCGAGCTGGCCGAGCAGGGGGGCGAGAAGACCCTGCAATACCGCGTGCTGCACAAGAATGGTTCGCCGCTGTGGGTGGAGACCAACTTCGGCCTGATCACCTCCGCGGAGGGCGCAGCCCAGATCATCTCCGTCTCGCGCCAGATCGACGCCCACAAGGCTCTGGAAACCGAACTGGTGGAGGCCCGCCAACGGGCGGAAGACGCCGCCGCGGCCAAGTCCGATTTCCTTGCCAACATGACCCATGAGCTGCGTACGCCGCTGAACGCCATCGTCGGCTTCTCCGGCATCCTGCGCCGCTCACCGCGCCTGGGGGTCGAGGACGCCCACCACACCGGCCTGATCCACGACGCCAGCACAACCCTGCTGCAGCTGGTCAACAGCGTCCTGGACTTCTCACGCCTGGAGGCGGGCGCAGTTGAGGTCGAGGCCCGGCCCTTTGATCCGGAGACCCCGGTCAGGGCCATCGCCGAGCTGATGACCGAACAGGCCCATGCCAAGGACCTGACCGTCAGCGTCCGAACTCAGGGCCAGATCTCGCCTCTGCTCGGGGACGCCTCGCGCATCCGCCAGGTGCTGCTCAACTTCCTCTCCAACGCCATCAAGTTCACGTCACAGGGCGGGGTCACCCTGACCCTCACCCAGGAAGCCGTCGACAACGACCGCGGCCGGATGCGGGTGGAGGTCACCGACACCGGCATCGGGGTCACCGCACAGCAGATCGAGCAGCTGTTCGAACGCTTCACCCAGGCCGACGCCTCGGTCTCGCGGCAGTACGGCGGCACGGGCCTGGGCCTGGCCATCTGCAAGCGCACGATCGAACTCATGGGCGGCGCCATCGGGGCGACCTCGGTCCCCGGACAGGGTTCAACCTTCTGGTTCGAGCTCACCCTGCCCCGCGCCGACGCCCTGGAGGACGAGGTTGAGGAAGAGCCGCAGAGCCTCGACCTGGAGGAGCCCCTGCGCCTGCTGGTGGTGGAGGACGTGGCTGTGAACCGCGAGCTGATCATGGCTCTCCTGCGCCCCTTCGACGTGGCCATCGAGACCGCTGAGAACGGCGAGCAGGCCGTCGCGAAGGTCCAGGAGCAGGCCTTTGACCTGGTGCTGATGGACGTGCAGATGCCGGTGATGGACGGCCTGACCGCCACCCGGGCGATCCGGGCCCTGAACCTGCCGCGCCTGAAGGGTCTGCCGATTATCGCCATGACCGCAAATGTCCTTCCAGACCAGGTCCGGAAGTGCCTCGACGCCGGCATGGATGACCATCTGGGCAAGCCTATCGAACCTGCCCGACTGCTGGCCGTACTGTCCGAATGGCCCACTCGCGCGCATGAGGCGGCTTAGGCGCCGACGGAACGCCCGGGCCTCAGCCCCGTTCTCCCGCCCTATTGACGCCGCGCCGGGCCTGTAGGTTTCTGCGCGAAATGGAGCTTGGTTGATGACCCTACTGACCCGCCGCGCCCTGGCGCTGGGCCTGGCCGCCCTGCCGCTACCGGCGCTTGCCGCCCGGCCGGCCATAGCCCCGCTGACCGCCGACGACCGCGTACTGGTGGACAAGGCCGCCACCTATCTGCAGGGCCTGACCGAGGCCAAGGGCCGCTTTGTCCAGACCGACGCCCGGGGCGTGAGCACCCAGGGGACCGTCTATCTGAAGCGGCCCGGCAAGGCCCGCTTCGCCTATGAGGCGCCCTCGGGGCTGCTGGTGGTGGCGGACGGCGCCAATGTTTCGGTGGCCGACTCGCGGTTGAAGACCTTCGACCGCTATCCCCTGATGGCGACCCCGCTCTCGATCTTCCTGGCCCGCCAGATCAAGCTGGACCGAGGCGTGGTGATCAGCGACGTCACCCGACTGGCCGACGGTTTCACCATCACCGCCCGCGACGGGAAGAAGCAGGCCGAGGGCCAGATCACCCTGACCTTCTCCAACAGCCCCATGGCCCTGATCGGCTGGACCGTCAGCGACGCCCAGGGACAGGCCACCCGCATCCGCCTCGCCGGCCTGCAGCGCACGTCGGGCCTCGCGCCAACCTTGTTCGTGCTCAACGACCCCCGGCCCAAATCAGTGGGTCGTGCCAAAATGTGACAATCGGACAACAGGCAACCTTGCTTGTGAATTCCGGTTGACATTTCCAATTTCTCGTTGCATTAATGCCACGCATGACGCCTGTGCGAGCGGGCGTGTTCCGTGCCGGAACCTATCCCCTCCCGGCGGCGGCATGAGAGACATCACTACGCCCGGGCTTTCTCCAGTGCCCGGGCGTTTTCTTTTCCCGGTCAAGCCAGATAGACACCCAGGATGCGCCTTCGTCTCTGCACCTGGAATGTGAACTCCGTCCGCCTGCGCGCCGAGCAGGTCGCCCGCTTCGTCGACGAGCAGGCTCCCGATGTCCTCGCCCTGCAGGAGATCAAGTGCCAGGAGGGGGAATTTCCCCGCCAGGCCTTCATCGACATGGGCCTGCCGCACATCAAGATCGCCGGGCAAAAGGGCTGGCACGGCGTCGCCATCGCCTCGCGCCTGCCGATCGAGGACGTCGCGCCCCTGGACGTTTGCCGTGAAGGTCATGCCCGCTGCGTCTCCGCCAAGGTGGCGGGGGTGGAGATCCAGAACTTCTACATCCCAGCGGGCGGCGACATCCCCGACCGGGCGATCAACGCCAAGTTCGACCACAAGCTGGACTTCTACGAGAAGCTGACCGCCGATATGGGCCGGCGAGATCCCAAGGCCCCTCTGGCCATCGTCGGCGACCTGAACGTGGCGCCGGGCGAATTCGATGTCTGGAGCCACAAACAGATGTCGAAGATCGTCAGCCACACGCCGATCGAGCTGGAAGTCTTCGCCAATCTGATGGCCAGCGGCCAGTTCACCGACCTGGTGCGCGCCGCCATTCCCGACCCTCAGAAGCTGTTTTCCTGGTGGAGCTACCGCGCCGCCGACTTCCGCGCGTCCAACCGCGGCCTGCGTCTGGACCACGTGCTGATCTCGCCTGGCCTGCGGGACGCCGCCTTCCGCTCCGGCGCGGCGGCGGCCCGGGTCCATGACGACGTCCGCGAATGGGAACGCCCCAGCGATCACGCCCCGGTCAGCGCCGACTTCGGGCTGTAGAGGCGGCACCGGCGGCGGGCGGGGCCTACGGAGCCAGGCGGTAGCCGCCGGCCTCGGTGAGCAGCAGCCGGGCATTGCCGGGATCAGGCTCGATCTTCTGTCGCAGCCGATAGACGTGGGTCTCGAGCGTGTGGGTGGTGACCCCGGCGTTATAGCCCCAGACCTCGGCCAGCAGCTCCTCGCGGCTCACCGGCTTCTCGCCGGCCCGATAGAGGTACTTCAGGATGTTGGTCTCTTTTTCCGTCAGCCGGATCTTCTTCTGGTTGGCGTCCACCAGCATCTTGGCCGAGGGTCGGAACTCGTAGGCCCCCAGGTGGAAGACCGCGCCCTCGGACTGCTCGTGACTGCGTAGCTGGGCGCGGATGCGGGCCAGCAGGACGGCGAACTTGAAGGGCTTTGTGACGTAGTCGTTGGCTCCGGAATCCAGGCCGCGGATAGCGTCGTCATCAGCGTCGGCCGCGGTCAGCATGATCACCGGCGAGGTCACCCCCTTGGCGCGCATCATCTTGCAGGCGTCGCGGCCGTCCATGTCCGGCAGGTCGACGTCCAGCAGGATGAGGTCGGGACGGGCCTCCACCGCCTGCCGCACGCCGTCGCCGGCGGTGGCCGCCTGGATCGCGGAGAATTCTTCGTGCAGTTCCAATTGCTCGGCGAGTTCGCCGCGCAGATCATCATTGTCGTCGACGACGAGTAGGGTCTTGCGTTGGGCCATGGGCGCGAACATGCACCGTGTTGGCGTCCCGCGCCAACCGCTCAAGGGGGTGAAGTGTGCTGTTCACGGCGATGTCAGACGGCAGGTTCGACCTTGGCGGCCGGGAAACCCGATGCGCGCTGGGCAAGGGCGGGGTGATCCCGGCGGCCGACAAGCGCGAGGGGGATGGCTGTTCGCCCCTTGGGGTCTGGCCGATCCGGAGCGTGCTCTACCGCCCCGACCGCACCCCGGCGCCTCAGAGCCGGCTGCCGGTGAAGGCCATTCAACCGAATGACGGCTGGTGCGACGCTCCGGGTGACGTGAGTTACAACCGCCCCGTCAGCCTCCCCTACCCGGCCAGCGCCGAGCGGATGTGGCGTGAGGACAAGGTCTACGACGTCGTTCTGGTCCTGGCCCACAACGACGATCCGGTGGTTCCGTTGATGGGCTCGGCGATCTTCCTGCACGTGGCCCGGCCGAACTGGGAGCCCACCGAGGGCTGCGTGGCCCTGCAGGCCTGGGACGTCCTGGACCTGATCGGCAAGGCCGAACCGGGCTCGGCCATCTCCATCGTCGACGTGAACCCCCATCTGCACCTCGACTCCATGGAAGCCCTGGACGAGGCGAGGCGAGGCAAGCCGTCGCGGCCGGAACTGCGGGTCCTACCCCCGGGGGCCAAAGATCGCTGAACCCACCCGCACGCTGGTGGCGCCGAATCGGACGGCGGTCTCGAAGTCGTCGCTCATCCCCATGGACAGTTTGGGAATTCCGTTGCGGGCGGCGATCTTGGCCAGCAGGGCGAAGTGCGGGCCGGCGGGCTCGTCGGCCGGAGGAATGCACATCAGGCCCTCAATGGTCAGGCCGTGGATTTCGCGGCAGGCCTGGAGGAAGGCGTCGGCCTCAGTGGGGATCACACCGGCCTTCTGCTGCTCCTCGCCGGTATTCACCTGGACGTAAAGCCTGGGGGCCTTGCCCTGCTTCGTCATCTCCTGCGCCAAGGCGCCGGCCAGCTTCTCGCGGTCCAGGGTCTCGATCACGTCGAAAAAGGCCACAGCCTCCTTGACCTTGTTGGTCTGCAGCGGCCCGATCAGCCGCAGCTCGACGCCGTCTCGATGGCCTTGCCAGGCCGCCATGGCGTCCTGCACACGGTTCTCTCCGAACACCGCCTGGCCGGTCGACAGGATCGTCGCCACCCGGTCCCAGGGCTGTTGCTTGGAGACCGCCACCAGGGTCACATCGGCCGCTTCACGTCCCGAGGCCTTCGCCGCGGCGGCGATACGCGCCAGAATGTCGGCGCGGGCGGCGGCAGGATCGAAGGAGCGGGTCATAGCTGGGTTCTGGACAGTGGCGCGGACGGGGGCCTGCTTACGGCGGCGCGCTGGCCAGCGGAAGCCCCTGCCCCCGCTCCTCTATTTCACTGACCCTGATCGAACCCCCGATCCGGCGGCCGTGGCGGAGAGCCTGCCCAAGGGATCGGCGATCGTTTACCGCGCGTTCGGCGCCGCCGACGCCGCGACCGTCGCCCTGCGCCTGAAGGCCATCGCCCTGCGGCGCGGCCTGAAGCTGATGATTGGCGCGGACGAAGCCCTGGCCGTCGAGGTTGGCGCCGACGGGATCCACCTGCCCGAGCGCCTGGTCTCTAACGCTGTGCGGATACGGGCGCGCCACCCGACCTGGCTGATCACGGCGGCCGCCCACAGCCCCCGTGCGGCCCGCATCCAAGTCGACGCGGTGGTGGTGTCGGCGGTCTTTCCTTCCAACAGCCGCTCTGCGGGGCGCCCTCTAGGGCCGTTGCGACTGGCGCAGATCGTTCGGCAGGCCCGCAGCCCCGTCTACGCCCTGGGCGGCGTCAGCCAGTCCACCGCCGCGCGGCTCTTGGCCACAGGTGTCGTCGGGATCGCCGGGGTGGAGGTTTTCAGAGCGTAGAATCAAAAAAGCCGCCCGATGGGGCGGCCTTTTGATCGGTCTTCGAGGACCCTTAGAACTTGAAGGCGGTCTCGAGGCGGACGCGCGGTGCGCCGTCCTGCGGCTCGGTTTTCTTGTACATGGGGGTTTCCTTCTCCCCCAGGGCCACGGCGCCGCCGACCCGAAGCGACGGCGTCACGCGGAAATAGGCGCCCGCCTGGACGTCGTTCCATTGCGTGTCCCGGCCGTCCGGTTCCTGCAGGTTGAGCGTGACCCCCCAGCGCCCCTTGCGCGCATCGAACTTCAGCGCCTTGGCCGCCTGGGGCGACGCCAACGCTGAAGTCTCGCTACGCACGGAGAAGTCGGTGGTCTTCTTCGTCGTCTGGGCATGAGCCATCGATCCGGCGCTCGCTATGAGCACCGCGCCGACAAACGCCATGACCGTTCGATTGAACATAACCACCTATATGGCCCCTAAGCCCCGGCCTCGCCATGAGGAGCGAAACCGTTGATGCGATTAAAGTCGCGCCGCGAGCGAGGTCAACACGCCAACACGCCGCAGGCTGCCTCTGTGGGCAGATGGTTGGCGCCTGTGGCGGCAGAGCCACGCGATTCCTGTTTGGCGCCGCTTGGGGCGTTGCTATAGAGGCATCCGGCGCGGGGGCGGCGACGCGGCGAGATACCGACGCGAAACAGCGACTGGGAGCGGATATATGCCGTTTGTGCGTGGAGTTTGGATGCGTGGCGTGGCGACGGGGGTCTTGGTCCTCAGCCTTTCGGCGCTCGCGGCCTGCTCGAGTGGTGGCCCGAAGACCTTCCAGACCCAGGAGGAAGGCGGTGGCCTGTTCCGCCTTGGGCGCGGCAAGTCGGCTCCGGCGGCTCAACAGCCGACCATCGGCGTCAACGGCTACCTGTGGCGGGCGACCCTCGACACCCTGGCCTTCATGCCGCTGGCCTCGGCCGACCCCTACGGCGGCGTGGTGATCACCGACTGGTACATCAATCCGGAAAAGGCCGACGAGCGCTTCAAGTGCACGGTCTATATCCTGGATGTCCGGCTGCGCGCCGACGGCCTGAACGTGGCGGTCTTCAAGCAGACTCGCGACGCCACCGGGACCTGGGTGGATGCGCCGTCGGCCGGCCAGACCGAGACCGACATCGAAAACGCCATCCTGACCAAGGCCCGTCAGCTTAAGCTCTCGAACATCCGGGGCTAACCCCCCGGCGCGTTCCGGGATCTGACAAATAACCGGGCGCGCCGAACTCATCAGGTCGGCGCGCTTTCGGCGTGTCCGGCCGCTTCCCTTCCTCAGTGAAAGCGCGCTAATCCCCCGCCATGGCCCGGTACAATCCCAAAGAAGTCGAACCCAAGTGGCGTAAGGCCTGGGCCGACGCCGACGTGTTCCGCGCGCAGATCGATCACGCGCGCCCGAAATACTATGCCCTGGAGATGTTCCCCTATCCGTCGGGGAGCCTGCACATGGGCCATGTGCGCAACTATACGCTCGGCGACGCCAACGCCCGGTTCAAGCGCGCCCGGGGCTTCAATGTGCTGCATCCCATGGGCTGGGACGGCTTTGGTCTGCCCGCCGAGAACGCCGCCATGGAGCGCGGCGTCGACCCGCGCGCCTGGACCTACGCCAATATCGAAAAGATGCGGGTCGAGCTGAAACAGTTGGGCCTGTCTATCGACTGGTCCCGCGAATTCGCCACCTGCGACCCGGCCTATTACGGCCAGCAGCAGGCCTGGTTCCTCGACCTGATGGCTCGCGGCATGGTCTATCGCCGCGAGGGCGTGGTGAACTGGGACCCGGTGGACCAGACCGTGCTGGCCAACGAGCAGGTGGTGGACGGCCGCGGCTGGCGATCCGGCGCGGTGGTGGAAAAGCGCAAGCTGAACCAGTGGTTCATGCGCATCACCGACTATGCCGACGCTCTGCTGGAAGGCCTGAAGACCCTGGACCGCTGGCCGGAAAAGGTCCGGCTGATGCAGGAGAACTGGATCGGCCGCTCGAAGGGCCTGAAGTTCGCCTTCAAATGGGCCGACGCCGCGCCCGAGGGCTTCGACGGCGGCCTGGAGGTCTACACCACCCGTCCAGACACCCTGTACGGGGCAAGCTTCGTGGGCGTGGCCCCCGATCACCCCCTGGCCCAGCAGATCGCCGCCAAGGATCCCAAGGCCGCCGCCTTCATCGAGGCCTGCCGCAAGGGCGGGGCGTCGGAGGCCGAGATCGAGACCGCCGAGAAGATCGGCTTCGACACCGGCCTGACCGTGGCCCATCCCTTCGATCCCAGCTGGCGGCTGCCGGTCTGGATCGCCAACTTCATCCTGATGGACTACGGCACCGGCGCGATCTTCGCCTGCCCGGCCCACGACCAGCGCGACCTGGACTTCGCCCGCAAGTACGACTTGGCCGTCAAGCCGGTGGTCCTGCCGCCCGGCGAGGACCCCGCCAGCTATGATGTGGCGACCGAGGCCTATACCGGCCCCGGAACCATCTTCCAGTCGGATTTCCTGGACGGCCTGGAGATCGAGCCCGCCAAGGCCGCCGCCATCGCCCGCATCGAGGCCCAGGGTCAGGGCAAGGGCGCCACCGTCTTCCGCCTGCGCGACTGGGGCGTGGCGCGCCAGCGCGGCTGGGGCTGCCCGGTGCCGGTGGTGCATTGCGACAAGTGTGGCGTGGTGGCCGTGCCCAAGAGCCAGCTGCCGGTGGCTCTGCCTGAGGACCTGGACTTCTCCAAGCCCGGCAACGCCCTGGCGCGTCACCCCACCTGGAAGACCACCACCTGCCCCGACTGTGGCGGTCCGGCGACGCGGGAGACCGACACTCTGGACACCTTCGTGGACTCGTCCTGGTACTTCGCCCGCTTCACCGATCCTGCCGCCGCCGACCCCATCGACAAGGCCGCCGCCGACTACTGGATGCCGGTGGACCAGTATGTGGGCGGCATCGAGCACGCGGTCCTGCACCTGCTCTATGCCCGCTTCGTCAACCGGGCCCTGGCCGACGCCGGGATGCTGGAGGCGCGGGAGCCCTTCGCGGGCCTGTTCACCCAGGGCATGGTCACCCACGAGACCTACCGGCTGCAGAACGGCGACTGGGTCGAGCCCAAGGAGCTGGAGATCACGGCGGAAGGAAACACCCGCCGCGCGGTCCGCGTCTCCGACGGCCAGCCGGTGATCATCGGCGACATCGAGAAGATGTCGAAGTCCAAGCGCAACACCGTGGCCCCTGGCGACATCTTCGAGGTCTACGGCGTCGACGCCGCACGGCTGTTCGTACTGTCGGACTCACCACCCGAGCGGGACTCCATCTGGTCCACCTCTGGGGTCGAGGGCGCCTGGCGCTTCGTCAACCGGGTCTGGGCCGAGTTCGACGCCCAGCCGGGAGCCGTGGCGACCGCCGACATCGCCGCTGATCCGAAGGCCGTGGCCCTGCGGGTCGCGACCCACCGCACCGTCAAGGCGGTCACCGAGGCCGTGGAGGGATTCCGGTTCAATTCCGGCATCGCCCGCCTGTACGAGTTCCTGAACAGCCTGAAGGCCGCCCCGGTGGAGGGCGCGAGCGCTGCTCTGCTGGCGGCCCGAGCCGAGGCCCTGTCGGCCTTCGCCCGCCTGGTCTCGCCCTTCACGCCCCACCTGGCCGAAGAGGCCTGGGCCCGGATCGGGGGCGAAGGCATGGTGGTCTCCGCCCCCTGGCCCGACTTCGATCCAGCCCTGACCGAGGACGCCGTCCGCATCCTGCCGGTGCAGGTCAACGGCAAGCGCCGGGGCGAGATTTCCGCGCCGGCAGGGGCCGAACCGGCCGATGTCGAGAAGATGGTGCTTGACGATCCCGAGATCGCACGGCGCCTTGAGGGCCTCACGATCCGCAAGGTGATCGTGGTGAAGGATCGCATCGTCAACATCGTGGCAAGCTGAGGCACATGGCTCGCATCGCAAGCATCGGCGCCCTGGCGCTCGCCGCCCTCACCCTGGCGGGTTGCGGCTTCACGCCGCTCTACGGACGCCCCGGGGTCGGCGCAACCCTCTCGTCCGTGCAGGTCTCGGCCCCAACGGGCCGGGCCGGCCAGTTGATGCGAGAGCACCTGGACGACGCGCTCTCTCGCGATTCGAACCTGAAGCCGCAGTACCGCATGGACCTGCAGATCTCCGAACAGCGCTATCCCCGCGGGATCCGGGTCGACAATGTCGCCACCCGCTACGAATACGTCCTGACCGCCGCCTACACCCTGGTCTCCACCGCCGACGGCGCCACCGCCAAGGTGGGTCGGGTGCGGGTGGAGGTGACCTATGACTCGGCCGACCAGCCCTATGCCTCGGTCGCCGCCCAGCAGGACGCTCAGGACCGCGCCGCCGGCGAGGCCGCCCGCAAGATCGAGCTCGAGCTCGCCACCTGGCTGGCCGGCGCCAAGTCATAGGAGCGGAACGATGATCCTCGCCAAGCGGCCGGACATCGAACGCTTTCTCGGCTCGCCGGATAAGGCGATCCGCGCCGCCTTGATCTACGGCCGCGACATGGGCGTGGTGCGCGAGCGCGCCAACCAGCTGGCCAAGAAGGTCTGCGACCGCCCCGACGACCCCTTCGATGTGGCCCTGCTCACCGACGGCGATCTGGACGGCGACGGCGCGCGGTTGGAGGGCGAACTGGCGGCCCAGTCACTGATGGGGGGCCGACGGCTGGTGAGGCTGAAGTTCGCCACCGAGAAGGCCGCCCTGGACAAGATGACCGCCGAGGCCCTGACTCGCCACGCGGCCGGCGAGCTCAACCCCGACGCCTTCCTGCTGATCGAGGCCGGAAACCTTGATCGCAACTCCGCCCTGCGCAAGGCCGCCGAGAAGGCGCCCGGCGCGGCGACCATCCCCTGCTACGAAGACGAGCCCGGCGACATCGCCCGCCTGGTCCGCGAAGCGCTCGCCAAGGACGGCGTCGGGCTGACCAGTGAGGCCCTGCAGGTCTTCGTCGGCCGCATGCCCAAGGAGCGTGGCGTCGCCCGCCAGGAGATCGAGCGCCTGGCCCTGTTCCTCGGCCCCGGCAGCGGCATGACCGCCACACCCCGGGACCTGGAGGACTTCCTCGGCGTCGAACCCGAGGCCTCGCTCTCCGACGCCGCCGCCGACGCTTTCGGCGGACGCCTGACCGAAGCCCAGGCCGGCCTGCGCCGCGCCGCCGCGGAAGGAGAGGGCGGTCCTGCCGCGGTTCGAGCCCTGGGCATGTACCTCGGCCGGATGCGCCGCACCCTGACCCTGGCCAAGTCCGGCGCCGGCCTGCAGGAGGCCGCCAAGGCCTCAGGCGTGTTCTGGAAGAGCGAGCGGGAGTTCCTGCGCCAAGCCCGCACCTGGACCCTGCCGGAACTCGACCGCATTCAGCCCGAGGTGCTGGCCGCCGACAAGGCCTGCAAGACGGCGGGTTCGCCCGACGCCTTGATCGCCGAGCGGCTGGCCCTGCAGATCGCCGGACGCGCCAAGCGACTGGGGCTCTGATGCGAGGCCTTGTCCTCGCCGCAACCCTGCTGGCCACCCCGGCGGCGGCCCAGACCAGCCTGCTCGAGGCCTATGCCCGCCCCCAGACCCTGGTCACCCTGCCCGACGGGCGGAAGCTGAATTTCCATTGCTCCGGGACCGGCGGGCTCCTGGTGATCCTCGACGCCGGCTGGAGCGCCACCAGCCTCACCTGGCGCAATGTGCAGCCGGAGATCGCCAAACGGACCCGGACCTGCGCCGTGGACCGGGCAGGGATGGGCTTCAGCGACCCGGGCCCCCTGCCGCGCGACACCACCGCCATCGTCGATGATCTGCAGGCGGCGTTGCGGACTCCCGGCTTCGAGGGGCCTTACATCCTGGTGGGTCATTCCCTGGGTGGCATGAACCTGAGGCTCTACGCCTCACGCCATCCCGGCCAGGTCGCGGGCATGGTGCTGGTGGACCCGGCCAACCCTTACCAGGACAAGCGCTTCGCCGCCGCCTCGCCCACCGTGGCGGCGGTGACCGGCGGCGAGATCACCGCTGCGCGCCGTTGCGCGGACCTGGCCCGCGCCGGCGCGTTGAAGCCGGGCGCCGATGAGTGGGCCGCCTGCGTCGGCAATCCCCCCAGCGACTGGCCGGCCGCCCTGCGCGATCAGATTCTCGGCCAGCGCGCCGACCCCATCGCCGCGCGGCAGCGGCTGTCAGAGATCGAGAATGTGGCCGAGGCCGATTCCAGCCAGGTCGAGTCGGCCAAGATCAACCTCGGCGACATTCCGCTGATCGTCCTGACGGCGGAGGGGACCTCCAAGGACCCGTCGATCCCAGTGGCCGACCAGGCCGTGATGGCCAAGCTTTGGTCCACCATGCACGACGAGGCCGCCGCGCTTTCGACGCGAGGGGTCAATCGCCTGGTGCTGGGCAGCGGTCACAATATTCAGAGCGAGAAGCCCGAGGCGGTCATCGCGGCGATCACAGAGGTGCTGGCGGCGGCGCAGGCGAAGATGGCGGCCGAAACCGGCGAAAAAACCCCGATTGCGCCCGCGTCTCTGAGTCGCTAGTTCCCGTTATATATCAACCACTTACCTTGTTGTGGCGGCAAGATATCCACAGCCTCTGACGCAAGCCCCGTCCAGGGGTGCGGATTGGCGGCTCGCTGTGCGCCACAGAGCCGATTTTGGCTTGGCGGTTTTCGGACCTAGACTCGGGTCAGCCGCCGGCAGACCTCATCGAGCTGTTCGAGGCTGGCATACTTCACCCGCAGCTCGCCAACCCCCCCCTTGTCGATCACCTCGACGGTCAGGCCGAGGGCTTCAGACAGATCGACCTCGAGAGCTTGGGTGTCGGTGTCCTTGGGCGGCTTGGGCGCCGCAACCCTCGGCGCCGCGACGCCGGCGCCCGCCTTGCGGACCAGGGACTCGGTGTCGCGCACCGACAGACCCTTGGCGATCACCAGGTCGGCCAGGACCAGCGGGTCGTCTGCCCCGAGCAGGGCGCGCGCATGACCCGCGGTGATCTGGTTGCTCATCAGGTATTGCCGAACCGGATCGGGTAGGGCCAGCAGGCGGACCAGATTGGCCACGTGGCTGCGGCTCTTGCCGACGGCGTCGGCCACCTCGGCGGCGCTGCGGCCGTGGATCTCCACCAGCTGCTGATAGGCGCTGGCCTCTTCGATGGGGTTCAGCGCGCTGCGCTGCACGTTCTCGATGACCCCGATCTCCAGGACCTGGGCGTCACCCAGCTCGCGGACCAGGGCGGGCAGGGTGTGAAGCCCCGCCTTCTGGCTGGCGCGCCAGCGGCGCTCCCCGGCGACGATTTCGAAGTGGCCGTCCATGTCCGGCGCCGGCCGCACCAGGATCGGCTGCAGCACGCCCTTCTCGCGGATCGAGGCGGCCAGTTCCTCGATCTCGTCCTCGGAGAAGACCCAGCGGGGTTGCTTCTCGTTGCGGTGAATCAGCTCGATGGGGATGTCGCGCAGGCCGCCGGCGACGCCAGCGTCCGCCGGGGTGTCCTCGACCTCGCCCAGCAGGGCCGACAGCCCTCGGCCCAATCCGCGTTTCTCGACCATCATGTTTTCCTCAGGCGGCCTTGGCGCGGCGATCGCGTTCGCGCACCACCACTTCGCGGGCCAGCTTCAGATAGGCCTGGCTGCCCGCGCACTTCAGATCATAGACCAGCACCGGCTTGCCGAAGCTGGGCGCCTCGGAGACCCGGACGTTTCGGGGGATCACCGTGGCGTAGACTGTGCCGCCGAAGTGGGCCCGGACGTCCTTGGCCACCTGTTCCGACAGGCTGTTGCGCCGGTCATACATGGTCAGCACCACCCCCTGGATCTCCAGATTCGGGTTCAGGCTCCCCCGCACCAGCTCGACGGTGCGCATCAGCTGGCTGAGGCCTTCCAGGGCGAAGAACTCGCACTGCAGAGGCACCAGCACCGCGTCCGAGGCCGCCATGGCGTTGACGGTCAGCAGGTTGAGGGACGGCGGGCAGTCGATCAGCACGTAGGTGTAAGCGCCCGACTGCCGGATCGGGTCGATGGCGTCGCGCAGCTTGAAGGACCGGCGGGCCTGCTGGCCCAGCTCCAGCTCTACACCCGAGAGATCGGCGTGGGCCGGGACGATGTCCAGGCCCGGCAGAGCGGTGGGCACAATGGCGTCGGTGATGGGGGCGTCGCCCATCAGCACGTCATAGAGGGTGACCTTGCGCTTGGAATGGGGGATGCCGAGACCGGTCGACGCGTTGCCCTGCGGATCGGAGTCGATCAGCAGCACGCGCTCGCCGACGGCGGCCAGGGCGGTGCCCAGGTTGATGGCCGTCGTGGTCTTGCCCACGCCGCCCTTCTGGTTGGCGACCACCAGGACGCGGAGCGCCCGATGCGGTTTCTGATCAGCGGCCACGGCCCAACTTCCTTACGCGTACGATGCGCCCGCGCGCATCACTGAAGCTGGGCAGGATGTCCGCCTCAAAACTCCAAGACTTCGTCGCCTCTTCCATCTCGACCGCCACATCCTGTCCCTTGAGGAACAGGGCGGTCGCGCCGCGCTTCAGGTAGGGCTGAGCATACCCAAGCAACCGGGTCATCGGCGCGCAAGCCCGCGCGGTGACGATATCCACAGTCAGGGACAAGTCCTCCGCACGTGAATTGTGAATCGTCGCCGGAAGCCCCAGGCCGTTAACCACCTCAGTCAGGAAGCGGCAGCGCTTGGCCATACTTTCCACGAGATGCATGTGGAAGCCGGGGCGGTTTTTCTGAAGGATCGCAAGCACGATACCGGGCAAACCTGCGCCGGCGCCAAGGTCGGCCCAGGTCAGGGCGTCCGGCTCCAGGGGCAGGATCTGGGCTGAATCCCAGGCGTGCCGCGACCAGAAAATGTCCATCGTGGAGGGGCCCACCAGGTTCATCTTCTGGTTCCAGTCCCCCAGGTATGACCGGTATTGCTGCAGGTCAGCGATGACGCTTTCGTCGGCGCCGGTGGCCATGGCGAAATCAGCGGCGGTCTCCACCTCGATCGGCACGACCTCGGTCGGAAGGGTGTCGGACATCAGGCGGCCCGCCGGCGGACATGGGCCAGCAAGGCGGTGAGCGCGCCGGGGGTCACCCCCTCGATCCGCGCGGCCTGGCCAAGCGTCAGGGGCCGGATAGCGGTCAGCTTGTCGCGAACCTCGTTGGAGAGACCGCCGACCGCAGAATAGTCCAGTTCGGAGGGCAGCCGCAGGTTCTCATCGCGACGGAAGGCGGCGACATCGGCCTCCTGGCGGTCGAGATAGCCGGAATAGGCCGCATCGATCTCCACCTGTTCGCGCACCTGGGGGTCCCAGGCGGCGATCTCGGGCCAGATGATCGTCAGGTCGTCGAAGGAGATGGTGGGATAGGCCAGGAGCTGGGTGAGGTCGCGGCGCTGGCCGTCGGCCTTCACCGGCAGGCCGGCCTTGGCGGCCTTGTCAGGGGTCAGGGTCAGCTCGGCGGCGCGGCTGCGGGCGGCGGCCAGCGCCAGGGCCTTTGAATTGAAGGCGGTTTCACGTGAAACACCGACGCAGCCCAAGGCCATACCCTTGGCGGTCAGCCGCTGGTCGGCGTTGTCGGAGCGCAGGGTGAGGCGGAACTCGGCCCGGCTGGTGAACATCCGGTAGGGCTCGGTGACGCCCCGGGTGACCAGGTCGTCGATCATCACCCCGATATAGGCCTCGTCGCGGCCGAAGATGGCGGCCTCGGCGCCGGAAGCAGCCCGGGCGGCGTTCAGCCCGGCCACCAGGCCTTGGGCCGCGGCCTCCTCGTAACCCGTCGTGCCGTTGATCTGGCCGGCCAGGTAGAGACCCGGCAGGCGCTTGACCTCCAGGGTCGCCGACAGCTCGCGCGGATCGACATAGTCGTACTCGATCGCATAGCCGTGGCGGCGGACCTGGACGTTCTCCAGGCCGACGATGGTGCGCAGGAACAGGTCCTGGGTCTCCGGCGACACCGAGGTGGAGATGCCGTTGGGATAGACGGTGTCGTCGTCCAGGCCCTCGGGCTCCAGGAAGATCTGGTGGGCGGTCTTGTCGGCGAAGCGGACCACCTTGTCCTCGATGGAGGGGCAGTAACGCGGGCCCCGACCATTGATCCGGCCGCCATAGACCGCCGACTCGGTCAGCCGTTCGGCGATGATCTGGTGGGTCTGGGCGTTGGTATAGGTGATCCCGCAGGCGATCTGCGGCGTGGTGATCCTGTCGGTCAGGAAAGAGAACGGGGAGGGGACGTCGTCCGCCGCCTGCATCTCCAGCTTTTCCCAGGCGATGGTGGAGGCCACCAGCCGCGCCGGGGTGCCGGTCTTGAGGCGGCCCATGTCGAGGCCCAGGGCATAGAGCCGGTCGGAAAGCCCGATGGCCGGCGCCTCTCCGACGCGGCCTGCGGGGATGCGCTGGTCGCCCTGGTGGATCACGCCCTTCAGGAAGGTGCCCGTGGTGAGGACCACGCGTCCGGCGGGATAGATTTCACCGCTTGCGCCGACAACGCCGGTGACTTGGCCATTGACCACGAGGAGGTCCTCGACGGCTTCGGCCTTGATGGTGAGGTTCGGCGTGGCAGCCAATTCGGCCTGCATGGCCTCGCGATAGAGGCGGCGGTCGATCTGGGCGCGGGGTCCGCGCACGGCGGCGCCCTTGGAGCGGTTCAGCAGCCGGAACTGGATGCCGGCCAAGTCGGCCAAGCGGCCCATGACCCCGTCCAGGGCGTCGATCTCGCGCACCAGGTGGCCCTTGCCCAGGCCGCCGATGGCCGGATTGCAGGACATTTCGCCGATGGTCTCGAGCTTGTGGGTCAGTAGCAGGGTCTTGGCGCCGAAACGCGCCGAGGCCGCCGCGGCTTCACAGCCCGCATGGCCGCCGCCGATGATGATCACGTCCCAGGAGGTCACGCCAAGCTCCGCATCCAGCCCATATGGGCGGGGGCTTCCTATAGCGGAAGGCGGGGGGCGTTTCACGTGAAAGAGTCTTACCCGCGAGGGCGTGGACTGAATCCTCCTCTCCCTGTTCAGGGGGTGAGGGCAGGTGAGGGGTGCGCAGCAGGTTGCGTAAGGCTGAGGTGGAGCGTTTCCGGGCGCCAGAAAAGAGCCCTCACCCTACCTTCTCCCACAGGTGGGAGAGGGTTTAGAGCGCGTGTTTCACGTGAAACGCCTTATTTTCCAATGCAGAAGCTGGCGAAGACCCGGTCCAGGACATCGTCCGGGTGGATTCGGCCGGTGATGCGGTCCAGGGCGCGGCCCGCCAAGCGGACGTCTTCGGCGGCCAGCTCTGGGGAGCCGTCCACGGCCAGGGCGTGCTCCAGACGGGAAAGCGCCTCGGCGAGCAAGTCTTTGTGACGCAGGCGCGTGGCGGTGGGGGGTTCGGCGCCGCCGAGGCGCTGGACCACCTGATCGGTCAGGGCGGCCAGGATCACCCCCACGTGGGCAGCTTCACGGGCGCTGACCCGGTGCATCTCAAGCTCGAGGGCGCGCGCCTCCACCAGGGCGCGGCCAGTGTCGTCGCCGGGATTGAGGTCCGACTTATTGATCACACAGAAGTCCCCGGCGGTGAGTTCCTCCGGGGGCGGGTCGATGGCCGAGGACGACCCGTCCACGACCCAGATCCTAAGGTCCGCGCCTGCGGCCCAGGCCCGGGCCCGGCGGACGCCTTCAGCCTCGATCTCGTCATGGGTGTCGCGCAGGCCGGCGGTGTCGGCCAGCAGCACCTTGTAGCCAGCCAGCCGCATCGGAACCTCGATCACGTCGCGGGTGGTTCCGGGGGTGGCGGTGACGATGGCGGCCTCTCGACCAGCCAAGGCGTTGAGCAGGGTGGACTTGCCGGCATTGGGCGCGCCCACCAGGGCGATACGGAACCCCTCCCGCACCCTTTCGCCGCGGTCCACATCGGCCCGGGCCAGGTGCAGCTCGCCGATCAGCCGCTCCAGATAGGGCCGGGCGCGGTCGGCCACCTGCGCGGGGACCTCCTCGTCGGGAAAGTCGACGGCGGCCTCGAAATTGGCCAGGGCCTCGATCAGGTCCGAGCGCCAGCGCTGGTGGGCGCGGCCCAGCGCGCCTTCGACCTGGGCCAAGGCCTGACGCGCCTGCGCCTCTGTCTCGGCCTCGATCAGGTCGGCGACCCCCTCGGCCTGGGCCAGGTCCAGCTTGCCGTTCTCGAAGGCGCGGCGGGTGAACTCTCCCGGCTCGGCCAGCCGCAGGTCCTGGGCGGCGAGCAAATCCAGCAGCGAGGAGACCACCGCAGGGCCGCCGTGCACGTGAAACTCGGCGCTGTCCTCGCCAGTATAGCTGGCCGGGCCGGGGAACCAGAGCACCAGGGCCTGATCGATGGGCCCCTTGTCTGACCTCAGGGTGCGCAGGGCCGCCATGCGTGGGCGCGGGACCTTTCCGGCCACGGTGGCGACAGCCGCGCGCGCGCAGGGTCCGGACACACGGACGACCGCCACGGCCGCGCGACCGGCGGCGGTGGCGGCGGCATAGATCGTATCGGTCATTTCGGGCGGTTTGCGCCGCCCATGCCCATATCCACCGCCGTGGACATCAGTTTGCGGAACTGTTCCTGGGCGCCGACCCCGAAGGCGGTCCAGTTCTTCATCAGCTCGTCGGGGGAGAGCATGTTGATGTTGGTTTCCATGCGCTTCTGCATCTCCTCCACCAGCTTGTCGTTCAAGGCGGTGACGTCGGGCAGGCCCATGAAGCTGCGGGCTTCGACGGGGGTGCAGTCGATCTCAATGGTCATCTTCATGGCGGAGCCCTTCCTCAAGCAATAGTTATGACCGGTCGTGGCCACTGCGCGCTAGTAGCCAACGCATAGCAAGACAAACGGAGCTCCCGCATGGCCGGCGAAACCATCACTCTCACGACCGAGGACGGCGACTTCACCGCCTATGTGGCCCGTCCCTCCAAGGCGAAGGCCCCGGCCGTGGTGGTCATCCAGGAGATCTTCGGGGTCAACGGCGTCATGCGCGAGATCGCCGACGGCCTGGCGGACCAGGGCTACCTGGCCATCTGCCCCGACCTGTTCTGGCGGATCGAGCCGGGGATCGACATCACCGACAAGTCCGAGGCCGAGTGGAAGAAGGCCTTTGAGCTGTTCAACGCCTTCGATCCCGACCTGGGCGTGAAGGATATCGCAGCCGTGATCGATCACGTTCGCGCCGATGCCGGCTGTTCGGGCAAGGTGGGCGCGGTCGGCTACTGCCTGGGAGGCATGCTGGCCTTCCTCACCGCCACCCGCACAGACGCCAACGCCAGCGTCGGCTACTACGGTGTCGGCATCGAGAACCGGCTGGGGGAGGCCGAGAAGCTGGAACGGCCGCTGCTGCTGCACATCGCCGAAGAGGACCAGTTCGTCCCCAAGGAGGCCCAGGCCATCATTCTCCAGGCCCTGAAGAACCACGCCCAGGTCACCACCTACACCTATCCCGGCTGCGACCACGCCTTCGCCCGCCACGGCGGCGAGCACTATGACGAGGCCGCCGCAAAGGCCGCCAACGGCCGCAGCCTGGCCTTCTTCCAACAGCATCTCGCCTAGGAGCCCGTCTCATGCGCGCTATCCAGATCGACGCCACCGGCGGTCCCGAGGTCCTCAAGCTTGTCGATATTCCGGCGCCGGAGGCCAAGCCCGGTCAGATCCTGGTCCGCAACCAGGCCATCGGTCTGAACTTCATCGACACCTATCACCGCTCGGGCCTCTATCCCCTGAAGCTGCCGTCCGGCCTGGGCATGGAGGGCGCCGGGACTGTCGAGGCGGTGGGGGAGGGGGTGACCCGCTTTTCCGTGGGCGACCTGGCCGCCTATGCCTCTGGTCCCATCGGCGCCTATGCCGAACTGCACGCGGTCAACGCCGAGCGCGCCGTGAAACCGCCGCCGGGGATCGATGCGAGCGTGGCGGCGGGCGCGATGCTGAAGGGGATGACCGCGGAGTTCCTGCTGCGCCGTTGTTACGAGGTGAAGGCCGGCGACCACATCCTGGTCCACGCCGCCGCGGGTGGGGTGGGGTCGATCCTGGTGCAGTGGGGCAAGGCCCTGGGCGCCATCGTCATCGCCACCGCCGGCTCACCGGATAAGGCCGACCGCGCCCGGGCGCTCGGCGCCGACCACGTCATCCTCTACCGCGACGCCGACGTCGTCGCCGAGGTGCGAAAGATCACCGGCGGCAAGGGCGTGCCGGTGGCCTATGACTCCGTAGGCGCCGCCACGTTCGAGGGCACGCTGGGGAGCCTGGCCAAGCGCGGCCTGTTCGTCAGCTTCGGCAATGCTTCGGGCCCACCGCCGCCCCTCGCGCCCGCGCGGCTGATGATGGCGGGGTCGGTGTTCCTCACCCGACCGACCATGGGGGACTACCTGCTCACCACCGCCGAGCTGGACGCTTCGGCGGCAGCCCTGTTTGCGGTGATCAAGTCCGGCAAGGTGAAGATCGACATCGGTCAGACCTTCCCCCTGGCCGAGGCCCGCAAGGCCCACGAGGCGATGGAGGCCCGCGACACGGTCGGGGCGAGTTTGCTGATCCCGTAAGATGCGGATGCTCCCCCTCTGGGGGCGCAGTCAGCCAAGCTGACTGAGGGGACTTTGACTCTTGTCTGGGGTCGAAGAGGTCGACGACGTCGATCCTCCTCCGTCTCGTGGCTACGCCACCACCCCCACATCGGCCTTCGGCCGGGGGGAGGATTTAGGTCTCCCGCTTCCAGCCCCAGGCCTGGGTGACCCGAGGCAGGCTCATGAACACCGTCGGATCATCACGAGCCTTGACCAGATCGGAGATGTCGTCGATCAGGGTTTCACGTGAAACACCCATGGATTCAACGGCTTCGGCGATTCCTGCCAGGGTGAGGGCGGCCATGGCCTTGGCCGGGCCGGTCAGGCCCGCCGGCTGCACGACGCGCGCCTCGATGCCGATAAACCCGGCTCTACCGAGTATGCCCGGCAGCTTGGGGCCGATCTCCGCGTCCGCGCCGCGTCTGTGGGCCGACGCCACATACCACTGCACGAAGTGACGGAAGCTCAGCCGCGAGGGCTCGCAGAGGTGCGCGGAGAATTCCACGTCCTCCACCACCAGCAGGCCGTCGGGGACCAGGGCGCGTTGGAACACCGCCACGGCGTCGGCCGGGTCGGTCAGGTGGGACAGCAGGAAACGGGCATAGATGACGTCAAAGGGGCCGAGCGCCTCGGCGCGCTCATAGCCGCCCACGTGGAACGCGGCGTTGGCCGGGGCGTCCTGTGACGCCATAGAAATCTTGATCTCATCGAGGTCGAGCCCGACCACCGGGCCCGAAGTGCGGTTCGCCAGCTCGCGGGTCACATCGCCCCCGCCGCACCCCACATCGAGGATACGGGCGTCCGGCGCAATGCCCACCCTGTCGAGCAGGCCGCCGGTCGCCTCGGCCATGGCCTCGGAGAGCACCGAGAGCCTCGCGGCCCCGGCCACCCCACCGGAGATGATGTAGCTCTCGCTCATCGCCCCCGCTCCCTCGCTTCGCCGTTGGACGGCGGGTTAGGTGTTCATCGACTGGAAGAATTCGTCGTTGTTCTTGTTCTGACGCAGCTTGTCCAACAGGAACTCGATGGCGTCCTGGGCCCCCATGGGGTTGAGGATGCGGCGCAGGACATAGGTCTTCTGCAGCTGGTCCTTCGGGGTGATCAGCTCTTCCTTGCGGGTGCCGGACTTCAGCACGTCGATGGCCGGGAAGATGCGCTTGTCGGCGACCTTGCGGTCCAGGATGATTTCCGAGTTACCGGTGCCCTTGAACTCTTCGAAGATGACTTCGTCCATCCGGCTGCCGGTATCGATCAGGGCCGTGGAGATGATGGTCAGCGAGCCGCCTTCCTCGATGTTCCGCGCCGCGCCGAAGAAGCGCTTGGGGCGCTGCAGGGCGTTGGCGTCAACACCACCGGTCAGCACCTTGCCCGAGGACGGGACCACGGTGTTGTAGGCGCGGCCGAGGCGGGTGACCGAGTCCAGCAGGATGATGACGTCGCGCTTGTGCTCCACCAGGCGCTTGGCCTTCTCGATCACCATCTCGGCGACCTGGACGTGGCGGGTGGCGGGTTCGTCGAAGGTGGAACTGATCACCTCGCCCACCACGGTGCGCTGCATGTCGGTGACTTCTTCGGGCCGCTCGTCGATCAGCAGCACGATCAGGTAGCACTCGGGGTGATTGACGGCGATGGACTTGGCGATGTTCTGCAGCATGACCGTCTTACCCACGCGCGGCGGGGCGACGATCAGGCAGCGCTGGCCCTTGCCGAGCGGGGCGACAATGTCGATCAGCCGGCCCGAACGGTCCTTCAGGGTCGGGTCTTCGATTTCCATCTTCAACCGCTCGTCGGGATAGAGCGGGGTCAGGTTGTCGAACAGCACCTTGTGGCGGACGTTCTCGGGGTTCTCGAAATTGGTGAGATCCACCTTGATCAGGGCGAAGTAGCGCTCGCCCTCGCGGGGGGCGCGGATGGCGCCGTCGACGGTGTCGCCGGTGCGCAGGCCGAACTTCCGAATCTGCGAGGGGCTGACATAGATGTCGTCGGGGCCGGGCAGGTAGTTGGCCTCGGGGCTGCGCAGGAAGCCGAAGCCGTCGGAGACCACCTCCAGGGTGCCGGAGCCGGAGATCTCGATGCCTTCCTCGGCCAGGGTCTTGAGGATCGCGAACATCATGTCCTGCTTGCGCATGGAGTTGGCGTTCTCGATCTCCAGCTTCTCGGCGAAGGCCAGCAGGTCGACCGGCGACTTGTCCTTCAACTCCTGGAGGGACATCCGGGTGATGCCGAGCGCGGCGATGGCCGCGGAGAGTTCGTTGTCGTCGTCGTCGTCGCCGGCGTCCTGCGGGGCTTCGACCTGGGCGTCCATCGCCTGGTCGAGGGCGGCGTCTTCGGTGTCGACGGTGGTGTTGTCTTCGGACATGGGTATCGCCTTGATACGGCTCAGCGCCCCCGGACACAGAGGGTCCTTGGGCGTGGAGCAAACTTGAAACGTCTAGGGCGGGCCTTGAGACTCGCCGGGGTGTTCAGGGGCCGGGACGCAGCAGCTTGAAATTGGGGAGCGCGCGTCGCCGGAGGTAGGGCGGGGCATGACTTCGCGTTGCGCGACGCCATGTGGGGTCAGCGGAACCACATCGCGCGGTTCGGGTCAAGCGATGGGGCCACACTAGCCCTCTAAGGTCTGACGAGGCCGACGTAGATCGCGGCGACGACGAACCCCACCACTATGAGGCCGTAGATGCCCATCACCAGCCAGAATGTGACGGGCTCCTCGCGCCTGCTGAGCCTTCCAGGACTTCGGTTCCAGGCCGTAGCCCTGTACCCCATCTCTCCGGTGAAGACGCAAAAGGCGACATATGCCGCCAAAATCCCTGCCATGATCAGCAGGACAATGGCGGGCGGCATCTACCGCTAACTCCCGAACTCGGTCGTCACCGCGATGACCATGATGACCGCCGCGATGAAGGGCAGTTCGTTGGTCATCTTCCAGAAACGGGCGGGGCGGGTATTGGTCCCCGCCGCGAATTTCTTGCGGGCCGCCCCCAGGAAGTGGTGCCAACCGGTCAGGAACACGATCCCCGCCAGCTTGGTGATCATCCACGGCTGTTGGAGATACTCCCATCCGCCGCGGATCACCGTGGCGTTCACATAGATCAGGGCCAGGCCGAACACCCAGGCCGCCACCATCGCCGGACCCATGATGATCCGGTAGAGCTTCAGCTCCATGGTCTGGAAGGTCTGGTCCATCACCCCGCCGGGCTCGGCGTCGGCGTGGTAGGCGAACAGCCGGGGCAGGTACATGATCCCGGCCATCCAGGCGATCACCGCGATGATGTGCAGGCCGCGCAGCAGATTATAGTCCACGCCTAAGCTCCCGTTCTGGATCGGCCGCATTTGCCATAGGCGGCCGGGCAAAGCCATGCCCCCTCCGGCGCGGCGCCGCCGTCCCGGGCCAGGGCGTGGTCGACGGTCTGGGCGAGCGCCTTGATGAAGGCCTGTTCGACCCCGAGCGCCGGGGCCCGCAGATATGGGGCGACCCCTTGGTGCTCAGCCAGCTCGGCATATTCGTGGTCCAGCTCCACCAGGGTCTCGATGTGCTCGGAGACGAAGGCGATGGGTGACAGCAGCAGACCGACCCCCTGTTCGCCCGCGACGTGGATCTCTTCCACGGTCGAGGGCCCGATCCATTTCATCGGGCCGACCCGGCTCTGGTAGCAGACGCGCCAGTCGGGAAGTTCGGGCAACAGGGCGGCGACGGCGGCCGCCGTGGCCTCGACCTGGGCCTGGTAGGGGTCACCGCCCTTGATCACCTTTTCCGGCAGGCCGTGGGCGGAGAACAGCAGCCGGACATTGGCCGGCTTGCCGGCCTTTTCCCAGGTGGCGCGGATCGTGTCGGCGTGGGCCGCGATCAGGCCCTGGGCCGTGGGATAGCAGCAGACAGTTCGAGTCCGGCCGGGGCCCTTGTACTGCTTGGCCCAGTCCTGAAGGGACGAGGCGGTCGTGGTGGTGGAGAACTGCGGATAGAGCGGCAGCAGGACGATCTCGTCCGGCGCGAACTCCGCAACCTCCTTCGCGGTCTGGTCGGCGAAAGGCTTCCAGTAGCGCATGGCGATGAAGCACTTTGCCGTGACGCCGGGCGCCGTCAGGGCCGTTTCCAGGGCGGCGGCCTGCTTCACCGTCTCCGGCAGCAGGGGCGAGGCGCCGCCCATGATGTTGTAGTTGGCCTGGGCGGAGGTCTCGCGGCGCGAGGAGATCAGGGCGGCGATCGGATAGCGCAGGATCGCCGGGACGCTGATGATCGCCGGGTCCTTGAACAGGTTGTAGAGGAACGGCCGCACGGCCTGCGGCCCGTCCGGACCGCCCAGGTTGAAGAGGACGACCGCGACACGGCTCACTTGCCGGTCACCCGCCGGATGGTGCGCTCGATGTGTTCGATCGGGGTGTCGGGCAGGACCCCGTGGCCGAGATTGAAGATATAGGGGCCGGCGTTCCACTGCTCGATCAGGGCGTCGACCCGGGCGTCCAGGGCCGGGCCGCCGGCCCGCAGCAGCAGGTTGTCGAGCGCGCCCTGGATGGTCTTGCCGCCGGCCTGGATCTTCTGGCCAAGGACGGCGCTGGCCTGGGTGTCGAGGGCGACCGCATTGACCGGCACCCGGGCGGCGTAGTTTTCCACCAGGGCGCCGGCGCTGCGCGGGAAGCCGATGAAGGGGACGTCGACCCCGGCGGCGCGGACCTTCTCGATGATGGCGGTGTGCGGCTTGATGACGATCCGCTCGAAGACGTCCTCGGCCAGGCCCTCGGCCCAGCTTTCGAACAGCTTCAGCACCTGGGCGCCGGACTTGGCCTGCATCACCAGGTAGCGGGCGGTGGCGTCCACCAGAACCTCCAGCAGCCGATCCAGCTTTTCGGGGTGCTGGTAGGCATAGGTCCGGGCGCCGGAGCGGTCGGAGCCGCGGCCCTCGATCATATAGGTGGCTACGGTCCAGGGGGCGCCGGCGAAGCCGATCAGGGCGCGGTCCGGCTCCAACTCGGCGCGCACGCGGGCGAGCGTCTCGCCGATGGCCGAGAGCCGGCCGGTGGAGGCCTCGATCTGGTCGGCCATGGCCTCGATGTCGGGCAGGGCGCCCAGCCGGGGACCTTCACCGGTCTCGAACCAGACCTCCTGGCCGAGCGCCTGGGGGATCAGCAGGATGTCGGCGAAGACGATGGCGGCGTCCAGGGGGAAGCGACGCATCGGCTGCATCGTGGCTTCAGCCGCCATTTCCGGATTGTGGCAGAAGGCGATGAAGTCCTTGGCCCGGGTCCGCAGCTCCCGGTACTCCGGCAGGGAGCGACCCGCCTGACGCATGAACCAGACCGGGGGGCGGTCCAGGGTTTCTCCGGCGAGCGCCCGGAGCAGGCGGGGTTGCGAACTGTCTGACATGGAGGGCGTTAAACCGGTTTGGCGCCCCGACCTCAAGCCCGCCTGTTCTTCCTGGTCTGCCTTCTACCTTTCTTAGAAATAGAATCTTGGATGAAGAGGTAGCGGTAGGGCCTGGGCAAGCCGGGGACAAAGCCCGGTGTCGCACCCCCTTCTCGACCGCCTTTCCCCAGGTGACGCCGGCTTCATCCCGAGCCGGGCAGGCCGGCTGTGGATTGTGTTAATGAAGTCTTAACGTGCTGATCGGCCTTAACGATTCATTAACCTCACGGCCCCGCTCGCCGTGAATGAACAGGAGTCGTCCGGGCCAGACCCCGGAATGGGGTTGGACAAACCCCGCCGCAGGGACAGTCTGCGGGCGGCCCGGACTCAAACTCGCCGATCGGCGCCCGTTATCCGCACGGCTCGCGATCGACGCGCGAATTGGCCGCGGCTATCCCCAAGCGCGCGCAGCTTCGCTAAGAAGGTATCGACTCCTCTGTCCCCAGATATTTCGACGCAGCCTGCGTTTCGAGACCCAATGACCCCAGCCTCGCGCTACGCCACCTACTTCCATGTGCACCTGGTCTCCGACTCCACGGGCGAGACCCTGAACGCCATGGCGCGCGCGGTCTGCGCCCGGTTCGAGAACGTCCTGCCCATCGAGCACATCTACGCCCTGGTCCGTTCGCCACGGCAGTTGGAGCGGGCGCTCACCGATATCGAAGCCGCGCCCGGCGTGGTGATCCACACCATCGTCGATGATGAGCTGCGGGCGGCGCTGGAGGAAGGCTGCCGCAAGCTGGACATGGCCTGTATCCCGGCTCTGGACCCGCTGGTCTCGGCGCTTTCGCGTTATCTGGGGGCGGCCCTGACCCGGCGGGTCGGCGTGCAGCACGCCCTGGACAACGACTATTTCAACCGCATGGACGCCCTGAACTACGCCATCGGCCACGACGACGGCCAGGGCGGCCAGGACCTGGACCAGGCCGACGTGGTGCTGGTGGGGGTCTCGCGGACCTCCAAGACGCCCACCTGCATCTATCTGGCCCACCGTGGGGTGCGGGCCGCCAACGTGCCGCTGGTGCCGGGCCGCGCGCCCACCGAGAAGCTGCTGACCCTGAAGAACGCCCTGATCGTGGGCCTGACCATCTCGCCGGACCGGTTGATCCAGATCCGCCGCAACCGGCTGCTGAGCCTGAAGGAAGACCGCGATAGCACCTATATCGACATCGAGGCGGTCCGCGAGGAGACGGTGGCGGCGCGCCGGCTCTATGAGCGGATGGAATGGCCGGTGATCGACGTCACCCGCCGCAGCGTCGAGGAGACGGCGGCGGCCGTGCTGAACCTGCTGAACGGCGGCCACGGCCAGATCGAGGTGCTGGGATGAGCGCCCCCATCATCCTGGCGTCGAAGAGCGCGGCGCGCACCGCGGTGCTGACGGGGGCCGGCGTGCCCTTCGAAATCCACGTCTCCGGCGTCGACGAGGATGCGGTGAAGACCGCCCTGCTCGGCCAGGGCGGCACCCCTCGCGATGTGGCTGACGCGCTGGCCGAGCTGAAGGCGGTGAAGATCTCGCGCGGCCGGCCGGGCTTCGTGATCGGCGCCGACCAGACCCTGGAGTTCGAGGGCGGGCTCTACGACAAGGCCGAGACGGTGGAGGCGGCGCGCGACCGGCTGAAACTGTTGCGGGGCAAGCCGCACAAACTGCACTCGGCCGTGGTCGTCGCCAGGGACGGCCAGCCGATCTGGCGAGAGGTGGCCACCTGCACGCTCACCATGCGCGACTTTTCCGACGCCTTCCTTGAGGACTATCTGGCCGCCGAAGGGGCCGACGCCCTGGGCTCGGTGGGCTGCTACCGGCTGGAGGGCCCCGGCGCGCAACTGTTCTTCAGGATCGAGGGCGACTATTTCGCCATCCTCGGCCTGCCCCTGCTGGGCCTGCTGGACCTGCTGCGCAAACATGGGGCGCTGGCGGCATGACCAGGATCACCGGCGCCACCAAGGTGGCCGGCGTGGTGGGCCAGCCCATCGCCCACTCCATGAGCCCCATCCTGCACAACGCCTGGCTGGCGGCGGCGGGACTCGACGGGGTCTACGTCCCCTTCGCCGTGACCCCCGAGGCCTTCGCCGCCTTCGTCGGCGGGTTGCGGGGCGGCTCGGTGGCGGGACTGAACGTCACCGTGCCCTTCAAGACCCAGGCCCTGGCCCTGGCCGACACGGTCACCGAGCGGGCGCGCCTGGCCCAGGCGGCCAATGTCCTGGTCTTCCAGGCGGACGGCGCGATCCTGGCCGACAACACCGACGGGCTGGGGCTGCTGGCGGCCTTCGCCGAACAGGCGCCGGGCTTCGAGCCTGCCGCCGCGCCCGTGGCGATCCTGGGGGCCGGCGGCGCGGCCCGGGGCGCGGCGGCCGCCTTTCTCAGCGCGGGGGCCACGGATATCCGCATCCTCAACCGCACGGTCGCCAGGGGGCAGGAGCTCGCCGCCGACCTGGGCCCGGGCGTCACCGCCCATGGCCTGGCGCAGGCCGATAAGGTCTTCGAGGGCGTGGGCGCCCTGATCAACGCCACCTCGGCCGGTCTCTCCGGCTCGGCCGGTCTCGACGTGCCGATCTCGGCCACACCAGCGACGGCGGTGGTGATGGACATGGTGTACAAGCCGCTGATCACGCCGTTCCTGGCCGAGGCCCGCGGGCTCGGCCGCCCGACCGTCGATGGCCTGGCCATGCTGATCGGCCAGGCGATCCCGTCCTTCGAAGCCTTCTACGGTCAGACGCCCCCTGCAGGCGTCGACGTCCGAAGCCTCGCCAAACAAGCCCTGGGACTCTGAAACAATGCTGATGATCGGCCTGACCGGCTCCATTGGAATGGGGAAATCCACCACCGCGAGCATGTTCCGCGAGGCGGGTGTCCCGGTCTATGACGCCGACGCCGTGGTGGCCGAGCTCTATCTGAAAGGCGGCGCCGCCGTCGAACCCCTGGAGGCGGCCTTTCCGGGGGTGATCCGCGACGGCGCCGTCGACCGCGAGGCCCTGCGCCAGAGGGTGCTGGGAGACGATGCGGCGATGGCCAGGCTGAACGCGGTGGTCCACCCGCTGATGGGCGCCGACCGCACGGCCTTCTTCGCCCGCGCCCAGGCCGCCAACGCCGACATGGTGGTGATGGATATCCCGCTGCTGTTCGAGACCGGGGGGCACGCCAATATGGACGCCGTGGTGGTGGCCTCGGCCCCGGAAGACCAGCAGCGCCAGCGGGTCCTGGCCCGCCCCGGCTGGACCGCCGAGCGCCTCGACGACATCCTGAAGCGCCAGCTGCACGACAGCGAAAAGCGCAAGCGGGCCCATTTCGTCGTCGAGACCGGCCATGGCCTGGATCATGCCCGCGCCCAGGTCCACGAGATCATCGCCACCCTTCGGGACCCGGAGCGTCGTCCCCAGAAAGCCGCCCCTGCGACCTGAGGCGCGGTTGAATCGGCCTTCGAACCGGGTCATCTAGGGCCATGGCCCGCGAAATCGTCATGGACACCGAGACGACCGGCTTCGAGCCGCACCTCGGCCACCGGCTGGTGGAAATCGCCTGCCTGGAGATCGACGACTTCCTGCCCACGGGCCGGCATTTCCACGTCTATATCGACCCGGAACGCGACATGCCGCCGGACGCCGAGCGGGTGCACGGCCTGTCGAGCGCCTTCCTGCGCGGCAAGCCCAAGTTCGCCCATCCGGAGGTGGGTCAGGCCTTTTTGGACTTCGTCGGCGACGCGCCGCTGATCGCCCACAACGCCACCTTCGACCGCGCCTTCATCAATCACGAGCTGGGGGTCTGCGGCCTGCAGATCGTCGAGGAGCCGCGCTGGATCGACACCCTGGCCCTGGCCCGCAAGCGATTCCCTGGCATGGCCAACTCGCTGGACGCGCTGTGCAAGCGCTTCAAGATCTCGCTATCGGAACGGGAAAAGCACGGCGCGCTCATCGACGCCCGGCTGCTGGCCGCGGTCTATCTGGAGCTCAAGGGAGGCCGCGAGCGGAGCCTGGAGCTGATGACCCAGGCCATGGACACCGCCGCCTACGCGGTGGCCAACCCCTCGACCTATGGCGCCCGGCCCAGGCCGCTGGCGACCCGCTCCACCGACGCCGAACGCGAAATCCACGCGGCGTTCATCCGCGATGTGCTGAAGAATGACGAACTGTGGGTGCGGTTCGGACTTTAGACGGGCCGCTCACCGAGGCTTGGGCCCCGGCCACAATCCGAAAACGGCTTAGGGCGGCGGGCCGACCAGGATTTCGCGCTTGCCGGCGTGGTTGGCGGGACTGACGACGCCCTCGTTCTCCATCCGCTCGATCAGCGAGGCGGCGCGGTTGTAGCCGATCTGCAGGCGGCGCTGGACGTAGGAGGTCGAGGCCTTCTTGTCGCGGGTGACCACGGCCACGGCGCGGTCATAGAGATCATCGCCGGAACCGCCCTCGTCGCCGCCGCCGTCGCCAGCGCCGTCCTCGTCATCGCCGCCGGCGGTGACCTCCTCCAGATATTGCGGCTGGCCCTGCTCGCGCAGGAACTTGGCCACGGCCTCGACCTCTCCGTCGGAGACGAAGGGTCCGTGCAGGCGGGTGATGCGACCGCCGCCGGCCATATAGAGCATGTCGCCCTGGCCCAGCAGCTGCTCGGCGCCCTGCTCGCCCAGGATGGTGCGGCTGTCGATCTTGGAGGTGACCTGGAAGCTGATCCGGGTCGGGAAGTTGGCCTTGATGGTGCCGGTGATGACGTCCACCGACGGGCGTTGGGTGGCCATCACCAGGTGGATGCCGGCGGCCCGCGCCATCTGGGCCAGGCGCTGGACCGCGCCCTCGACGTCCTTGCCGGCCACCATCATCAGGTCGGCCACCTCGTCGATGATCACCACCAGATAGGGCATGGCCTCGGGATTGATCTTCTCGCTCTCGTAGATCGGCCGGCCGGCGTCATCGAAGCCGGTCTGAACCGTGCGTTCAAAATGCTCGCCCTTGGCGGCGGCCTCGCGGGCGCGGTCGTTGTAGGAGGCGACGTTGCGCACCCCGATCTTCGACATCCGCCGATAGCGGTCCTCCATCTCGCGCACGGTCCACTTCAGCGCGACGATGGCCTTCTTGGGATCGGTGACGACGGGCGCCAGCAGGTGCGGGATGCCGTCATAGACGCTGAGCTCCAGCATCTTCGGGTCAATCATGATGAACCGGCACTGCTCGGGGGGCAGGCGGTAGAGGATCGACAGGATCATGGCGTTGACCCCCACCGACTTGCCCGAGCCGGTGGTCCCGGCGATCAGCAGGTGGGGCATCTTCGACAGGTCGGCGATATAGGGCTCGCCCCCGATGGTCTCGCCCAGCGCCATGGGCAGGGCGGCGCCGGTCTTCTCATATTCGCTGCTGCCCAGCAGGTCGCGCAGATAGACGGTCTCGCGCCGCGCATTGGGCAGCTCAATGCCGATGGCGTTGCGGCCGGGCACCACGCTGACGCGGCAGGCGGCCACCGACATGGAGCGCGCGATGTCGTCCGACAGGGCCACGACACGGGCTGACTTCACCCCGGCGGCGGGGACCAGTTCATAGAGGGTGACCACGGGGCCGGGACGGATCTGGTCGATGGCGCCCTTGACCCCGAACTCGGCCAGCACGCTTTCCAGCAGCTGGGCGTTCTGGCGCAGGGCGCCCTCGTCGAACTGGCTGGCGCGGGGCTTGGGCTTGGCCAGCATGGCCAGCTCGGGCAGGGCGAAACCGCCGGTCTTGACGAAGTCGAAGGCGCCCTGGGCCTCACGCACTTCGCGGCCGGATTCCTTGGGCGCGGCCTTGGGAATCTTCACCGCCACCGGGGCGGCGAAGGGTTCGGGCGCGGCGGCGGGTTCCGGCGCCGGCTCGGGCAGGGGCGCGACCTTGGGGGCGCCGGGCAGGGATGACGCCGGGATGCGCTCCTCTGGCGTGGCCTTGGCGCTGGCGCGGCGGGCGACAGAGGGCCGGACGGGCTTGGGTTGCGGCTGCGCCTTGGGTTGCAGGGCGGCGGCCAGCCAGGTGGCGGTGGAGCTCATGTCCAGGCGGCGCAGGCCGATCGCGTAGCCCAGACCGGCAAAGGCGGCGGCGGCCAGTAACAGGGCGGCGATCAGGGTCGCGGCAGGCAGGCGGGCGAAGGTCAGGACCCCGGCGACGCCGTGCAGCAGGCCGTCACCCCAGAAGCCGCCCAGGCCCTTGGCCAGCGGCCAGGCGGCCGGCGCGGGCGGGGCGGCCAGCAGGCCGGCCAGGGCCAGCAGACCGAGGGTTCCGATGGCGGCGCGCAGGCGGACCTGGCTCCGAGTCTCGTCAGGGCGCGCGGAAACCGCGCGATAGAGGCCAAACAGCACCATCAGCAGGGCCGCGACGCCCGCGGCCAGGCCCAGGGACTGGATGCCGATGTCGGCGGCGGTGGCGCCGGGGCCGCCCAGGGCGTTGGCGGCCGCGAAGGGGGAGGCGGCGTTGAGGCTGGGGTCGGCGGCGTTGTAGGTGGCCAGGGCCACGGCGAAGGCCGCGCCGGACGCCGCGATCACGCCGCCTCGAAGCCGCGCGGTGGTCGGATGAGTCCAGGCGAGGCCCGCAATATGCAGCCCCAGCTCCAAACCCGTCTTTCGCGCCACCCGCGCCATACACCACGCTCCCATTCTGGAAGTCTCAGTCTATGGGCGTCAGGTGGTTAAGAGGCGTTTACCCCGGCTGCGACCGATCGCGCTTTCTGTGGACGACTTCCCAGCAATCGCAATTCCACTTTCCAACGATCCGCATTAGGACTTTGCGTCATGTGGAGCATGCCGCGCAGCGTCTTGAGAGTTGTGGCCGTGATCATCGGCCTGTGCGCCGTGGGCGGCTTTGTCCTGGGCGTGCGCGGCGCGCCGGAAAAGGCGCGGCTGCCGGGCGAGGGGCCCGCAGGCGCGGCGTCCGGCATCCAGCTCCAGGCCACCGACGCCAAGCCGCTGGGCGACGAAGCCCTCGCCGCCCCGCCGCCTGTGGTGGAGAAGGTCGAGGACGAGAAAAAGCCGGAGGCGAAGAAGCCGCAGGCCGATCCCCTCGATCTCGCCGCCGATCAGGTCCCGCCCGCCACCGTCGCCAGCGTGTCGCCCGCCACCCCGCCGCCCACCGCGGCGGCTGGGCGGGCGACACGAT
>NZ_JBBKVV010000088.1:0-29667 GCF_037968635.1 Phenylobacterium sp.
CTCCCATACAGGCCAGCACCGCCAAGGCGGCGCACCACAGGCCGGACAGATGGCAGCATCCGACTACGTGTCAGAACTCCCGAAATCCTCTTGCGCTGAAGGGGGCGTCCACAGATGGAGAGCGTCCGTTGAAGGATCAGCTCTCCGGCTAGGCCCCTGCCTAGGATCGCGGCGTATAAGGCGGATAGGTCGCGAAGTCGACGTCCGCGTCAGGCCACCGCGCCCTCAGCCCGTCAGCGGGCCGCGGCCATGTACAGCCTGATCGTCACCGCCAAGATGAACGACGTCGATCCCCACGCCTGTCTTTGGCAAGATAGGCAGTGGCAAACTGCGACTCTCAACGGGTCGCCGTCACAGCGGATAGCCATCTGACCACATACGCAAGACGCCGTCCGCTGCACCGTGTCCCCCTTGTAGAGTCCACGACAAACCGGGGTGCGCGCCGCGACTACCCTTTCCAAATCCACCACGCGGACACTCCCAACGTCCGCCATGGGTCGCTTCGGACCTTAGTCCTTGGGCCTACCCGGCTTCCAACATCGAGACGACGTATCGAGCACACCCTGCAACCACGCGCCTAACTCAGACCCTTCCACGATCGGCAGCGTCGCGCTGTTGATCACCACCTTTGCGGTTGGCCGGTGCAACGGCGGGGGACCAGCCGGCCCCTTCATCGTCTCGGCGATCGTAAAATCGCGGAGCGCGACCTTCTCGATGGCGTCCAGACTCTGCCGGAGGCCGGGGCAGTCGCCGCTTCCTGTCCAGGTGATCTTCGGAGGCAGATTCGCGAAGGTCTCTGTCCGACGAACCGTGACCGCAGCGGTGTTCGGATCAATCGCGACGCGCGCGACCGGCTGAAAAACATCGATGACGATCTTGCTGCCGCGCGTGTCGTCGATCCAAATTTCGGCCCACAGGGACTGTTGTGGAGCAGCGGCGATTTCGGCGGCGAGGACGAGACCGATCAGCATTCGGGCACCTTTCCCCGCCACCATGGAGCAACGGGCTGTCGCGACCAACACTGCCAAAGAACGGGTGCCACGAAAACCCGCCAAGGGTTTTGAGCGGGCATAGCGTCCTACGGCACACGAATGTCCGCTTGTAGCCGGCAGGCTAAGTTCCGGTGCTGGCGCTTTGCGGCCATCTCGCCCTTCATGAGGACCATGACTAGAAGCGGACGCTGAGAACGTCCCGGAGGGGTGGCGGACTTAGGCGATGATCGCCTCACCATCCCGAAGAGCCCGAAACGACAGGCCCTTCTCCGTCATCCACGCGACTGTGCGGGCGGCTGCTTGCGCCTCCGCGTGGGCCGATTGGAAGTGCGGAACGATGCTGTAGTCGACCAATCCCAGTCCGTCCCAGAAGGGTTCTGGAACGTAGCCGTCGACGACCACTCCCGGATCATCCATCAACTCGATCCCACGAAGACTGGGGCCAGCGACCACCGAGCCCGCGCTCCAGCCGCCATAGATGAGGGTTCCTGCCGCCACACGTTCCCGCAGGATGCGATCCAGCCCGCTTTGCACCATCGCTCGCATAAGCAGGAAGGCGTTGCCTCCGTTCGCCCAGACCACCCGCGTATCCGTCAATGCTTTTTCTAGCTCGCCCGAACGGTCGAAATATTCGCGCAGGTCGAGGTCGTATGGGCCGAGCCCAAAGGACCTGAAGTGCTCCACAGGGTCAAACACTGCGCGCGCGTAGGCGAGCCGATCTTCAGGCGCGATGAAGTCAACGGCGTTCGCAATCACGGCGACGGGCGCGCCGCGCGGAACAGCTTCGACCAGCCGGTCAAAGTCGTCGCCCATTCGAAAAGAGGAAAGGTACAACCGCAAGCCGGGCCTCCGTGCAGATCGCGAAGTGTGCCTACGAGCGGCCGTTCTGAATAGCCGCTATGGGTCCGATTCTCACCGTCGGGGTCCGGGCCGAAACTCACCGTTCGCGGTGCCGCTGCCCGGCGGCCTTGAACGGCGAGTTGCCGGCGGCGCCTTAACTTCCGCTCCTGGCGCTCAGCTGACCAACTCTACCCTTGTGTGCGCAGAGCAAGCTTGATGGCGGCGTGATGAGCGATGCTTATCACGACCACGACGACGGCAGACGCCATGAGCATGGCGAACAGCGGTCGCAGCGGTAGCGCTAGGGCGCCGACTGTCAGCAGTGTCCCAAGCAAGACGAGGCTGAGGCCCATCCTCCTTGCGGCGCGCGCCCAAACGGCCAGACAGATTGAACCCGCTCCAGCGGGCGGACTGAGCTTGCCTACGAAATTACCCCGTACAGCCATCGCGACACCAACGAGGACAACGGCGCCTCGCACAGGGGTGTCGCCACCGGGCATCTCGCCCCCAACGTACATGAAGGCAATCCATGCTTGGCACGCCACCATACCCAGGAAGGAGAAAACCATCGCCCCCTGCACGTGCCGAGTGTTGTCCTGGGATATCTCGGGGTCGCGGGCGTCGAGCTTCCGCGCGGAGATGGCAAGCAGAACCGCGAAGATGGCGGGGATGGAGAGGAGAATGAGCGGGCCCAGCGGGCGAGGACGTAGCTTCCCGGCGTCTTCAGGCGACATCTGGAGTCGCCAGGCGATCGCCGCGAGCGCCACGATCAGCATCATAGCTACCGCCCCGCCGAGCACCTGCTTCAAGTACCGGTTCATCGCGCCTTCGCGACCCGGCTTGCATCGGGTGACAGCCCTATGCCTAGCGTTTCGGCGAAGGCGAGTAGGGCGTCTTCGAGAACAGAGAGCTTCAGGCTGTAGGTGATCGACTTGCCGCTCTTATGGGCCTCGATCAGGTCCGCTTCGCGCAGGACCGAAAAATGCGCCGACATCGTCCCTTTGGTGGACCCGAAGTGACCCGCAAGTTCGCCTGCTGTCATCGGACGTTCGCGCAGCAGCTGTAGCACTCGCCGCCGCGTGGGATCTGACAGGGCTTTGAAGACTTGGTTCATGGCCAGGTTCCGGGCCATGGGCCGAGGTGAAGCCAAACCTCGTCGCCTGGTCCTGCGCAGGCCCAGCCCGAGTGGGTCGATGTCCGCCAGCGAAACCCCTGGCGAGCCCGCCAGCATGCGGGACCCCGCATGGGATCGACGAGGGCCTGACCATAGCCCTTGGACGCCACCAGCAGCTCAATGTTGCTTATCCGCTCGGCCTTAACCCACTGGTGTGCGATGCCGCCGGCAACTGCGAGAACGAGACCTACGGCAGCCGCGATCCATAGGCCGATCCACTGCGGTCTGGTCAGCTGGGGAGCGGGCTTTGCAAGATCCATGATTTGATCGTTAGCTAAACGACGAATCTTTGTCAACGTTTGGCCGCACCAGTTTCGAATGTCCGGATCCGCTCCGGGGCCACGGTCCGCACCTGGCGCGCAGCCAGACTGAGCGGCGGCACCACTCAGGTAAGGGTAACCTAGTAGCTCACGTCGAGATGACGAAGTGCGAGAGCGCCGCCTCTCGGAGGTCTTCGGGCGCACCGAATTTTGCTGGCTGACGCGAGACCGGGATGGTCATTCGCCCAAGCAAGTCCAGGCAGAGATCCTGGTAGGTCTCCCAGAAAGCGACAAACCCCTCGAAGCCGGACCATCGCTGAGACTGAGCCACCGGCGTGCGCTCGACATAGGCGATCAGTTTTTGAGTCCAGCCCGCACCGCGCACCTGAACAATGTCTTCAAAATGCCTCTTCGGCTCTCGAGTGGTGAGATAGATGAGTCGGGGCTGCGCCGGCATGACCACTCGACACCAACAGTCGATATAGCGGCCAATCTCGGCAGGCTCGCGAGCATTCGCAAACATGAACCGCACTGTGCTCTGGAACGCAGCGCCCTCAAGGATCAGTTCTCCATGCTCCACTGCGATGAAGCGCGAGAAGGCATCCAGGCAAAGTTCGGGATAGTTTGGCGCGGCGGATTGTTTCCGGAGTGTCGCGGGTAGGACTGGATGGTCGCGGTCTTCCTCAAGCCACCATCGTGCCGGAACGCCATCGATGCGGCGTTGATCGGCCACCACCTTCGCTAAGCTCGTCTTGCCTGAGCCGGGAAGTCCTTCGATGAGCCAGAGGTTCGTCGTCAAGTTCGTTGTTCGCTCGAGCTGCGATGAATTGGATGCGACTAGACCATGGTGGTGAAGGGGCGCGAAGTGAGGATCGGAAGGTCTCCTTTCGGGCCGCTAGCCAACTTCTGCTGCTGGCGCGAACCGGACATCTAGATTATTGAAAACACGAGGAAAAGTTGTCCATATTTCCGATAAGATATATTAGACGCGACGAATCCGCCACGGAGGGCTCACGCTGCCTTGCGCAGTCGCGACACGTGGACTGAAAACTCTGCGCAGACCGCGTCGCGCTCCGCAGGAGGTAGCCAGTTGGCCATCTGGGGCGTCACGACTTCCCAGTATGCCAACTCTCTGGGCGTGAACGGCGAATCCGTTGTTGCGGCGCGCAAGGAGGACAGCATCGCTTCAAAGCGGCCGCGAACCGAGTCCACGGATGGAATGGGCGACTCAACCTTCGCTGCCTGCGGGAAAAGGTCCATCTGCGACATCATCAGGATCATCAAATGATTCGCGGCAATTTCCAGCGGCGATGACGGTTGCGCCCAGCTCTTGCCCAGGCGAATAAAGACCCTGGGGGACTGTCTTTGAGCGCGCTTCCGACATTGAACGACGCGATCGCGAAATTCGGCGCCTCCGCCAAGGCGACGCTGGACAATCATGCGGTGACCGGCCAGCCCGAGGACCAGCTGCGGACGCCCCTGGTCGCTCTGGTCAAGGACATCGGGGGGCTGATCGGCCTGGCAGCCACCGATACTGAGCTGGTTGGCGAAACCTCAATGGCCGACCTGATGATCCGACCGGACTTCGCGGTGACGCGAAAAAATGCCCTGATCGGCTTCATCGAGGTCAAGGCGCCAGGTAAGGGCGCCGACCCGATGAAGTTCGCCGCGAAGTCCCACGACCGCAATCAGTGGGAGAAGCTGAAGGCTCTGCCGAACCTGATCTACACCGACGGCAATGCGTTCAGCCTGTGGCGCGACGGAAAGCTCGTAGGCTCGATTGTCTATCTGACCGGCGACGTCCGTTCGTCAGGCAAGGCGTTGGTTGCGCCGGACACGCTGACGGCCCTGTTCGAGACCTTCTATCAATGGGATCCCCTGCCGCCTCGCTCCCCTAGGCAACTGGCTGAAACAACGGCCCGCCTGTGCCGCTTGTTACGGGACGAGGTGATCGAACAGCTGGACCGCAAGGCACCTGGCTTGACGGGCCTGAAGGAGGACTGGCGCAAGCTGCTTTTCCCCCACGCGACAGACCCCGAATTCGCAGATGGCTACGCCCAGGCCGTCACCTTCGGACTGCTGATGGCCAAGGCGCGCGGTATCAGTCTCAGGGCCGGCATCGAGGACGCGGCGAAGGTCCTGCGCAAATCCAACTCGCTTATCGGGTCGGCCCTTCGCCTCCTGACGGAGGAGGCGGACGAACAGCACACGCTCGACACGTCACTGAAGACGCTGACCGCCGTCCTCGACGTGGTGGACTGGAGCAAGATCAGCAAGGATCGGCCCGAGGCTTGGCTCTATTTCTACGAGCTGTTCCTTCAGTCCTACGACAAGACGCTGCGCAAGAAGACCGGTTCCTACTACACCCCGCCGGAGATCGTCACGGCCATGGTGCGCCTAGTGGACGATGCGCTGCGCTCGCCCCAGAGGTTCAACCTGCCGCAGGGCTTAGCGACGCAGGCCGTGACGCTAGCCGATCCAGCAGTCGGCACCGGCACTTTTCTGCTGGGCGTGCTGCAGAGCATCGCCAACACCGTCGAAACGGACGAGGGCGCGGGCTCGGTGCCGGCCGCGATCACTGCGGCACTGCAACGCCTTATCGGTTTCGAACTTCAGTTCGGGCCCTTCGCGGTTGCCCAGCTCCGCCTGCTGGCCGAGTTGATCAGCCTTGTCACCCACGGCAAGGCGGGCGAAGAGGTCGATGAGGCGGTGGAAAAGGCGCTGAGCGCCAACCTGCGTCTCTACATCGCCGACACGCTGGCCGACCCAGACGAGGAGACCGCCTGGATTCCGCAATCCATGGCCGGCATCGCCGAATCCCGCCGCGAAGCCAACCACATCAAGCGACACGAGGCGATCACCGTTGTCCTTGGCAATCCGCCCTACAAGGAAAAGGCCAAAGGACTGGGCGGCTGGGTCGAGGATCGCGGCAAACACCTGCGCGCGCCCCTGGACGACTGGCAGCCGCCGGTGGAGTGGGGCGTCGGCACCCATGCAAAGCACCTGCGCAACCTCTATGTCTATTTCTGGCGATGGGCAGCGTGGAAGGTATTCGGCGGCGACCCCTATCGCAGCGGCACCGACCAGACCGAGCTGAACGATTGGACCCACCGTCGGGGCGTTGTCAGCTTCATCAGTGTGGCGGGCTTCCTCAACGGGCCCGGCTTCCAAAAGATGCGCGCCGACCTGCGGCGCGACGCTGAAGAGATCTGGATCATCGACTGTTCGCCCGAGGGTCACCAGCCGCCGGTGGCCACCCGGGTGTTCGAGGGAGTTCAGCAGCCGGTTTGTATTGTCATGGCCCTGCGCGGCGCCGAGGCGAGCCCGGAGACGCCCGCGCGAGTGCGATTCCGCAGCCTTCCGGAGGGCTCGCGCGAGGAAAAGTTCGAGGCCATCGCCGGCATCGGTCTGGATGACGCCGACTGGGACGAGGCCCCGACGGACTGGCGGATGCCGTTCTTGCCGGCGGCTGCAGCGAATTGGGCTAACTATCCGGCGCTGGACGACCTGTTCATCTACAATGGTTCCGGAGTCATGACGGGTCGGACTTGGGTCATCGCACCCGATGCAGATTCGCTACGAAAGCGGTGGCGGGCGCTAGTCGAGGAAAAGGACGCCTCCCAGAAAGCCAGGCTCTTTCACCCGCATGAAGGGGGTGACAGGACCGTCAACCGGTTGGTGAAGGAGCCATTGACTGGACATCCGCATCCCCCCCTGTCCGTCGACCACGACTTTGGAAAGGGCGCAACGCCAGTTCCATATGCTTTCCGGTCTTTCGATCGACAATGGCTGTTGCCGGACAATCGCCTGATAAATAGGGGCAATCCGACCATCTGGAGAGCCCACTCAGACAAACAGATCTATCTCACTGCGCCTCACGATCGCACGCCGACCGCCGGGCCGTCGCTCACTATCGCCGGAGCGGTGCCCGACCTACACCACTACCATGGACGGGGAGGTCGGGCCTTCCCACTCTGGGCCGACGCCGAAGCCACGCAGCCCAATCTCCCCACCCGCCTCCTTGCTGAACTGGCAACCGCCTATGGCCGCGAGGTCAAACCTGAGGAGGTCCTCGCCTATATCGCCGCTGTCGCTGCGCATCCAGGCTATGTCCAGCGGTTCGGTGCCCACCTTAAGCAACCGGGCCTACGCATTCCCCTTACCGCCACCGTTGCCCTATTCGACGAGGCGGTGGTTCTGGGCCGCGATGTGATCTGGCTGCAAACCTTCGGCGAACGCCTCGCCGAGGGTCGCCCGGCGGGCGCGCCCAAGGTCGACAAGGACGGCCCGACCATTCCGGCGGACGGTGTGCTGCCCACGACCCTCGACGCCATGCCACATGACCTGGAGTATGATGCGGCCACGCGTCGGCTGAAGATCGGCTCGGGCTACGTCGCCAATGTCTCACCGGCAGTCTGGGCCTATGAAGTGTCGGGCAAGATTGTCCTGCGCCAGTGGTGGAGCTATCGCCGCAAGGACCGCTCCAAGCCGCCAATGGGCGACAAGCGTCCGCCTTCGCCGCTGGGCGACATCCAGCCGAATGTCTGGCCCGCAGAATACACCACCGAATTGCTGAATGTGCTGCGGGTGTTGGCCCGATTGGTGGCGCTCGAACCCGCGCAAGATGTGCTTCTCGGTCGGATCATCGACGGTCCGACCATAGACACCGACGCCCTCATGGGCGCGGGCGCGCTGTCGGAAAGCAGCGCCGAAACCAATGTCAACGACGACGATGACAGTACGGTGGACATTTGAGGCCAGTCGCGACGGGGACCATCAGACGTTTTCGTGCGTCCAGCCCCTAGGGTTTCGAATGCACCCGACCGAATCTGTCGTAGCCGCACCGTAACCTCCACAAATGGTGGCGGATGATTTTTGCCGAGGAAGCCAGCATGGACTTGATGCTTGGCCCGCCGGTAGCGCCTACCCGGTTTTTCCCGGAGAGGGCGAAGGCGGCCTGCCTGCGGTGCTGATCGATAGTCCCGCTGGCGGGTGAGATAATGGCGACCCTAGGTGGGGTTCGTGACGGCGCGGGGGGATGAGCGGCAATCATGTCAGATCGACGGACCATTGTGGCCCACGGCCGATTGGCGATGCGCGAGCTTCGCCTCGAAGCGGCGCGCAACCGCCAACACGGCCAGCAAATTATGTCGTTCGAGCAGCTGGCGGTTCGCCTCGCCGGCGGATTCGCCCGGGCAATCGACGATGAGAGCCTGCGCGGTGCGATACAAGCGGTTCTACCTGCGACCGCGCTCGGCGAGTTGGAAAGCATCAAGCTCCTACCCGGCATGGTTGCCGCGTCGGCCGATACTCTGCGCAAGGCTTGGCGCGCTGGCATCGATCTCGCCGCTCGGGCCGGCGAGCACCCGCGCCTCGACTCGATCGCCCGCCTCGAAGACGCGGTCTTGGCTCAGCTTCCAGCCGGCATGATGCGCCCCAATGATCTGGCGGCGTCGGCACGTTCGCGATTGGGCCATGCCAAAGCCGTCCTCGGTGCCGTTGAAATCGTCGGCATCACCGAACTGTCGCCGTGCTGGCGCCCGCTCCTTAAGGCGCTGAGTGACCACACCCCGGTGACATGGTCCGCCGGTCCCCGCCCCTACCCCGCCTGGCTCGAAACGACCGGCGTCTCGATCTCCCGCGCGCCACCGCAGGCGCCCGAGGTTCGTGCCGTCAGCGCGGCGACGGCTTACCATGAGGCCATCGAGGCCATCCGTTGGGCTAGGGCCTTGGTGGCGTCGGGAGAGGCAGAGCCGGCCGATATCGCCATCGCCGCCGCCTCGACCGCGGATTACGACGACCATTTCCTTTCGCTTCGCGCCGACGCCAGCGTCGATCTGCACTTTGTCCACGGCGTCAAGGTCACCACCACCCGCGACGGCCAAGCCGCCGCCGCGCTCGCCGACATTCTGATCCGTGGCCTGTCGCAAACCCGAATGCGTCGCCTGGCCGCCCTCTGCAGCGAGTCGGGTCCGTTCCAGAGCTTGCCCACGGGCTGGACGCGCATACTGCCCGCCGACGCGCCCCTGACTTCGGTTTCAGCATGGTCACAGCTGCTCAAGCGCCTGGCGCCGGCGGACTGGCCGGAGAAACAAGATCATTCGATGATCCTACAGGGGATCGTCGATCTGCTGGCCATGGGCCATAGCACCGCCGATGAGATCGGCTCCGCGCTGCTCAGTGGCCGCGCGCTCTCGATCTGGCGCAAGGCGCTCCTGGCGGGCCCTTCAGGTTCGATCGACGCTACCCTCGAAGTTCTCAAGCAAGATGACGGCCTTGAGGCCTGTGTCTCCATCGCCTGGATGCCGGCCAGCGCGCTCGCAGCCTCGCCGAGGCGTTTCGTGCGGCTGGTGGGTCTCAATTCCTCGCGCTGGCCACGCGGGATCTCCGAAGACCGGCTGATCTCCGACCACATTATCCCGACGAATGTGCTGGATCCGCTGCCTGTCGGCGCAGCTGATCGGCGGGATTTCGAAACCATCCTTGCTACAACAGAGAACCAGATCGTGCTGTCCAGGGCGCGCCGGGACAGCGAAGGCCGATTGCTCGGCCGTAGCTCACTGCTCAGCGCACACACGGGCGAGACCTACATCCGCCGCAACGCGGTCCCGGTCCACGCATTCAGCGAAACTGACCGGTTGATGGCGCGCCCCCAGGAGTTCGCTGAGGCACCCCAGGCGAACAGCGCGGCGATGTGCTGGCGCAACTGGCGCCGCAAGGAAATCACGCCCCATGACGGGCTTGTCCGTGCGGACCATCCATTATTGCTGGCCATCCTGTCGCGAACTCAGTCGGCCAGCTCTCTGAAACTGCTCCTGCGAAGCCCTCTGGGCTTTGTGTGGCGCTACGGCATGCACCTGAAAACCCCCGAGAGTGGAAGCGACCCACTGGTGATCGACGCCCTCGGCATGGGCGAGCTGGTCCACATGACCCTCGACCTGGCGCTCCAGACGCTGGAGTCCGCCGGCGGCCTCGCCAAGGCCGACGAAGATGAGATCGCAGCGGCTGTTCGGGACGCCGCGGAACACGTCGCCGGCGTCTGGGAAGGCGAGCGCGCGGTCCCGCCGGCGCTGATCTGGCGCCGAACGCTGGATGACGCGCGACTTCTGGCCAGTCGCGCGCTCACGTTCGGCGATGAGGATCTGCCGGGGTCTCGTTCGTACAGCGAAGTGGCGTTTGGCGGGGCCAAGCTTAAATCCGCCGCTGACAGCCCCTGGAATCCGACGATCCTGGTCGAAATCCCCCACGCCGGCTTTCGCATCGCCGGCTACATCGATCGTCTCGATCTGTCTGGCGACGGCAAGCGCGCCCGGGTCCGAGACTACAAGACCGGCCGTCCCCCGAAGAAGCCTATCAACCTCGACGGTGGGCGCGAACTGCAGCGCTGCCTATATGCTTTCGCGGTCAAGGCGCTGCTTGGTGCCGAAGTCTCGATCAGCGCCTCCCTCCTATATCCGCGGGACCTGCTCGATCTTCAACTCGACAATCCCGAAGCCACATTGGTGGAGATCTCCGGCTATCTGCGCGCGGCGCGCGCCAACCTTGTCGCCGGCAATGCGCTGATCGGGCCCGACACCGGCGGAGCCTATGACGACCTCGCCTTCGCCCTGCCGGCGAACGCCGGCGCGACCTACTGCAAACGCAAACTTACGGCGGCGAGTGAACTCCTCGGTGACGCCGCCCAGGTCTGGGAGGCCCCGTGATGACCAGCGCAACCAAGGGCCTGGCCGATGACGCGGCCCGCCGCGTCGCCATCAGCGCGCATGACCGGTCAATGCTGGTCGAGGCTGGCGCGGGCTCCGGCAAGACTGCAGTCATGGCCGGCCGCATCGCCGCCATGCTGGCTGAGGGCGTCGCCCCCAAATCCATCGCCGCTGTGACCTTCACCGAACTGGCCGCCAGCGAACTGCTGATCCGGGTGCGCGACTTCGTCGCCGAACTGGCGTCGGGGACTATCCCCACCGAATTGCGGATCGCCCTGCCCGACGGCCTGACGGAGGCTCATAAGGCCAACCTCGCGGCGGCAGCCGCCGCGATCGACGAGATCACCTGCTCGACCATCCACGGGTTCTGCCAGCGCCTGATCAAGCCCTACCCCGTCGAAGCCGACATCGATCCCGGCGCCAGCGTGATGGACCGCGGTCAAGGCGACCTCGCCTTCATCGAAATCGTCGAGTCCTGGCTGGGCGAGCTGCTCTCCGGCGCCGAAGGCGGGATCATCGCCGAGATGGTGCATCAGGATCCCGGCGAGACCGTCGGGTTGATCCACAAGATCGTCGCCAACCTGCGCAAGCGGCGCACAGTAACGGCCCCGGCTGTTAAGCCGCTAGCGCCTGACCTTCGGGCTTTTCGGGACGCGGCGGAGGCCTTCGCGGACTTCATCAGGACGGCTCCGGCGGTCGAGGACGAGACGGCGATATTCGCTGCTCGGTTCGAAGAGATGGCGAACGTCCTTGACGATGCGCTTACAGTCGAAACACCGGCCGGGCTCGTCCGCCTGCTTATCTTAGAGCCGCACGCCGACCTCTGCACCAAGGCCGGTACGTTCCTGGCGTTCAAGAAGAAGGGCAAGTGGCTCGACGCAGCTAAACGAGAGGGCCTGGCCAAGGCCGATGGCGAGCGTCTCAACGTGATGGCTGAAGCCAGTTACGCGGCGTGCTGCAAAGCCTGGCAGGACATGCTCCAGAGTGCAGCGAGTCGAGTGCTCTCCGGGGTGATCGACCAGGTCCAGCCGGTGCTGAACCGATTCCGGGAGTACAAACGCTCGGCGGCCCTGCTTGATTTTGACGACCTAATCTTCGCCGCGCGGGATCTGTTGCGCGACCACGACAAGGTTCGCCGCACGTTGGCGGAGCGTTTCTCTCACTTGCTGGTTGACGAGTTCCAGGACACCGACCCGCTGCAGACCGAGATCTTCTGGCGGCTGTGCGGCGACCCGCCAGCGGATGGCGCGTCGGAAGACTGGACCACCTTCCAAATCCGCCCCGGCGCGCTCTTCCTCGTGGGGGATCCCAAGCAGGCGATCTATCGCTTCCGCGGCGCCGACGTCGGCGCCTATGTCCGGGCCCGCAGCGCCGTTCTTGCCCAGGATCCGGACGGTGTCCTATCGATCTCGACCAACTTCCGCTCCTGCGCTCCTGTCCTCACTTACGTGAACGAGCGCTTCGAAGTCCTGTTGTCGAGCGATGGCCAGCCCGGCTTCACCGCCCTGGACCCGTTCCACGGCGATCGTGGCGAGAGCCCTTGCGTTGCAGCCCTGGACATCGCGGTCGCCGACGAGGCCGGCAAGGCGAACGCCGAACAGCAAAGGGACGCTGAGGCGGACGCGGTCGCGCAAATGTGTGCACGCCTGATCGGCAGCGAAATGATCCTGGATCGCCGCTCTGGCGGGGGCCGCGTTTGCCGACCCGGCGACATCGCCCTGCTCGCGCCGACTGGAAGCGACCTCTGGCGCTATGAAGAAGCGCTCGAGCGGCATGGCATCCCGGTCGCCACCCAGGCCGGCAAGGGGCTCTTTCGCCGGCAGGAAATTCAGGACCTCATCGCGCTGACGCGCGTGCTCGCCGATCGCCGCGACACGCTAGCTTTAGGAGCGCTGTTGCGGGGTCCGCTGGTTGGGCTGACCGAGGAAGAGCTGCTCGACATCATCTGGGTCATCCCCCGATCCGAGGGTGATCCGGACTCTCTCCCGCGCTTGGACCTTAGCGTGGACGCAAGCGTGATCACCCACTCGCTGGCGCGGGCGGTTATCGAAAATCTGCAGGGCCTCTATCGCCGGACCAACAGCACAACGCCGCACGAGCTGCTCTCGCAGGCCATCGACGTGATGCGCGTGCGCCCAATCCTGCTCGATCGGCACCGGGGCCAGGCCGAGCGGGCTCTGGCCAATGTAGATCTCTACCTCAGCCTCACGGTTCCTTTCGCGGTTCGGGGCCTTCGCGCCTTCGCCGAGACAATGACCGCAGCGTGGACCGACGAAGCAAGGGCGGTCGAAGGTCGCCCCGACGCACAGGAAGAAGCGGTCGCGCTCTACACCATGCACGCTGCTAAGGGCTTGGAATGGCCGATCGTGATCCCGGTCAACACCATGACTGGCCTCATCGCCCCGGACAACACGGTGACCGATCGGGACAGCGATACCTTCTATTGTCCGGTGTTCGGCGTGATGCCGGCTGGCTATGAGGCTGCCCGGGACGCCGAAAAGGCTGAGCTCGACCGAGAGCGCATCCGACTTTGGTATGTCGCGGCAACCCGCGCCCGTGAATTGCTGGTTCTGCCGAGACTGGACGCCCCGCCGCCGAAGTCGCCGGCCTGGATTTCGCTGCTCGACCTGTCGCTCGGCACCCTCCCCGCGCTGGATCTTTCGCATCTGCCCATGGACATGGGGGTCCCTTCCGGCGTCGAGGGCAATCTTCAGACGCGAGAAGTTTTCGCCGCGGAAGCGTCCGCGATCGCCGAACGTCACCGGCGCTTGACCTGGCTGACGCCAAGCCGCGATGAAAGCGGAACCGGTCCGATTCTGATGGCCGAAGCGCCAGAGATCTGGACAGCGAGCGACGCCGTTCCATCCGACGGCGAAGCGCTCGCCCTCTCGGTCCAAGGTGGGCGCGAACGCGGACTCGTCCTGCACAAGCTCATCGAGGAGGTGCTGACTGGCGAGACCGTGGACGTTCCTGCGGCGCTGGAAGACCGGGCGCGGGCGCTGATCGTTGCAATTGGCAAGCCCGTGGCCGATGACTCGTCACAAGGTCTTTCGCCGGGCGAGCTGGCGGGGTGTGTGACCCGCACGCTCGCCTTGCCGCAGATCGCGGAGCTTCGCCGGACTCTTGCGCCCGAGTTTCCGACCTTTTCGTCGACGGTCATTGATGACGTAGAGCAGGCGACAGCCGGTATAGCCGACGCCATCAGTTTCTCACCGGACGGCAAGCCCGTGGTGGTGATCGACTGGAAGAGCGACGTCCAGCCCTCGGCCGAGACCATCGAACACTATCGGGCCCAGGTGCGCGCCTACCTGGATACGACCGGCGCTGAACGTGGGCTGATCGTGCTGGTGACATCCGGCGAGATACTCACCGTCGCTCCATCCCCGGTACCAGCGGTCGCCGCCTAGTTATAGCGACGCACAATGATGTTCGGGCCGACGCGCAATCATCGCCCATTGCCAGCGCAGATTGGCTGAGATTATAGGGCGCGACAGACGCGCGGTGTTTGAGATTGAGCGCACGCTCTGTGAGACGGACGCGCAATCATGCAGGTTCAACGCAGGCTATTCGAGATGTCCGGTTTGGGCGTGAGGCCCAACGGTGAGAATCGCCCCCAAGCGGAAGTTCGGAAGGTCGGCCTCGCGGCACTGTATGTGGGATAATGTCCTTTATCACATATAGGACAGTGGGCGTACATCGGACGTAATGCGCGGTTGAACGCCCGTTTCAATCGCCACGGCGCGCGGCCACTAGACCCGCGGAGTGATGCGCGCGGCGGTCCGGATGTCGGCGATCTGCACGCCGAGGGCCTGCAGGTTCTGCCGCAGGTCGTTGAACACCGGCTGCTCGCCCTGCGGATCGCTGATCGTGACGATAGCAGTGAACGGCACGCCCTCCGCAGGCATAACCTCGCCCGCGCGGGTCAGGTATTCGACAAACAGTCGCCAATTCGAGGACGGACCCACACCCTGCGGGAAGGTCTTGGCCAGCACCTTGACCGGGCTCCATTTCAGATCGTGCTCGATCAGTTCGGCCTCAACGGCCGGGCCCTCGCGCTTGGACGGAAGGTAGAGCGGGTCAAGCCGGCCCTTCCAGCCGCCGTCCGCCTGCTCCTGCTGCAGGGTGGCGTTGATGTTCACTCGAACGAACTCCGCGCCGAACCGCGCGTCGAGCGGAGGCGTCGAGATGAGCGTGAGTTTCGCGCGCCCGCGGCACCGGCCGCCCGGCCCGACCAGGGACGCCGGCCACGGAAAGCGGAAATTGATCTGCTGATCGCGCTGAATGCGGGAAGCGAACACCAGCGTAATGGCGTGATCCCCCGTCTCCAAGATCCGATCGGCCGATGGGGGCATTCCAAAGCCGACCATCTGGCGAGCGATCGGCGCGAGCGCCTTCGACTGGAGCAGAGCCGGCGTCTCGGCGTGGTGGACGAGCAAACCGATTAGGGTCTCGCGGGAGACCTCGCCCTCAATCGCATGGTCGAGCACGGCGGCGGTTTTCGCGGCAAGCGGCGAGGCGTAGCTCGTCCCGCAACCATCCACGACCGTGCCGTCGGGCAGGATTGAGAAGAGGCCGTGCCCCAGAACCGGGTGCTGGGAGCCGGCGCCGCCGACATGGGCGAGGTCCGGTTTGACGCCGGCGCGCAGGCCCGGCCCCCGGCGACTGTAGCGGGTCGGCACGAGCGGCAGGCAGCCGTCATGACCGGGCGGATTGAGGGCGGCCACGGCGACGTTGCGCGCGCTCTCGGCGGGCGTCAGCAAGCCATCGTTGCGGCCGTTGGCCAGATTGACCAGCGCCGCAGTGGCGTCGGCTGGCCATTCAGGCCGCAGGTCCTGGGCGTTGATATTACCGGCCGAGATGAACACGACGGCGTTGTTCACCTCGGCGATATGATCGAGCCGAGCCGCGTGGCGGCTGTAGCGATCCGGGGCCACCGGCTGCAGGATGTTGAGGCTCATGTTGAATACGCGCACGCCGTGCCGGGCCCGGGCGTCTGCAACGGCGTTGCCCATCTCGTCGAAGAACTGAGGCAGATCATTGTAGTAAGAGGCGAACGCGCCGGCCTTTTGGTCGTTGGGGAAGACGGCCACATCGACAAGTTCCGCGCCGTCCGGCTCAGGGCAAATTTGCGGTCCGTTCAAGGCCGCGCCCACGGCCGCCAGGCCGCCGATGAAGGTGCCATGAGCAAGATCGGTATCTTCTTCCGCCAGGACGTCCCAGCGGTCGATCACCCAGTCTGCGAGGACCCCACTGATCCCGCCATCAATGATGCCCAGGCGGGGATAGGTTCGTTGGCTGTCTCGCACGGGGATCGCCGCGGCGGTCGGTCGGCTACGTGTCAGTGAAGCCTGCGACGGCGACGTCCGCACGACGATGCCCGGAAGGTCGACGCGCCGCACCAAAGGATGGGTGTCCAGGAACGCCAGCAGACGCGCATGCTGCTCGACGTCCGGATTGAAAGGCACAGGCACGCGTCGCCGTTCGCTCGCGGCGGACTCGGTCAGGCGCAGTACGGGTAGGTCGCTGGACTGGCCAAGGCGGACCGCAAGGATCGGCTGTTTGCTGCCCGAACCAGCCAGGCGGTCAACCGCAAGGCCAGGCCCCAGCGCATTGAAGCCGGCGACGAAGCTTTCGACCAACCGGCGATGTCCGTCGTCGAGGCGATCCCACTCCGAGCGCTGTGGCGGCTCCTCGAACAGCTCGACCTGATAGCTGCTGCCGGTCATGGGATTGGAGAGCCAGGCCACCGCCTCTTCGAGCGAGAAGCTGCGGCGGTCGGAAGGTCCGTAGAGCTCGATGCGGTCGATGGCGCCGGCCTCGCTCTTTCGAGCCGACGGATTTGGCTCTTCCTTCTGCTTCTTCTCGTTGAACCGCATCTGGGTGTGGGTTTCGCCCTTGGCGATCTCGGCTGCGACCTGCCGCAGCGTCCCGGGCCGACCTTCGATGATCATCACGCCGAGGTCGCCGCCACCGACGACTGGCGTGCGGTCGCTCCGAAACAGGGCGGTGACAGGTCGATGGCTCTTGGCCCAGGCCTCGCGGCGCAGGATGACTTTGACGAAGCCGACGTCGCCTTGCGCCTGGGCGCTGAGCACGCCGGAAATCGTGTCGATCTGCGCGATCAGGCCAGCCTGATGGGCGCGAAACTCCCCATCGCGGTGGGCGAAGAAGTCCTTGCGTCCGCCGCCTCCGCCGGCGTCCCGGGCCTCTTCATAGTTTTCCGGATTGAGGACGATCTGGATCGGGCTAGCCATTCAGCGCCTCGCCCTCAGTGGACTTGGCGGCCCGGCCGAGTTGGCGGCTGACGGTCGATTTATCCTTGCCGGCGATCTCACCGATATCGGCCATCGAGAAGGCGAGGATTGGATCGTCGCGCATGGCGCGGAAGAGCTGGCTGGTGTCCTCGAAAAGCAGGGCTCGGCGCTCGCTCTGTACGCGGGCCGCATTCAAGGTTGCGAACTGGCGGAGCGTATCGAGCAGGCCGCGCTTGTCCTCTTCGCGAACCGTGGTGGCCTTTTTGTAGGTGCGCACCAGAGATTCGATCTCCGCGCCCGTGGCGCCCTCGGTGAACCAGGCGATCAGACGCAGGTGGATATCGGGCGCCTGGATCGGCGGCATGAAGTGGGCGGCGATCGCCTTGCGCATCTCGAAGTCGGGCTTGGGTATCTCCAGCTGCACCTCGAACCGGCGCCAGACCGCCGAATCCAGCAGCTTGGGATGGTTGGTGATCCCGATCGTGAAGCCGACATCGCGGCGCACATCGAGGTTTTGCAGCAGCGCGTTCACCACACGCTTGATCTCGCCGACCTCCTGCGGATCGTCGCGCACCTTCGCGATGGCGTCGAACTCGTCGAGCAGAAGGATGCATCGGTGACGGTTGGCGAAGGTGAACAGGTTGCCGATGTTGCGCGCCGTCGTGCCCAGGAAGGAGGAGACTAGGCCATCGAGCTTAACCAGCACCACGGGCAGATCCAGCTGCTGGGCGATCCACAGCGCCAGGCGCGTCTTGCCGGTGCCCGGCGCCCCATAGATCAAGCAGGTCTTGGAGGGCCGCACGTCGATCTCGGCCAAGGCGTCGAAGTTGGCCCATTCCTCGATGATCGTGCCGATCGCCTCGCTGACCGTCGCGTTGAACAATGGGGCCGCCGGCTGGATGTCTGCCGGAAAGATCACGTCCGCCAGGGCGGCCGCCGTCTCCCGATCCACGGGCACCGGCGTATTGCGCGTCAGAGTTTCCCCCAGGATCTGGGTTTTTGACCGCTCGATGCGGCTGGGCGATACCTCCTTGGTCCGATCCGCCGTCGTCAGGATGTTGGCCAGGGCCGCGGCCTGCTGTGAATCGCCATCCTTGATCAGCGCATCGCGCAGTCGCTCGATCTGTTTGCGCAGCGCCGGGGACGGGTTGGCCATCGCCGCGCGACAGAGGGCCTGGATGATCGAGAAGTTTTCCATAAGCGATTCCCACGGTAGGCGTTGCACAATCGCCCTCCACGGTGCTTGTATGTCGGCATTCGTTGCGTATCAATAGACATTCGTTGCGTAACGTGCCGGGTTTGATGCGCGGCCCATGCAGATGCCTGCGTGGATCGATTTGCGGTGGATTTGCGGCTACGGCCTGTCGCTATCGACGGACGCGGCGTCGAAATGCCCGAACACCGCGGTGCAGGCGGCTTCCCGAGACGGAAAGACCTTGCGACCGCCCTCCCCGTCCACCTTGGCGATCCACCCGCTAGATTTGGGCGCGATGAGAACCCGTCGGCCCTTCCAGTCCCGGTAGGACGAGCCATAGCGGCCGTCCTTCCAGCCGCGGCTCATGAACGTCGATAGGCGTGATCGACGCTTTTTGACGGTGCCCTCAGCCTCACGGGGACCGACGTAGTCCTCGGTGAGATTCTCGGCGCAAACGCATCCGACCCGAAGCTCCGACGGATAGTCCGGATGCGTCACATAGTGGACGTGCCGGATGGTCTCCTTCTCGCACATCTCGCAAATCGTCGAGAGCTCGCCCGTGTCCTCGCACCCATGGTGCGTCCACCCACGATGCGGTACGCCCGGGTCACGCCACTTACCAGTCGACAAGGTTTCGATCTCCTTCTGATCGAAGCATGGTGTCACGACGAAAATAGGCGCAACGCGGTCGGTCCAAAAGGTCGGCCGGGTGTGCAATCGCCGATCTGGTGACCGGCGACCGCAGCCTAGTCGACGAGCGGGACAAGCGCCTCGTCGCCGCGGGCCCGCCGGCTGGCCACCGAGCTGCCGCAGTCAGGACAGCCATCGTCACGGCGCGGCCGAACGGACTTGACCTTGCGGACCAGCGGATGGGCCTGGAGGTATCCGTCGAAGGCGTCCGGCGCAGTCATGCCCGTCATGTAGAACAGGAAGTCGTTGGCGGCCTGGGAGGCCGTCAAGGCGTTCAGGGTGATCACGCTCGGCGCGGCGATGTCAGGCTCGTCGGTATATTTCTGCCGGCGGCGCATCTCAGGCGACACGCTTTCTTCCTGCAGGCGGGCCGCGTTGACCGCGCCGTTGCACAGCAGGCAACCTGTGTCAGGCGTCACCAGACGCACGGTCGTGTGGACGTTGACCAGGTCCCCGGTTGCGCCGTCGGACTGGATCCGCGACCCCAGCTGCACGCCCGGGATCAGGAACTGGTGTACCAGGGCGTTGAAGAGCCGGCGCGCCCGATGGCCATCGGCCGCCAGGAAAACGTAGTCGCAGCCTTTGATCGCCTCGACCACGTCGCGTTCCTCCATGGTCGAGAAGAACGGGGTGATCCTGGCTTGCCGATTGGCCCGTTTGATGATGCGTTCGGCAAGGTCGATCTTCCGGGTCGCCAGCTGAAAGCCCAGCCGCCGCAGCCAGGCTGGGCGGCGCTCATCGACCAACCAGCTCATCGCGTCCCAGCCGCTGGCGTCGGCGAGGCGTGGGATGTTCGAGGGCTGAACCCGGTCAGGGTCGACCAGCACGAAGGCGCCGACGCCCAGGCGGCCCAGATATTCGGCAAGCAAAATCCCGACCCCACCGAGGCCGACAATGGCCACCTTGGCGCCGCGCAGCACAGCTTGGCCCTCCGCGCCGAACATACGCACCTGGCGGTCGTACCTCGGATCAAAGACGCCCGCCCGGGCTTCGGGGCGCGCGGTCAACCGGACGCGGCGACGGCCCACAATGGTCAGGCCGTTCAAGACCAAGCGCCGGCCGTCCGGCAGCCAGATATCGCCAGCGACGGCTTCCTCCGCGAAGACCAAGGAGCCCACGGGCAGGCCTTGCACGATGTCCAGGAGCGCCGGGAAGCCGCGAACGTGCGACTCCAGGTCCACGGGCGAGAAGGCGACCGCGTCACGTCCGCCGTGGTTGTGGACTGCTAGATAGACAAGCCGCTGGTCCCGGCATTCGCGGACGCGCTTGAGGATGTAGCCGGCCGGCATCATCCGGTAGCCGCGCTGACCGGGCAGCCAGTCAACGCCTTCGCGGGCCAGGTGCAGGTCACGGGCGACCAGGGCGTAGCCCGCCGGCGTGCGAATCAGACCCGCCTCGATCACCGCGCCATGTTCATCCCCGTCGCCGGGAAACAGGTGGGCGTGAAGTACGTCATACATCGCCGCCGGCATGCGCATGGCGCAGCGGGCCGGCGTCATTGGTTTTTCATCCATTTCAAGACCGCCTGGAGTTTGGCCAGAGGCGACTCGCGACCCCAGCACGCTTGATTGTTTTGTCGGCGAGAGACCATCACCGCGGGCCTCTCCGCCATCGCCGGCACCTCTGGCGGCCAGCGATGGCCACCGTGCAGCGGCGGGGCCTTCAAGGCCGCGCCGTCAGTCCGGCTGAGGTCGGGGCGCACATAGAAGGGATAGGTGTCGGCCTCGGGACAGGCGTTCGTCAGGAAGAAGCCCACCCAGGTCGTCGCCTGCGCGAAGGGGCCGCCCAGGGGCACGTCCTCGATGAGGACATAGGCGCCGCCGCAGGGGCTCTCCACCACCTGCATGGGGTGGCCAGCGAACGCCGCGCGCAGTTCGCCGACTGCCTTTTCCACACCTGCCTTCATGGCGGCTCAGCTGTCCTCGTGATTGTCGAGGGCGTCGAAGCACTCGCCGCCCCGGATGAAGATCCGGTCGTGGTCGCCAATCACTTGGTCAACGCCATCGGGCCCTTCCAGGTGGAGGATGAAGTCAGGCTTGATCTGGACCCCGGCGGCGATCGCCGCCGCCTTGATCTGCGCGCCCGTGTTCCACCCCCGGCGCAATTCCACCGGTTTGGTGTTGACCTTCACGGTGACGAGCGGGCGCGGCCGGGTGCGGAGGCGTTCGACCCCCCGACCGTCGAGCCGGATTTCGGCGCCATCATCGATGATCTGGGGGGGACCGTCCGGCCGCTCCAGCTCGATGACGTGATCGTCGGGGACCCGTGCGATTTCGCGCAGCGCGGCCTCGGCGATGGCGTCCTGCCCCCATTCGTATTCCCGGTCGTCCAACAAGAAGCGTAGGGCTCGGTCGCTGCGAAAGGTGATGAACTTCTCGACGCCCGGGGCGCGCAGGTCGACGGTTTCGTCGAGGCCGACCTGGGCGAGACGGCCGTCGGCAGACAGGCTGAAGACCTCGTGCTCATCGACTGGCCGCAAGTCGGCCGCGTCAAGCAGTTGGCGTCCGGTAGGAACCGGGTCGGCGATCCTGAAGGCCAGGTAGTTGAGGCCCGCGTTGCCGATCAGAACCCGGTAGGGCCCGTCCTCACGGGGACGATGGCCCTGCCGGGCGCTCGCCTCGTTGTCTTCGAAATCCTCTTGCATCACGTCCGTCACGGCGACCTCCTTCAGGTCAGATCGGTCAATCCGCTTAGGCCCCTTGCCCTTGTCGTGTTCGACATGCGATCTATGGCGCATTATGCGTCAACATGTCGAGAGTGTCAATAATTGCATGTCGAGTTCGCTATGACCGAAATCCCGGAAGACGAGCCCAAGACACCCGATGTCTTCGGCGAGCGGTTACGCGCCGCCCGCGACCTTCGCGGCATGAACCAGGGCGATTTGGCGCGGAAGACAGGCCTACCGGCGAGTTCCATCGCCCATTTCGAGGCCGGCGGTCGCAAGCCGTCCTTTGAGAACCTTCGTCGGCTGGCGACGCAGCTGAACGTGACGACTGACTACCTGCTGGGCCGTGTCGCCGAGCCCGGGCAGGCGGCGGCGGCCGACCCGCTCTACCGCCACGTTTCCCAGATCAGTGACGCTGACCGCGACATCGCCGAGGAGTTCCTTGAGATGCTGGCGAACCGAAACAAACGCCGGACCGAGGGCGGAGAGCCGTGACGACAACGCCTAGGAAAAATCCGGACCTTCGGCGAAAACTGATCATCCAGCAGGCGGAGAAGGTTCTGCGGGATGAAGGCCTGGAAGACCTGGGCGTTGATCCGATCGCGTTGGCGGAACGCCACGACATACTGGTTCAAGCCAAGCCGGACACCGCGCCGGGCGTGTCCGGCATGCTGATGCATGTGAACACTACGTTCGGCATCCTATACGCCACCCACATCGCCAATGATGGCTTCCAGCGGTTCAGCATCTCCCACGAGCTGGGCCACTATTTTCTGGAGGGTCACCCGGAGCATCTGTTCTCCGGCGGCGCTCAGATGCACGCCTCGAAGGCGGGGTTCGCGTCAGCGGACCCGTTCGAACGAGAGGCCGACTATTTCGCATCGGGCCTGCTGATGCCGTCGGAGCCTTTTGAGCGGGCGCTTCGGCGCGAAAAGGAGGGATTGGGCGCGGTGCTGTCGCTCGCCGGCCAGTGCCGTTGTTCCCTGAGCGCAACGGCCATTCGTTACGCTGATCTCACTTCAGACCCTGCGGCTGTGATCATCAGCCAGGGGGGCAAGGTGGAGTTCGCGTTCCTGTCGGAGTCCATGAAGGGCCTCAGCGACGTCATCTGGCCCCGTAAGGATAGTGCACTTCCCGGGCCCAGCCGGACAGCAAAGCTGAACGCCGACATCGCCCGCGTGCAAGCCGCAGACCGTGATGAGGGAGACGCCGACCTGTCCGACTGGCTCGGCGGTCGATCGGTGAAGGGGTATGAGGAGGTCATCGGCCTGGGACGGTACGGCAAGACCCTGACTGTGTTGACGACAGGCAATCTGCCGGATCCGACCTACGGCGCCGACGACGATGACGAGGAAACTCTTATCGAGAGCTGGACCCCACGATTCAAGAAATAGCGGTCATCGTTGCCGCGCCAATCGGTGCTCAGCGCCTGTCCATCGCCACGTCTTCCATATGCTGGTGCCAGCCATGCATGTCATCGATGGGCTCGGCCATGACCTCGTCAAGCAGCTCGATCTCCCGCAGCACCCGGTCGAACTCATCCAGGGCTTGCAGGGTGTCAGCCTTTGCCCCGACCGCCCCCGCCTGCTTCCGCCAAGGCTCGAACGGGAGGCCGGCCTGTTTCGGTCGCCAGCGGGGCAGCAGCTGGCCATTCAACTCCACTAGGATCGGCATCCCCCGCGCCATCGACATGAAGGCCTCATCGAGTGGCTGCTCGGGCAGACCCCGGCGTCGACGCTCCTTGTCCTGGTCTCGGCGAACCTTGAACAGCTCCTCCAAGGTGTCGTGCTCCAGCTGAATGCGCCGAAGGGTCTCATGGGGATCGTCTTTGCCGCTTCGGCCGGTCGCGATGATCGCGAAGTCCGCCACGGAGAGATCGATGCGCGCAAGCAGCTGGTCCCGGAGCGCCGCCTGGAAGCCTTGGACCGGCTCATGCCTGTCGCTCAGCAGTCGTTCCGCAAGATCGGTGATGCCGACCTTGTTCTTGTAGCGCGACGCGGTCGCCAGTTCCGGGAGGACGCGGATGGCCGTCTCGTCCAATAGGGTCGGTTCCCAGCGCAGGTGGCGCTCCTTGCCCAGCAGCGGCGCCATCAAGCCGATCGTCAGCTCGAAGTACTGGCGGGCGAGGTGGCCGACGACGGGATCGTTGCGCAAGCCCACGTGGTAGAGTTGGTTGCGATGCCGGTGGAAGATGTTGATGGCGCGGGCCTGCTCGGGCGGGATGTGCCCCAGAACCTTCAAGACCGCGACCTTCCGGCCGAAGACCTGGCCTCGGGCATCGGTGCGCTGCGTAGGCGTCAAAGTCCGATTTCCTCGGTCCCTCTCCAGGACGTCAGCGGCCTTCTGGTGACACATCAACTCGAGGGCGTTGTCGATCAAGATCAGGGCGATGCGCCCGTTGAGCGGCACATCAACGGCAAGCTCCCGACGGGCTCGGTCGAGCTGTTCGGCGACGGGGATCACACCTCTCAAAACCTACTCCTTCCGGGCACCCCCTCCCTTGGCAGAGGCCAAAATTTTTCGGCGACCAGGGTATTCGCGAGGTCGCCGACGAAAATGGGACCTCAAAGGACCGTTTTCGGCAGGTATCGATGAACCCGCAGCCCGTTGTAGCACCTTACCAGGGTCGCTGGAGGCGTGCTGCAGGAGCCGTCAGGCTTAGGGGGCGGTGGATATCTACTGGTACGTTTCCCGGTATTTTGAGAACGCCCACGGCCCGAACCTGGAACAAAGCGCGGGGATGTCGGGCGCTGGTGCGCTTCACCGCAAGACGCTCGATAAGCCCGGCGGCCTCGAGCCGGTCGCGCGCCTTGAGAATGCCGACCTTGGTCCAACAGCCAAACGGCCCGCCGACGTGCTGTGACATGCCCTCGGCGCTGATTGGCGCCTGGATGTCCGGGCCCCAGAAGTCGGCCAGGAAAACCAGTAGGGCCAGCGCCGCCGCGTCCCCGGCCAGGGCATGCAAACCGGCAGTAAAAGAGACCTCGGACACCAGAGGCTCGACCAACTGGTAACGTGCGACGTTGCCTCGCCCCCTGCTGCCGGCGCGCACCTGGCGAAGGATCTTCAGGGCCACCAGGCCCTTGATCGCGGCCACTGCATCATGAGGCTTCCAGCCGGGGATCGCGGCCGCGACACGGGCCGGCGCAAGCTCCATGTCGTCCGTGTCGAACTGGCCTTGGGTCAACCAGCCCCACAGCACCAGGCTGCGGACCTGTCTGCCCATGCGCTGCAGGACGCTCCAGACATACTTCTTCTTGCGCGGCGGCGGGTGGTTGACGCCCGTCAGGGTTCGCGCCCAAACCCCGCCCGCCAGCTTGTCCACCTCGTCTGAGGCCAGTGGAGGATCACACAGGGCGCTATTGAGGGCGTGGACGTGGTCGGTCAGGGCGACCAGCCCCTCCTCCCCGTCACCGTGGCGCTGACGGATGTCGTGGGCGCCACGGCAAGACGCCTTGAAGAGCGCGTCGTTCCTGGCGCCTTCCGGGATGGTGGCGCCGGTCAGCAGGATCGTGTTGCCCCCGCCTGCAGAAGTCTTTCGGACCTGAACCAGCCCCCGCGGTCGTTGCAGGAGCTCCCTGTGGGCCGACGAACTGAGACGGGGCAATTCACGGAGACGGCGGGTGAACTCCGCAGCGTGATCGTCGCCGTCGTAGTCAATGATCCGGTAGACCGCACCCTGATTTTCAGAGCCGGGGATCAGGACGAAGGCGGCTGACCCCGCGGCCTTGATGTCGAACGGTTGGCCCAAGGGGTGGTTGGCGCCGGCGATCTCGCCGCGTGGGTCGCCGAAGTACCAATGCTCGCCGCGCCGGGTGCCCACCCGCAATGGCGTGAAACCAGCTACGGCCTCAAACAGCGCGACCACACCGGGATCATCGGCGTCCAGGACGGCTAGCCCCTCCCGTCGCGTCGGCAGCCCGAGATTCGCGGCCGGGAAGGTCTGGGCCCACCTCTCCGTCGTCGCCGCGCTCGGCCGCCGCTTGGCGTAGGATGTGACGCAGGGGCGCTTTCCATCGACCGGGAAGGGATGGAGGCCGCCGTCGCGGTAGTCAGCAATCCATCGCCCGTAGGGCCCGGTCATGATCGGCTATCTTGCGGTTTTCGTTAGCCTGCCTACCACATCTCGCGTGCGGAGTCCGCGCCAGGCCGTCTACTTCACCCGATTTCGATGCGGTTTTCGCCCCGAAACCGCGGATTATCCCCAAGCATCCGCTCGACCAGGCTGAAGTCCCCGTCCTGCAACATTGCCGAGCGCTAGCTAGTAACGCGGACTTGGGGCGTTGAGGGTGTCCCCGCTGAAGGGGTCGGCCGGAACTACAGGCTCGGCCGTTGGCGAAGATCTTCCCCACGACTACGCCCAGGCTAGGCCGCGCGAAGGTCGTAGGCCCCCTCCCCCCAGCCTTGCACTCGGACGATCTCAGTAATCCGTCGGCCGACAGCCGTTCGCTCGATGTGGACGATCACGTTGATCGCCTGACCTATGGCCCGGTAAGGAATCCGCTGGGTCACTTCCCCGATCAGGTCCTCCAACCGTGTGAGGCCCTCCGCGGCGCTGTTGGCGTGGATGGTCGCCAACCCGCCAGGGTGGCCCGTATTCCATGCCTTCAGGAGATCGAGCGCCGACCCGTCCCTCACCTCCCCGATGATGATGCGGTCCGGCCGCAGGCGCAGGGTGTCACGCACCAGGTCGGTCATGGTCACCGGCGGGTCCGTCCGCTTGGTCAGCATCTGAATCTTGTCCTCGGCTGAGCACTGGAGCTCGGCGGTGTCCTCGATCAGCACCACGCGGTCCTGGGCAAAGGCCGGCTCTGCCAGGATGGCATTGGCGAGCGTCGTCTTGCCCGAGCCTGTGCCGCCGACGATCAGGATGTTCTGACGCGCCGTCGCCGCCTCGCGGATCACGGCGGCCTGGTGCTCGGTCATGATCCCCTGATCGACATATTCGGGCAGGGTGAACACCACCTCCGGCCGTTTGCGGATCGCGAAGGCGGGACTGGATACGATCGGCATGAAGGCGCCTTGGAACCGCTCTCCGGTCTCCGGAAGCGTGGCGCTGACCCGAGGCCGGTCCCGGGTGACCACCTCGCCCACATGGTCGGCCAGCAGTCGTAGAATCCGATCAGCGTCGGCGCTGGCCAGGCTCTGGCCGGTGAACGACCTCCCCTCCCCGATCCGGTCGACCCAGATCTTGCCGTCCGGATTGACCATGACCTCCACGACCATGCGGTCGGCGAGCGCACTGGCGATCACCGGACCCATGGCCTGCTTCAGCGCGGCGACCTTGCGGTCGGTGACGACGGGGTGGTGCTGCGGCATCGGAAATCCAATTCAACTGGAGTCAGCGGGGCGTGGGCGTCTCTGCAGGTCCGTCAGCCCAGGCTGCCGTCGTCATCGTCGTCGCCCGTCCACCGCAGGCTCGAGACGGGCGCGTGGAGGCCATGCCCGCCGTCGCCGGCGGGCAGAGGCCCATCATCCGGCGCCGCGGGGGCCGACGGTGGCACGACGCCCTTCAGGCCGGCCGGGGCCGGCTCTGCAGCGCGAACCCCAAGCCAGTCGATTTGCGCGGGTCCTGGCAGGTCAGCCGCGCCCGGCCTCTGCTCGTATTTGGCCGGCACGCCGTGGAAATAGTCCCCCGTCCGCGCCTTGAAGAACGGCTCGTCGTAGTAGCGGATCTTCTCCGCGCGGATCGGCTTGGTGTTGTTGACGAACAGGAACTGCTGGTTGTCATCCAGCTCGCGGACCCGGTCCTCGGTCAGGATGTAGCGCTCGTGCTCGCTCTGGGAGGTCGAGCGGTGCGAGCTGCCGAAGATGCTGCGCGGATCGCTGTAGCTCTCCCGCATCTCCAGCGCCTTGCCTGCCCGCCTGATCACCTTGTCGATGCTGGTCGGCTCCGAGGTCGCGAAGGTGGCGGTGATGTGCATGTTGTCGAAGATCGGCGTCTTGTCCCCATACTTGGAGAACACGTCGTTGAAGCTCTGGCAGATCAGGTGGGCGGTGATGCCGTAGCCGGCCATTTCGCCCATGGCGTTTTCCAGGAAGGGCAGGCTGCCGAGCTTGGGAAATTCGTCGAGCAGCAGCAGCAGGCGGTGCGCCTTGCGCCGCCCCCGGCTGTCGAAATGCTCGCGCTCCATCAGGCTGTTGATCGTCTGGCGCGTAAACACCCGCACCAGGAAGGCCAGCCGGTCGGCATGGGCCTGGGGGGTGATGATGTAGAAGGTGACGGGGCTCTCCGAGCACACCAGGTCGCCGATCGAGAAGTCCGACCAGCTGGTGGCGTATTCCACATAGGGGTCTGCCCACAGCGATAGCGATGCCCGGCAGGTGGCCAGCACGTTGGACTTCACCCGCTCGTCCATGCTGTCCAGCGCCGTGGCGCCCAGCAGGATCTCCGGGTGGACCTCGGCGATGGGCTTGCCGTCGGCGCCCCGCGCCAGCCCGCCCGGCGCATGAAGGTCGGGCCTATGGCGATGTTTGGTGTGCTTCATCGCGTGAAGGGTCGGGTCGATATTGATCAGCAGGCGGCGGACCTGGGCCAGGTTCTTCTTGGTGTCCTCTTCGCTGTAGAGGACGTGCAGGATGATCGCGGTGAAGAAGTCCGTCGCGCTCTGGTCCCAGAAATTGAGGTCGCCGGCCTTGCGGCCCAGCGGGTCCACCAGGATGCCGACGACGTTCTGGATGTCGGCGATCTCCATGGGCCCCTTCCGCACCTCGAACAGCGGATTCCACCGCACGGTGTTGGGGTCGGTCGGCGCGAAATAGAAGACGTGGCTGAACGTCTTCCGGTGATCGGCCGTGATGTGCCAAAGCTCGCCCTTGCGGTCGTAGACGAAGGCGCTTTGCGGCCAGGCGATCAGGGTGGGAACGACGTGGCCGGCCCCCTTCCCGCTGCGGGACGCGCCCACGATGATCGCGTGCTCCACACCGCGATAGGTGAGGTATTTGCCATTGAACCGGCCGAGCACCCGTCCGCTGATCTGGCCGTCGCCATGGACGAGTTTGGCCTTGCGGACATGGGCCTGCGTCGCCCAGGCGTCCTTGCCAAACTCTCGCGGCGCCCGGCGCGTGCTCTTGGTCAGCCCGATCAACGCCATCGTGGGGACGAACACGGTCGCCAGGGCGATCATCGCCGCCATGTCGAAGGCTTGCTGGTAGCGCGCCGCGAAGCGCCCATACCAGCCGACGAAGGCCCACGGCGCGTAGATCCTCGCCCGCCCCAGATCCAACAGGCCACGGCCGAACTCACGCGGGTAGTGGAAGTCGTGAGCGACGATCTGGGTGGCGACGGCCAGCGCGATCAACACGCTGGCCGCCGCCAGCGGCAGGATGATCTTGGGGCGGGCGTTCATGGGGCGTGTCGCTCCTACCTGCCGGGAATGATGGCGCGGCCAATCGACCGGCCCTGGCCACGTCGCAGACGCTCCAGCGCCTGTTCTTGAACCGGCGTCGGGAAGCGCTGCAGGGCCTCGCGCGCCGGGCGGCCGATATCCCGAAAGAAGCGCGTCTCGTCGGGCGACTGGTTGGGGACACGAAGCTCCCGCTGACCAAGTTCGTGCGCCAACCGCAGGTCGCTGATCGTGCGGCCGGCCAACCCGATCCGGTTGTCCATCCTCTTGATCTTCCGCTCCAGCGTGCGCCGTCCCCGAACCACGTCGGCGGCGGCTTCCAGGTCCGGCTGCCGGCGCGCCGCGACGAACGCTTGGCCCTTGGGCGAGCGGACCCAATCCTGGCGGACTTGCAGGCCAACCTCGGCCCGGCGATAGGCCTTGCGGGCCCGTCCGATGGCGTTCAGCTCGGCGTGTTTCGCCCAGATCATCCGCGCCGGATTGCGGACCCAGGCCACCAGTTCCAGGCGCCGCGAACGGGTCTTCTTCACACGCTCCTCGGTCTGCTG
>NZ_JBBKVV010000089.1:0-7127 GCF_037968635.1 Phenylobacterium sp.
GGGTGGCGAGCAGACCCTCTAAAAGCTAGGCTGGATACCGATGATTTCTGCGTCTGAACAACTGTTGCGGGCCTACCAGCCGCTGATGGGGCACCGAATGATCGGGTTCGCCTGGATGCCGCTGTCGAGCGACACGCCCGACCTAGTGAGAGCCTTTGGTGCACCGCGGCTCAGCTTCACCGGCGGTGTGCAGCTTCGATTTGAGTCCAATCTCGAGCTTTTTCTCTCGTGGAATCGGGTATCCCCAATGACGTTAAAGGCGTCAGGGGAAGAGGAGCGCTGGGGAGTAGGGACTCTCGACCGAATAGGTCCGGATATGGGCAGCGACTGGATCGATCTCAAAGGTGCCACGCTCCTCTCCGTCGACCTTTTCACCTGCCCCGAGCGGTGGACAGACGGTCTCGTGCCGCTGAACAAGGCTCCGGTCGGCGTTCGACACAGGTTCGAGAGGAATGGGGCCGCATATCTCTTTTGGATTGGAACGGCATACGGCAACTACATACGAGAAGCCGATGACCTCTGGGTCGGTTTGAACGTCGATCCCGATAACGTGGCTGACCTCGAACTGGTGGGCTCCCTTACCGCCTAGGTCCGCTCGGGGTCCGGTGCGGAAGTCGGCCCCTCACCCAAAACCGGAGCGTGGACCCCACGGACCGGAAGCAGACCTTCTCAAGGGCAGCGAAGGGTGGTGAGCGGACATCCGCTTGCGACCTGATTGCCGGGCCTCGGGGCGGCACATCCGCTCCTCGCTGACGGAGATGAAGACGTTGTTGACGGCGAGCATCAGCGTTTTTCAGTCTTCGCGATAAGTGCGACACACATGCCGAGCAGAACGACGGCGACCAGAATCCCAGTCCCCTCGGTCAACCATTCAGGTCCAACCAACGATCCGGTATCGACAGCGACCCAAAGTCCGCCTGCGAAAAAAAACAGACTGTAAGTGAACCAGCCCATTGGATGGATAGGAAAGGTCATCATATGGCGGCGGCGAAACCACGGCTTGCTCACCCCAAGCACCCTTCCAGACTGATCGCCGACAGCATCCGCGCCTCCACGGCAAACTCCATCGGCCGATTCAACATCCAGGGCCATCTTAGGGCAAGAGTAGCAGTAGACCCGATGTCCGCAACGGGTCGATTCTCCCCGTTGGATTCGCGCCGCGAAGTTGCCGTTGGCGAGCGTCGAGGCCCCTGCCCGAATCCGGACATTCCCAACGGCGACTAGGAGCCCTTTGCGGACCTATCCCTCAGGCGGTGGCGGATGCTTCGCTTCGAGTTTGTAGCCATCTGGGTCAACGACAAATGCAGCGTAGTAGTTAGGTCCATACTGCGGGCGTAGTCCCGGCCCTCCCTGATCCGAACCTCCGTTCCGAAGGGCTGCATCGTGGAAGCGATCTACTGCCACCTGACTTGGGGCGACAAACGCCACATGAAATCCCGGTCCGGGTGGAGCCGCTTCGTCACGCTGGAACAGACGCAAACGGTCATTTCGAGTACCGGGCAAGCCATACCCCACCGACTTATGGTCGGTGTCTAATCGTGTGTAACCAAGCGCAGACATAGTCGCGTCGTAGAACACGGTGGCTCTCGCCAGATCACGAACGCCGAGTGAAATGTGACCGAGCATGGAGTTCCTTGAGCCTGAAGTTTGGCTAAGGCGCAGTGAAAAGCAACGTCTGCAATCTACCCTTCTCAACGCGCCCCACCTCGTTAGCATTGCAGAAGCAAAAGGGCGCGGCTGTGAAACTCTATCTTTCGTCATTCCGAATGGGCGATCGCTTTGGCGAACTGCTTGAGGCGCTACCTACCGGCGGAAAGGTTGGGGTCATCAGCAATGCCCTCGACTTCATCTCCGCAAGGGATCGGGCCGCATACGCCGCGAAGGTGTTCGACCCAATAGACGTATTTCGAAGTGAGGGGTTCGACGCCGCAGACCTCGATCTACGTACCTTTTTCGGATCGCCAACGGAGCTCGCCGATGCGCTGCAGGTGTTGGACTTGGTGTGGGCCGTGGGCGGCAACAGCTTCCTGCTCCGGCGAGCGATGCGCCAAAGCGGCTTTGACCAGCTCATTCCCGGCGAGGTTGCTACGGGGGAGCTGATCTATGGCGGCTGGAGCGCCGGCACCGTCGCCGCGGGGCCCTCTTTGCGAGGGATTGAGTTTATGGACGACCCCTCCGTCCTGGCTGACGGCTATCCAACCGAGCCGATCTGGGAAGGTCTGGGCCTAGTTGACTACGCGGTTGTTCCGCACTTCCGGTCCGATCATCCCGAAGCCGCCGCCGCTGATAAAGCCATCGCTGCGATGGTCGACAGCGGGTTGCCATTCCGAACACTCAGGGATGGCGAGGCCATCATCATCTGAAGCCTCGCCTGGCAGGTTCATGCGCCATGACCCTTCGTGCATCTCGCCAAGCCAATGATCCTGCGCCAAGGTCAGGCTATGGACGTCCAAGCCCTACTTTCTCTTTACGACGCTAACGTGCGGGCCAACCCAGCGCCCCGGCCCGGCCGAACCGTGGTGCGGGAGGATGGCGTCGTCTGGTTGGCTGGGGCCTTCAACTTCGTGAACTGGTGGGACTTCTCGGCGTCTGACGCAGAGACGGTTGTCGCGCGCTACGCGGCGAGCTTCCGCTCGAAGGGCGAAGCGCTGATCTGGCGGGTGCATGATCACGACCAGCCCAGCGTGTTGCCCGACTTGCTGGCAGCGGCCGGATTTCGCGCCAACCCGCCGGGGACGCTGATGTTCCTCGACCTGGAGCGGCAACTTCCGCCCTCCACATTGCCGGGAGCTGAGGTGCGCCGCGTTGCCGACCTTGCCGGGCTGGACGACTTCGTCGCCGCAGCGAACAAGGCGTTTGGCGACACTCAAGCCTCGGACCGGCGGGACGCCTACGCCGCTCATCTCGATCGTCACGACGTAGCCCTGTTCGTGGCCTACGTGGCGGGTGAACCAGTAGCCTCGGCGCGGCTGGAGACGGCTCCCGGCCAAGCCTTCGGCCAGTTGTATGGCGGGGGGGTCGCCCCGTCTCACCGCGGGGTAGGCGCTTATCGTGCCCTTGTCGCGGCCCGGGTCTCAGCTGCGCGCGCCCAAGGCCTAAGATTTCTCAGCACTGAAGCCCGGGAGACCAGCCGGCCGATCCTACAGCATCTTGGGTTCATTCCGGCTGTGGGCGAAACCACCTGGGTCTTGAGCCCCGAGTTTGACCCGCCGTAATTAGCCCGCACATATCGAGCACGAGCCGCTGATGTAGGGTCGCCTCATTCGCCCCGGTATCGGGTGTTGGAGCGGAGCCCACCACCCATCCGGGACGTTTTGTGTGTCTGCTTCTCGCGATGTTTCTTCGGGAGCGCGCAGATGGCAGGAACGCGCCACGAGCAGAAGTTGGCCTATTGCCGACAAGCGGACATCCGCTGTTGAGACGCGGTGGTGTAAGCTTCGTACTGCGACGCGGGCTTGCTAGCCCGTGCCTAGGCGAACGTCTTTGACCAAACCAAGAGACTGCCATCCTCAGCGTCTTGCCGCATACCGACGTGGGCGAACCCATTGCTCTCGAGCACTCGCTGGGAGGCCGGATTGGCGGGTGAGGTTTCAGCCTTCAACGCCTTAGGCGCACCACTTCGACAAACGTGCTCGCACAGCAGCGATACAGCTCTTGTCGCATAGCCCCTTCGCCGCCGACTTTCGGCTATTCCGTAACCGATCTCGGCAACGCCCGACCTATCCGGCGGGCCTTTGAAGCTGCACAAACCGACAACCTCGCCATCGTCCACAATGAGGAAGGTGCTCGGGTGGCCCGCAGCTTCAAGCCGGGCCGATGTCCTGCGAAGCCAGGCCAGGATCCGCCGCTCCTCCACCCCGTCGGGCGCCTGTCGGAGGCCATCGACCGACGAGGCCTCCCCCAGAAGCCACGCAAAGTGAAGATCGGTTGCCTGGATCAGCTTCGCCATGGCGCAGACCGTGCCAGCAGTGCTCTCGCGTGGCTAGGGTTGCGATGACCAAGACTGCATCGCGCCATGAGCGGACGTTGGCGTGCCGCCAGGAACACGACCTTCAAAACCTAAATCGAGAAGACAACTCTCGTCCCGTCGAGGTCGTTCGAACGGTAACCAAACGCACCCAGTTGCACTCAGAGACTTTCTTGGACGACCTCAATCCATCGCCGTTCGAAGTCCGTCAGTTCATCGACATCGTCCGGGTCCAGCGCCCGGAGCTTGGAGATGACATCGTCGAGAACGTGGTGGGGTTCGAGGTATCCCGAGATCTTTCGTGCAATCTGCAAGGGCACGCCGTATTCGTCGAGTGCCGCGATCGTCGCCGGTAGAAACAGGTGGTTCGCGGCGTCGGCGTAGACACTGTAGTCGCCCGGGACGAGGTCCAACATGCCGGCCACCTCCAGCTGGATGTTGTGAACGACCATGAGGTCCTGCGGGAAGCTGTAGCTGACGATGTTGCGGGTGATCTTCAGCGCTTCGTCGATCTTGGCTGAAACGTCTTGGCCGGGCAGCACGCCGTTGGCGACATCCGACAGATAGGCCTTGAGACCGCCGTCCTGGCTCAATCGTGAAAGGTGCCAGTGAAGCTGCCTGGCCGAGCTTACGCCGAGGTTCTGCATCGTGGGTCCGGAAAGGTAGTCCATGACCAGTTCGGCGACCGCGATCAGCTGCGCCTTCTTGGGGTAGCCGCGCCATGTGTAGAGGTCGGGTCGTTCCGCCATAGCCTCGAACAAGGCGCGGGCCAGGCGATTCTGCGTGTCGGGCTCGATTGAGCCGTTCAGCCGGATGGTGTCCTCGCTGAGGAAGCTGTCCTTGAGGGCATCGGCCACGCGTGAGCGCGACACGTCGGTCAAGTCGCCGTCCTCTAGCTGCATGATCAGTGAGAGCGGCGTCTCGAGCCCCTGCTCGCCGACCGGATATTCGACGATCGTTTCCTCGTCCGCGGGCGCGGACTCCAACATGAAGACCTTGCCGATGAAGTACCGTCCCATCCGTCCGGCGCGTCCCTGGATGTTCTTGTAGGTGAAGAAGTCCAGGACGTTCTTGTTTCGCCGCCGGTCATAGACGATCACGTTCTCGGCCGCCGTATTGACCCCCTCGATCAACGTCGAGGTGCAGATCAGGCGCTTGATAACGCCGTCGTTGAACAGCCGCACCATATGCTGCTGCAGGGCGCGGGGAATGCCGCCATGGTGCAGACCAACGCCCCGCCGGAGGGCTTTAGCGACGACCCATTCGGCGTGAAAGTTCTCATCGATCCAGTCGGCATGCTCGGCGCAGGCGGCGACGTCCACTTTCACCACGTCCCGCATCAGCGTGTTGGCGACGCGCGAGGCGCTGCCGGGGGCTTGGCAGTAGATCAGGGTCGCGCTGTGCAAGGTCTTGCAGAGCTCGATCAGTGCCGCATCGCGCTCGTCGCCACGGGTGGGAAGGTCAAAGTTGACGACGTCGACGGCGACCGTCGAATACTCGGACGGGATGAAATGGATCTCGTAACGATCCAGCCCCTTGATCGCGTGGATGTTCGGCCCGAGCAGATAGAACTGCGCCTTGGTTCCGGCGAGTTGATGGAAGGCCAGGTTGAGTTCGATCGCGCGCCGTTTGTCCTTCTCGTGGCGTAGGTCAAGCTTGTAGAATTCGTCGATCACGAAGAAATCGACGTTCGTCAGATCCTCGCGTTGTCGGACCCGCTCCTGGGTGAGCACGTAGACGTTCACGCTCTTGGGATCGGCGGCCTGCGTGGGATGGGTGATCACGTGCACCGTGCCCCGGAAACGTCGCACGAGCCGCTTTCGGGTCTCGTCTATGAGCGCCAGTGTCGGCACGACAATGACGATCTTCTTGAATTTCCCGAGCGCGATCATCGCATCGATCAAGAGACTCTTGCCGACGCTAGTCGAGGCGCTGAGGACGACGTTGGAGCCGGTCCTGAGCTGGTAGTAGACCTTCGCTTGGAGACTGTGGAACACCTCGTCCATGCCGTCCGGCCGATGCAGCTCGTAGGCTAGGCGGTCGTCGTCTTGCGCGAAGGTCAGGGTGTCTCCCATGTAGGGATAGAGGCCGACCGCACGAACGAGCGAGGTCAGGATCTGGGTTTCGAAGTCGTCGAAGGACTTGCTCCGAGCGAGCGCACGGATGACCAGGTCGCGCCCGTTCTGGGCAGATGCCTTGTCATTGACGTGTTCGGCGATCGCCCGCAGCAGGTTGAATGGCGTCTCACCTCCAAAGTTCTCCTCGCCGAGCGCGGATCTGACGCTTGCGTAGTTCATGGCAGCCCCAAGTGTTCGGCGAATTGATCCTTTAGCGCCGCGAGGTTCTCGACCGGGATCATGAAGACGTGGACGCGCACCTCCTCGACCGAGGCCGGCAAGCTCGCCGTCACGCCGACGCCGAGCTGAGCGATCTCCTCCACCAGACGCGCCTGATAGTCATCGGCGTGGCCGTTGGAGAGTACGGAGCTGTCATAGGCGATGAGCAGCGGCAGGCACAGGATACGGATGAAGTCGTCGATCGGGGCGCCCGGCGCAAGCGCCGCGCCGATCGCGTAGTCGGTGTAGTGCTGCGGTTCCCGCAGCTGAAGAATAATGCCGCGCTCCTCGACCAGCAATTCGGTGTCGAGGGCGTCGGAAAGCTCGGCGCTGATGCGGGCAAAAAGCGGAGCCGGGTCGCGCTCGTCGAAGAGATGGGTTCGACCGATCCACAGCTCGTCCCCGTTCTCGCCATGGACGAGGTGGGCGTTCTTGGTGACCTTATCGCCGTGCGTGGACCGGTGGAACAGCTTGCACGGCACCGGCTCGCTGCCGAACCAATGTCGCAGGACGGCATGAAGGAGTGTCTCGGCCAGCAGGTTGCCGACGTCCAGCGCTCGCTCGGCCTTCACCGCCCGTAGCCCGGCCTCAAACTTGGCGCGCATGTTGAGGGGGGTGATCTCAACAAGCTCGCTGGCTTTCAACGTCAGCTCCGGCACCCAATCGGCGAGGTGCCGCGCCAACTGCTTGGACCGCCAGACCTTGCGTTCGTAGAGCGCATCGTAGCCGCTGGAGGAGCGATGGAAGTCAGCGTCAACGCGATGAATCTCGGCGAAGAAGCGGTCCCCCTTGGTTCGGTACGGCTTTGAGGTCTTGGTCTGGGC
>NZ_JBBKVV010000090.1:0-29706 GCF_037968635.1 Phenylobacterium sp.
ACGGCCTGCGCCACGCCGCCTCGCTCCCCACCACCCGCACGATCCGCCGGAAGTGCGGGCAGCCCATCAGCTCGGGCGCCTGACAGGCGGCGGCGTGGCGCAGGCCGTCGCGCATGCGGGTCAAATCCGCGATCCGGCGGTCCAGGGTGTCGGCCTTGGCCGCCAGCTCGGCCTTGTCGATCCGCGGCCCGCCCTCGCCCGCCAGCATGGCGGCGATCTCCTCCAGGGAGAACCCGGCCGCCTGGGCCAGCCCGATCAGCGCCAGCCGCTCCAGCACATCGGGATCGAACAGCCGCTTCAGGCCGCGTCGCCCCGACGAGACGATCAGCCCCTTGTCCTCGTAATAGCGCAGGGCCGAGGCCCGCACCCCGGAGCGCCGCGCCAGCTGCGCGATATCGATGTCACTCATCGCTTGACCTCAAGTCGCTTGCAGAGTGCCGCCACCACACCGCCTTCGACGTCACTCATCGCTTGACCTCAAGTCGGCTTGAACTTGCACAGTGCGCTCACCCAACCGATGACCGCAAGACCACAGGAGCCGACCATGACCGCCCAATCCACCCAGACCCCCACCCAGGCCGCCTATTGGGGCCAGGCCGGCGGCCAGGCCTGGGTCGAGCTGCAGGACCTGATGGACCGCCTGAACCAGCCGATCTGCGACGCTGTGGTCGCCGCCGGCTTCCCGGGCGCAGGCGGGGCCGTGGTCGACATCGGCTGCGGCGCCGGCGCCACCACGCTCGCCATGGCCCGCCGGGTCGGGCCGCAGGGCCGCAGCGTCGGCGTCGACGTCTCCGCCCCCCTACTGGCCGCCGCGCGGACCTCGGCCCAGGCGCAGGGCGTCCCCAACACCGAGTTCCTCGAAGGCGACGCCCAGACCTTCGACCTCGGCGAGGCCGCCTACGACGCCGCCATCTCCCGCTTCGGCGTCATGTTCTTCGCCGACTTCGACTCAGCCTTCGCCAATCTGCGCCGCGCCCTGAAGCCAGGCGGCAAGCTCGCCTTCGCCTGCTGGCGCAGCCCCGCCGACAACCCCCTGGCCGGCGCCCCGGTGGAGGCCGCCGCCCCCTTCCTGCCGCCGATGCCGCAAGCCGACCCCGACGCGCCGGGCCGCTGGGCCTTCGCCAAGCCCGACCGGGTGCGCGGCATCCTTGAGCGCAGCGGCTGGCGAGACATCGACATCACCCCCCTCGACGTCCCCACCCCCATCGCCTTCGACGACCTGATGACGCTGAGCCTGCGCATGGGGGCGCTCGGCGCGGTCCTGCAACAGGCCGACGAAGCCACTCAGGCCAAGGTCCGCACGGCGGTCGCCGAACGGCTGGCGGCCTATGAGGCCGATGGCATGATAGCCATGAGCTCAGCCTGCTGGCTGGTGACGGCGCGGGCTTAGGCCACCTTAAAAATGTCCGTCATGGCCGGGCTTGTTACCGGCCATGACGATCAGGACGAGGGCCGAAGCCTCGCCGCCGCCAGCGCGTCCGCCCGCGCCACCTTCTCCGCCCCGAGCGCCCAACGCCCCTCGTCCCGCGCCCAGGTCAGCATCTTGGCGAACTCCGGATTGCGCGCCTGCCAGTACATCAGGCTGCTGTAGCAGGGCATCTTCGGGTCCCGCGCCACGTCGCGCAGGCAGACGCCCGTCGTCAGGCGGGTCAGGATCTGGTCGAACAGCCCCTCGGTCAGGCGGCGCGGATTGTGGAGGCGGTGACGCCGCCCGCTCAGCTTGGCCACCTGCAGGGCCTTGTCAAAGTCCGGCCGCATCCGCCGCCATCTCGCCAGGATCGGCCGGCTTGGAAGGGCCGGGTCCGCCTCCACATCGGCCACGAACTCACCGAACGCCACCCGCCGGATAAACTCGTCGGCGATGGTCTCGTCATACCAGGCCCATTTGCGCAGCCTGATCTTACGGGCCACCGCGGAGGCCGCCTGGAGCGCTTGGGCGAAATCCGGCCGCTCCGAGGTCCAGCGCTTCAGCCGCCGTCGGTTCGGAAACTCCGGGCGTCGCAGAACCTCCCGTATCGCCGCCCCGCGCCTCACCTCCATCAGAAAGGCCTCAGCCCGCTCGGGATCGAACACCGGCCCCGCCGTGGCGCTGACCTCCATGCCGCGCCGCCACTGCCGCGCGTACATAAGCCGATCGGCGAAGCCCTGATCGGCCTTGGCCCAGCGATAGATCGTCTGCCGGCTCGGAAAGCCCGGCCGCGCGTCCAACTGTTCCAGCCGCGCGCCCTTCTCCACCGCCTCACAGACGCGGACCATCATCTCTTTGCGTGGATAGGCGAAGGCCATGAGGTGAGACTATCAGTGACGCGGGAAAAGAACAAAAGAAGAACAATAATTCTCGCGCAACGCTCAGAGCAACTAAGCCTCTCCCCCAAGGGGGCAGGGCAATCGCATATGGAAAATTCGGCGCTTGAGGTTTGCGATGCCTGAAGATGCTCCCCTCCTGGGGGAGCTGGCGCGAAGCGCCTGAGGGGGACTTTGACCCTTGTTTTGGGGTCGAAGGGATCAACGACGTTGATCCCCCTCCGTCCCATCGCGTTGCGATGGTCCACCTCCCCCACATCGGCCTACGGCCTGGGGGAGGATCAATCCAGCGCCCGCACAAACTCAGCGCACGAAGCCACATGCGATAGCCCTGCCCTTGCGGGGAGGGGAGCGCCGATCGCGCGCCCTGGCGAAACGTAGCCCGCGCCATCACACCGCGATGCCGAACCGCCGCCGGATGTCCCGTAGCGGCTGGTTCCGCAGGGCCTCGAAATCCGTCCAGGGCCAGGGCCGGCTCTGCCTCAGGCACCGCACCAGGGTCCGGGGCACGATGATCACCGCGGCCACCAGGGTCCGCAGGATCTCCGAGAGCCGCAGGGTCCGGTATATGTCCTGGGAGTCGTGCAGGGCATAGCCGCCCAGCACCGACAGGCCGCCCGTGGTTCCAAACAGGCTCGCCAGCTTCACCACCGCCTCATCAGGCAGCGAGGTTCCGCGCCCGTACACCACATGCACCGCGTCGTGGCTGCGGAAGAACGCCGCCGCCGGGGCCGACAAGGCGTCGCCCCGCTTGAGACCGGGATTGTCGCGGTAGTATTCCGCCAGGCCCTCGGCCAGGGTCATGGCGCAGTCCTGCGTTTGAAAAGCATGCATGGTCCTGTCCCCCTGGGAGCTGCGCATGGCCGGCGCCGCGCGCGCTGTCCTTCCTAAGGTCGTGCGGCCCCGAGGTTCGGTTCGATCCCCACAGCCAAGATTCTTTTCATAATGGCGGAGCTTTCCGGCCACGGCTGCGTTTGTTGATCATAGGGGCTGGTTAAGACCCCTTCCTAGACGCGACAGAGAGGGCCCTTCATGACCGCGACCACGACCTCCGCCGACAAGGAATTCATGGGCGAACTCACCGCCCTCATCCCCCACATGCGGGCCTTTGCGCACTCCCTGTGCCGCAACGCCGTGGAAGCCGACGACCTGGCCCAGGACGCCCTGCTGCGCGCCTGGAACAACCGCGCCAGCTATCAGCCGGGCACCAATATGAAGGCCTGGACCTTCATGATCCTGCGCAACCAGTTCTATTCCGACAAGCGCCGTTCGTGGCGCTCGACCCAACTCGACCCGGAAACCGCCGAGCGGACCCTGGTCGCCGTCTCCAACCCCATCGCCACCCTGGAGCTGGACGAAGTCCGCCGGGCCCTGGCCATGCTGCCCGACGACCAGCGCGAGGCCCTGATCCTGATCGGCGCCGGCGGCCTGTCCTATGAGGAAGTCGCCGACATCTGCGGCAGCGCCATCGGCACCATCAAGAGCCGCGTCAGCCGCGCCCGCGACCGCCTGGCCCTGATCCTGGCCGAAGGCTCCTACGACCAGGACGAGGTCCTGCCGTCGTCGGCCATGTCGACCCTGATGAGCACCCTGGACCGCCTCTGCGCCCCGCGCCTGGCGGCTTAGCTAAAGATCCCCCACCCGGAGCTCCCCCTGCTTCGGGACAAGTGAACTGAGCCGCCGCTGCCCCCGCAGCCGGCGGCTTCTTCTTGCCCGCTTGGCGGGTCCTCCTCCCTTGGGGACCGGGAGGTTCGGACAGGTGGCCACGACCTGGCTCAAAAAATCATCGCCCGCCTGGGGCTTGTCGCGGACGATCCGTGATTAGATCGGCCCGACTCGATTGAAGGAGCCCCCATGACCACAGCCAGCCCCAAGATGCTGTTCGTCAACCTGCCGGTCCGCGACCTGCCTGCCGCGACCGCCTTCTACGCGGCCATCGGCTGCGAGCAGAACCTGCAATTCAGCAACGAGAACGCCTCGGCCATGGCCTGGTCCGACACCATCAGCTTCATGCTGCTGACCCACGGCTTCTACGCGACCTTCACCACCCAGCCGATCAGCGACGCGCACAAGACCAGCGCCGCCCTCTTCTGCCTTTCCCGCGACAGCCGCGAAGAGGTGGACGCCATCGTCGAGGCCGCGATCCGCGCCGGCGGCCAGGGCGACATCCGCGCCGTCCAGGACCTGCCCTTCATGTACGGCCGCACCTTCGTCGACCCCGACGGCAACGTCTTCGAGCCGATGTGGATGGACATGTCGGCCATGCCGACGGGGTGAGAGGCGACCTAAGATCCTCCCCCAGGCGCGCAGCGCCGATGTGGGGGAGGTGGACCGTCGCGCAGCGGCGGGACGGAGGGGGATCAACGTCGTTGACCCTTCGACCCCAAAACAAGAGTCAAAGCCCCCCTCAGTCAGCTTCGCCGACAGCTCCCCCAGAGGGGGAGCGTCTGGCTTTCTAGTGCTGGCTTTCCGGCATGCGGACCACCAGGCCCTCAAGCTCGTCGCTGACCTTGATCTGGCAGGACAGGCGGCTGTTGGGCTCCACGTTCTCGGCGAAGTCGAGCATGGATTCCTCCATGGCCGACTTGGTCCCGGTCTTGGACTCCCAGGCGTCGTCCACATAGACGTGGCAGGTGGCGCAGGCGCAGGCCCCGCCGCAGTCGGCGTCGATGCCCGGGACGTTGTTCTTCACCGCGCCTTCCATCACCGTCAGGCCGTTCTTTACGTCGATGACGTGCTCGGTCCCGCTGTGCTCGATATAGGTGATCTTGGCCATTTACTCCCCTTCGCCCGCCTTAGGCGGCGACCTCTTTCATTGAAACCGATGGATCTGCAAGCCTGTCGAGATTGACCGGTTTGCGGTTCCCGATGAGCTGTCGGCCCATCATGTATTCCGGCGGGGCGTTGACCGCCTCCACCGATTGCACCTGATCGCCCTTCAAATGGAAGATGGCGAACTTGCCGGACGCGGGATCGCCGCGCACGAGAATCTTGTCGGCGTCGAAGGGCAGGCCCGCGATCTGCAGCTTCAGATCATACTGGTCCGACCAGTTCCACGGCACTTCGGGCGACGGCGCCGGGCGGCCGGTGATGGCGGCGGCCACCTGTTTGGCCTGTTCGAGCGCGCTCGGCACGCTCTCGGGGCCGAACATGCGGTCATAATGCGGCAGCGGCCGGTGGCTGCAATCGCCGATGGCGAAGATCGAGGGGTCGGAGGACCGCGCCTCCAGGTCCACCACCACGCCGCGGGCGGTCTCCAGGCCGGCGTCGGCGGCGATCTCGTCATTGGGCTTGCCGCCCACCCCCACCAGGACCGCGTCGGCCGCGATCACCCGTCCGTCGGTCATCTTCACAGCCGTAACCTTGCCGCCCTCGCCCAGCAGGCGCTCGATCTGGGCGCCCAGCTCGAAGGTCACGCCCCGGGCGCGGTGATAGTCAGCAAAGAAGGTCGACAGCACCTCGCAGGCGCTGCGGGCCAGGATGCGGCTCTCGCGCTCGAACACGGTGGCGTCGGCGCCCAGGGCCCGGGCCGAGGCCGCGACCTCCAGGCCGATATAGCCGCCGCCGATGATCGCGATGTGGTGGCCGGGCTTCAGGTGACCCTTCAGCTCCTCGGCGTCGGCGGCCGAGCGCAGGGAGAGAACGCCTGAGAGCTCGGCGCCCGGCAGGGGCAGCTTGTTGGGCCGCATGCCGGTGGCGATCACCAGGATGTCGTAGGAGACCGTGGAGCCGTCGGACAGGGTCACGGTCTTCTCGGCGCGCTTCAGGGCGACCGCGGCGATGTTGGGCCGGAAGTCGATCTGGTTCTCGGCGTAGAATTCCAGCGGTTTGAGCGCCAGCGAGTCCTCGTCGGCCTCGCCCTTCAGCCAGGCCTTGGACAGCGGCGGACGCTGGTAGGGCGCGACGGGTTCGTCCCCCACCATGGTGATGGGTCCGGTAAAGCCGTATTGGCGCAACAGGGCCACGAGGGTGCCACCGGCATGCCCCGCCCCGAGAACCACGACATGTGCGTCCACTGAACTCATGACAGCCCCATGCAGAAAAATGACGGGTGCGTCAACTTACCGAACAGAGTTCGGATGGTCAGACGACCCGTTCGGCCAGCGTCTTCTTGATCTCGGCGATGGCCTTGGCGGGATTTAGACCCTTCGGACACACCTGGGCGCAATTCATGATGGTGTGGCAGCGGTAGAGCTTGAAGGGGTCCTCCAGGGCGTCCAGCCGCTCGCCGGTGGCCTCGTCTCTGGAGTCGATCAGCCAGCGGTAGGCGTGCAGCAGGGTGGCGGGACCCAGGTACTTGTCACCGTTCCACCAGTAGCTCGGGCATGAGGTCGTGCAGCAGGCGCAAAGGATGCACTCATAGAGGCCGTCCAGCTTCTCGCGGTCCTGCGGGCTCTGGATCCACTCCTTCTGCGGCTCGGGCGTGGTGGTGTGCAGCCAGGGCTCGATCGAGGCGTACTGGGCGTAGAACATGGTCAGGTCGGGGATCAGATCCTTGACCACCGGCATGCTGGGCAGGGGGGCGATGGAGCACTCATGGCCCGGCTCATCGGCATGGCCGTGGGTGCAGGCCAGCGTGTTGCGGCCGCCGATGTTCATGGCGCAGGAGCCGCAGACCCCCTCGCGGCACGAGCGGCGGAAGGCGAGCGTCGGGTCGATGGTGTTCTTGATGTGGATCAGGACGTCCAGGACCATCGGGCCGCAGTTGTCGACATCCACGTCATAGGTGTCCCACCGGGGGTTCTCTGTCCCCTCGGGATCATAGCGATAGACCTTGAAGGTCTTGGTCTTGCCAGACCCCGCCGGCGCCGCGTGGTGGCGGCCCTTCTGGACGCGGGAGTTCTTCGGCAGGGTAAGCTGGACCATCAGAGGGCTTCCTTAGGCGTAGACCCGGGATCGGCAGCGAGGGCTGGCTGCCCATACCAGTCGATCCGGCGCGTGAAATACATGACTGCGGCAATGGCCGCGAAACTGGCGAGCGCCCCGATCAGCAGGGCGAAGTCCTCCAGGCGCATCAGGACATAGATCAGCACATAGAGGAGCGAGAAGGCGGCGAGCGCGATCACACCCTGCTTGCGGCTCTCGAAAACCCAACCGGCATAGGCCGAGATCAGCCCCACCGTCGCCGAGGCCGCGATGGCGAAGGCCACGTCGAAGCCGGTGTGCTCGGCGATGGAGAGCAGCAGCAAGTAGAAGATTATCTGGGCCAGGCCGATCAGGACGTACTGGGCCGGGTGGACCCGCTTGCCCTGGGTGGTCTCGAACATGAAATAGGCCAGGAACACCAGGCCGACGAACATCAGGGCGTATTTCAACGACCGCGCCACCGACTGATAGGGGTTGGCCGGCTCGATGAAGGACACGCCGAGCGCCGTGGCCCCCAGGCGGGTCAGGGTCTCGGCCGTGCCCTGGGACGGCACGCCGCGCGCGATGAAGGGGACGCTCCAGGTGGCGGTGAAGCCGTCGGGCGCCAGGGTGCGCTGGGCGGGCAGGAAGCCGCCGTCGAAGCTGGGATGGGGCCAGTCGCTCTTGGCGGTCACCGTGGTGGTCTTGGCGTAGGCCAGGACGGCCAGGCGCTGGGCGCCGGAGAACTTCATGTTGGCGGTGGCCTGGAACCGGGCGTCGGGCTGGGCCAGCCCCCCGGCCGGCGACCCGAACAGGCGCAGGTCGCCCCTGGGCCTTTCGCCATCGCCGCCACCCCCGCCGCCGACGTCCGACAGCACCGAAGCCGGGGCCACGGTCAGGGCGCGGCCGGCCGCGGTCAGCACAATGTCAGCCTGGGCGCCCCGGGCGTCCGACGCGCCGATCAGCAGTTCGGCGCGGCCCCAGTCCAGCACCGCGTCTCGCGGCGCCTGGGCGGCGATCCCCGTGAGATCGAAGTCGGCCTTGAAGGCCAGGCCGGCCTGGTAGACCGGCACCTTGAACAGCGACCGGTGGCGGACCTCGGACTTGGCCTGGACTTGGGCGTCGCCCTTGACCGGGAAGACAATGAAGACGCCGCTGCTGGCGCCCACCTTCGGGTCGCTTGAGGGGATCGTATAGGGGACGCCGAGCACCGGCCCCAGGAAGGTCTGAGGCCCGCCCACCAGCTCGCCGACCTCGCGGGCCACCTCCTCGGCGCGGTTGGTGCGGCCGTCCAAGAGCATGAAGACGAAGAAGGCCGGGATGCTCATCAGCACCGCCAGGGCGCAGACCAGCAGCAGTTTCAGGCCCATGGAGCGGCTGGGGGGGCGGATGAGCGGCGCGGGGTTCATTGGACGCCGGCCTTCTGCGCCAGGATGATCGCGCCGTGATAGCCGTCGTGATTGGTGGGCAGCAGGGTGAGCTCGCCCAGCCCGGCGCGCTTCAGGGCCTGGACCACCTCCGACAGCGGATAGTCGTACATGCGCATGGTGCCGGTGGGCAGGCGCGCGGCCTCCCGCTCCCATCGCCAGCGGCGATAGCGGGCGCGAAGGTCATGCCCCTGGTCGGGCGAGAGATGGGCGTCACGCCAGAAGGTCAGCTGCAGGCTGATCAGTCCGCCGGGCGCCAGCCGCGCCAGCAGGTCGTTGAGCAGGGCCAGGCCGCGGGCCGGCGGGATGTGCTGGAAGACGATGAAGGAGTTGATCCAGTCGAAGGGTCCGTCCGGCAGGGTGTCGGTATAGGTCACCGGGGCGCCGCGCTCGCGGGCCTTGGCCAGCATGCCCGGCGAGATGTCCAGGCCCGTCACCGTGGCGCGGCGCGCCATGGCCTCGCTCAACCGCCCGACCCCGCAGCCGAAGTCCAGGGCCTGTCCGTGCGGCGCGGTCCCGGTGGCCCGCTCCAGCCTGGCGGCGATGTCGCCGATATAGGTCTCGCCCGAGGCGTAGAAGGCCTCGAGCTTCTGATCGTTCAGGTTCTCCGCCCGGTAGTCCGGATGGGTGATCACCCCCCAAAAGGGGTCGCGCGCGCCCAGCTCTCGCCAGTCGGCATCGGTGTCACGCTGAAGGACGGTGGCCTGCACGTGCTCGGGCTCAGTACACCCGCGCCTTGGGCGGGATGTAAGCGATGTCATTGGTCATGGTGAAGTCGTGCACCGGGCGGTAGTCGATGGCCACCTTGCCCGTGGCGTCGTCGAACCAGGTCAGGGTGTGCTTCATCCACTGTTTGTCGTCGCGGTCGGGGAAGTCCTCGTGCGCGTGGGCGCCACGGCTTTCGGTGCGGTTGTGCGCCCCCACCACCGTGGTCACCGCCTGGCCGATCAGGTTGTCCAGCTCCAGGGTCTCCATGAGGTCGGTGTTCCAGACCATGCCCCGGTCGGTGACCTTCAGGTCGGAGCGCTTGGCCTGGACGGCCTCCAGACGCTTCACGCCCGACGCCAGGCTGTCGCTGGTGCGGAACACCGCGGCGTCCTCCTGCATGGCCATCTGCATCTCCAGACGCAGGGCCGCCGTGGTCGTGCCGCCCGAAGCGTTGCGGAACCGGTCGAAGCGGGCCAGGTGGGCGTCGGTCTCAACCGCCTTCAGCTCCGGCTGGGTCGCCCCGGCCTTGATGGTCGCCGCCGTGCGCAGCGCCGCCGACCGGCCGAACACCACCAGGTCGATCAGCGAGTTGGACCCCAGCCGGTTGGCCCCGTGCACCGAAACGCACGCCGCCTCCCCCACCGCCATCAGCCCCGGCACCACCTTGTCCGGATTGTCCCCCTCGCGCGTAACCACCTCGGAGAAGAAGTTGGTCGGAATACCGCCCATGTTGTAATGCACGGTCGGGAGCACAGGTATTGGTTGTTTGGTGACGTCAACACCTGCGAAGATCTTGGCGCTTTCTGAAATCCCCGGCAGGCGCTGGTGCAGGATCTTGGGATCCAGGTGATCGAGGTGCAGATGGATGTGGTCTTTCTTGGGACCCACGCCACGGCCCTCACGGATCTCGATGGTCATGGCCCGGCTGACCATGTCGCGGGGCGCCAGGTCCTTCACGGACGGCGCATAGCGCTCCATGAACCGTTCGCCCTCGGAATTGGTCAGGTATCCGCCCTCGCCGCGCGCGCCCTCGGTGATCAGGCAGCCGGCGCCGTAGATGCCGGTGGGGTGGAACTGCACGAACTCCATGTCCTGCAGCGGCAGCCCGGCCCGCAGGGCCATGCCGCCGCCGTCGCCGGTGCAGGTGTGGGCGCTGGTGGCCGAGAAATAGGCCCGGCCATAGCCGCCGGTCGCCAGGATCACCTGCTGGGCCTGAAACCGGTGCAGGGTCCCGTCATCCAGCTTCCACGCCGTCACCCCCCGGCAGACGCCCTCGTCCATGATCAGATCGAGGGCGAAGTACTCGATGAAGAACTCCGTCGAGTGGGCCAGGGACTGGCCGTACATCGTGTGCAGCATGGCGTGGCCGGTGCGGTCGGCCGCCGCGCAGGTGCGCTGGATCGGGGCCTCGCCATAGTTGCGGGTCATGCCGCCGAAGGCCCGTTGATAGATCTTGCCCTCAGGCGTCCGGCTGAAGGGCACGCCCCAGTGCTCCAGCTCGTAGACCGCGGCCGGCGCGTTGCGGCACAGGTATTCGATGGCGTCCTGGTCGCCCAGCCAGTCCGACCCCTTGACGGTGTCGTACATGTGCCAGCGCCAGTCGTCCTCACCCATGTTCCCGAGGCTGGCGGAGATGCCGCCCTGGGCCGCCACGGTGTGGGAGCGGGTCGGGAAAACCTTGGAGATGCAGGCCGTCTTCAGGCCGGCCTGGGCGCAGCCAAGCGCGGCGCGGAGGCCGGAACCGCCGGCGCCCACGACAACGACGTCGAACTTGTGGTCGATGAACTCATAAGTCGCCATGGGACCGATCAAGCGCCTCCCAGCGCGACCTTGAGGATGGAGAACACCGCCAGCGAACCCGCCAGGCCGCAGACGAAGAGGTTGAGCAGCAGCAGGGCCGATTTGCTGAAGGTGGTGTGGATGTAGTCTTCCACGATCACCCGCATGCCCGAATGCATGTGCAGGAACGAAATCGCCGTCAGCAGCACCATCAGCACCGCATTGACCGGCTGGCTGATCCAGGCGACCGCGCCGTAATAGTCGGTGCCCGCCAGGGTGATGACGCCGAAGACGGCCCACAGCACCAGGGGCACGAGAGCCACGGAGGTGACCCGCTCGGCGATCCAGTGGCCGACGCCGTGCTTGGCCGAGCCGAGGCCGCGAGCGCGGCGCAGGGGCGTGCGATAATTTTCCATCAGAGCGCTCCCGTCATCCAGGCGATCACCCAGACCGCCAGGGTGGCGGCCACGGAGAAGGCGAAACAGGCGATGGTCACCATGTTGGCGACGGGCAGGCTGAAGCCCTTGCCGCTATCCCAGAACAGGTGCTGCACGCCCTTGGCCAGGTGGTAGAACACCGACAGGGTCAGGCCGAACATGACGATCTTGCCCAGCGGAGAGCCCAGCAGGTCCATGAAGGCTTGGTAGGCGTCGGGCCCCGCGGCGAGGGACAGGGCCCAGCCCGCCAGGATCAGGGCGCCGACATAGAGCGCGACGCCGGTCATCCGGTGGAAGATGGACCCCGTCATGGTGACGTGGAACCGCCAGTGGAAGGCCAGCGGCCCGCCTGAGGTCAGGTGCGGCGACAACGGGCGCTCGCGAAGGCCAGTCGGGGTTTCAGCCATGACGGTTTCCAAGAGAATGAAGCGGCTCCGCTTTTAAGCGCCGGTCGCCCGGTGTCAACGAACCGCAGGGCGGAAGCGCGCGTCATCGCGCGCCATGGCGAAGTAGGGCCCAAGCGGCCGAAGAACCCGACGCAGCGTCACCTCCTGATCCGCGATGCCCAGCGATTCACAATACCGGCGCAGGTCGCCTTCGGCCTCCGCGGTGACCAGGCTGAACATCCGGTCCTCAGTGACCACGCCGCCCAGCCAAAAGGCGCCCACCGCCTTGTAGGCGTCTGTCGCCCATCGGGCGTGCAGGGCCACCTGACTGGGATCGGTGGTATCGAAGCGCGGTGGGATGGTTCGCTCCATCAGATAGGTAAGCATGCGACACTCCGCTTGATCTAAATTCGCATTCCGCGAAGCCTCATGCCAAATTTCCCCCGCCGCAATGCGCGAGTGGCTTAGTCTTCCTTCGCAAGAGACGAAGTATGAGATTCGACTTCACCGATCTGAAGCTGTTCTGCGACGTGGTCGACGCCGGTTCCATCACCCACGGCGCCGAACGCAGCGCGCTGGCCCTGGCGGCGGCTTCGACGCGGATTCGCGGCATGGAGGACAGCCTCGGGACCAGGCTGCTGGTGCGATCCCGCCAGGGCGTGACTCCCACCCCCGCCGGCCTGATGCTGCTGAAGCATGCCCGGACCATCCTGGCCCAGAGCGCGCGAATGCGGGACGATCTGGGCGCCTATGCCGGCGGTCTCACAGGCGAGGTCCGGCTGCTGGCCAACACCAACGCCTCGACGGAATTCCTGCCCGAGGCCCTGGCCCGCTTCCTGGCCGACAATCCCAAGGTCCGGGTCGACCTCGAGGAGCGGCTCTCCGACGAGATCGTCGGCCTGATCGCCGAGGGCGTCGGCGACATCGGCATCGTCGCCGGCACCGTCGACGTCGGGGGGCTGGAGACCTTCCCGTTCCGCTCCGACCGCTTCGTGGTGGTGGCGCAGAAGGGCCATCCCCTGGCCGCCCACGCTGGCGTGGCCTTCGCCGAGGTCCTGGCCTTCGATCTTGTGGGGCTGGAACGCACCAGCGCCCTGCAGCGCTTCCTGGCCGACAAGGCCGCGCGCCTGGGCTCAGGCCTCAACCTCCGCGTCCAACTCCGCAGCTTCGACGCCGTCTGCCGGCTGGTGGAGGCCGGCGTGGGGGTCGGTGTCGTGCCGCAGTCCACCGCCGCCCGGGTGGCGCACATCACGCCGTTGTGTGTGATCGAGCTGGAGGACGACTGGGCGGTCCGCGACCTCACCCTCTGCGTCCGCCGCTTCGCCGACCTGCGGCCCTACGCCCAGGATTTGGTGCGCAGTTTGCGAGCCTAGCTCTCCGCCAGCCAGTCCGCAGACCGCATTTCCTGCAGGCGCGAGGCGGTGCGTTCGAATTCGAAGGCTCCGTCGCCGGCCGGATAGAGGGCGATGGGCTCGGCCTCGGCGAGCACGATCAGCCGGGTGTGGGCCTCGTAGAGCGCGTCGATGAGGATCACCAGTCGCCGGGCCTCCTCCCGCCGGTTGGGGCCGAGCCTGGGCAGATCCTCGAGGAACACGGTGTGGAAGCGCTCGGCGATGGCCACATAGTCGTTGGGGCCCAGCGCCACCGAGCAAAGGCTGGCGAAGGAGGCGCGCACCATGCCGCCGGCCGCGTGGGGCAAGTGGACCTTGCGGCCCAGCACCTCCAGGGTCTCGCCGACCTCGGCCGCCTTACCCAACATGTCACGCCACAGCGCCTCGAAACTGCGCTGATTGTCCGGGTCGTTGGGCGAGAACCAGACACCCGCCGCCCGCAGCCGGTCCAGGCGGTAGTCGTGGCTCCCGGCCACGCTGACGACGTCGAGACGCGCCTTGATCATCTCGATGAAGGGCAGGAACAGCTGGCGATTGATGCCGTCCTTGTAGAGGGCGTCAGGAACCCTGTTCGAGGTCGCCACCAGGGTCACGCCCTTGGCGAACAGCGCCTCGAACAGCCGCCCCAGGATCATGGCGTCGGCGATGTCGGTGACCTGGAACTCGTCGAAACACAGCAGCCGCGCACCCTCCGCCACAACATCGGCCACGGCGGGGATGGGATCGTCGCCCTTGTGCTGACCAAAACGGGCCTTGCGGGCCGCCGCGTCGCCGGATCGCCATTCGCCGATCAGCCGGTGGATCTCGCCCATGAAGACGTGGAAGTGGGTGCGGCGCTTCCTGGTCACCGGCGCGGACTCGAAGAACAGGTCCATCAGCATGGACTTGCCCCGCCCCACCGGCCCCCAGAGATAGACCCCGCGCTGGGCCTCCGGCTTGCGGAAGAAGGCGGTGAGGCCCGAGGGCTCTGCGCCTTCCAGGTCACCCTCCAGCCGCAGCAGGCCGGCCAGGCCGGCGGCCTGCGTCGGGTCGGGTCGGATCGCGCCGGAGGCGATGCGGGCGTCGTAGGCGGCTTGCAGGGCGGAGGCCATCGCCTCTCCGCCTAGCCCGCGCCGCCAGTGATCACAACAGGGGGGAACAGGCTCACCCGCCCAGGGGTTGGTTTCGGGTAACCCCAAAGGAGCCTTCATGGCGCAAGACCCCCGCAGCTTTTCGCCGACCACCGTCGAAGCCAACCTGACCCGCCAGCAAGGCAATGGGGTGGGCGCGCGCGAACTCGACGCTCAGCAGGAAGCCGACGGAAGCGAGGCCCAAGACCATCTGGCTGAGGATCTGGAGGCCGAAGGCAGCCACCAAGGCATCGGCCGGCGCGACGGCTCGCCGTCCGACCGTGAGCACGGCGTGAAGACCCGCGCCCACAGCAAGGACATCATCAGCGGCCGGGCGTAGGCCTTCCAGCGGCCTTGGCCGCCTGCGCCAGCTCTTTGCGGACGAAGCGGTAGGTTTCCCGCTGTTCGCAGGCGCAGGCCCGCATCTCGCCCTTGGCGTTCCACCAGATCAGGGTGGGATAGCGGATGCCGGTGGGGTCGCTGACCGTGACCCCGTTTTCCTTCAAGTAGGGCCGCAGGTCCTCGGTCATCTTACGCCCGGCCTCGATCACCGCGCTGCGGGCGATGTCGCTGTCGGCGGGGACGAGACCCGGGGCCGTCCAGGCCTCGGGGACCACCGATTCCCAGGCCTCCATCAGCTCCCAGGCGCTGGGCGTGCCGTGGCGGATCCAGAGCTCGGCCACCGTGGTGCGCTCCACCGGAGTGGACTTGGCCAGGCCGTTTACGTCGCGCCGGGCGATCTCGATGACCCGGGTGTCGATTCCCTGTTTGTGGAGCGCCGGGAATTCTTCCTTCTTGAACCGCAGGCAGTCGGGGCAGGTGCGGAACGAGACCATGTAGAGCTTGCCCTTGGTCAGGCCCGGCGAAGCCCAGCCGGCGCTTTCCAGGATCTTCGTGATCTCGATCTGGTGCTTGGTGATGGTCTGGGGCCGCCAGCGCAGCTCGTAGTTCCAGTAGGCCCAGCCCCCCAGTCCCGCCAGAACCACCGCCAGGATCAGGATCGCCCAGGTCCGGATTTTCATCGCCCACTCCTTGTTCGGTCTGAACCTTAGCGCATCGTCGGGATGACGAAGGCCGAATCCTCGCTGGCGCCCTCGGGCCAGCGGGCGGTCACCGTCTTGACCTTGGTGTAGAACTTCACGCCTTCCATGCCGTGCTGGTTGGCGTCACCAAACGCGCTGCGCTTCCAGCCGCCGAAGGTGTGGTAGGCCACCGGCACCGGGATCGGCACATTGATCCCCACCATCCCGACATTGACCTGGGCGGCGAACTCGCGGGCCGCGCGGCCGTTGCGGGTGAAGATGGCCACGCCGTTCCCGTACTGGTGCTTGGATGGCAGGTCGACGGCCTCCTCGAAGGTCTCGGCGCGGACGATCTGCAGGACCGGTCCGAAGATCTCCTCCTGATAGGTGCGCATCGCGGGCTTCACCTGATCAAACAGGGTCGGGCCGATGAAGAAGCCCTTCTCATAGCCCTGCAGAGAGAAGCCGCGGCCGTCGGCCACCAGCTCGGCGCCCTCGTCGACCCCCATCTGGATGTAGTCGGACACGCGCTGGCGGTGAGCGGCGGTGACCACCGGGCCGTACTGGGCCGAGGCGTCGGTGGAGATGCCGACCTTCAGGGTCTCCATCTCGGCCAGCACCTTCTCGCGCACGGCGTCGGCGGTCCTCGCCCCCACCGGCACCACCACCGGCAAGGCCATGCAGCGCTCGCCGGCCGAGCCATAGGCCGCGCCGATGATGTCCTTCACCGCCTGATCCAGGTCAGCGTCGGGCAGGATGATGCCGTGGTTCTTGGCCCCGCCCATGGCCTGGACCCGCTTCCCGTGCGCGGTCCCGGTCGAATAGACATAATGGGCGATGTCGGAGGAGCCGACGAAGCTGACGGCGGCGATGTCGGGGTGGGTCAGGATGGCGTCGACGCTGACCTTGTCGCCATGCACCACGTTCAGCACGCCCTTGAGGTCCATGCCCAGCGCGGCGCCGGCCTCCATGAACAGCTCGCCCAGCCGCACCGGCAGGCTCGGATCCTTCTCGGACGGCTTGAGGATGAAGGTGTTGCCCACCGCGATGGCGATGCCGAACATCCACATCGGGATCATGCCGGGGAAGTTGAACGGGGTGATGCCCGCGGCCACCCCCAGCGGCTGGCGCATGGAATAGACGTCGATGCCGGGGCCGGCGCCCTCGGTATATTCGCCCTTCAGGAGATGGGGGACGCCGCAGGCGAACTCGATGACTTCCAGTCCTCTTTGGATGTCGCCCTTGCTATCGGCCACCACCTTGCCGTGCTCGGAGGACAGCAGCTCGGCCAACGCCTGCATCCGGGCTTCGACCAGGCGCTTGAACTCGAACATCACCCGCGCCCGGCGCTGCGGATTGACCGCGGCCCAGGCCGGTTGCGCCCGCAGCGCGGCCTGCACCGCGGCGTCCAGTTCGGCGGGGGTCGCCAGGGCCACACGCGCCTGCACCTCGCCGGTGTTGGGATTGAAGACCTCGCCGTAGCGGCCGGAGGTCCCGGCGACGGACACGCCGTCGATGAAATGTGTGATCTCGCGCATGATCAGGTTCTAGAGCCTTTCCGCCCGAAACAAAAAGGCTCTCGGGCCAGATCCTCCCCCAGGCGCACAGCGCCGATGTGGGGGAGGTGGACCGCTGCGCAGCGGCGGGACGGAGGGGGACCAACGTAGTTGGCTCCTACCGTCCCGAAACGAGAGTCAAAGTCCCCCTCAGGCGCTCCGCGCCAGCTTCCCCAGAGGGGGAGCATCTTGAGGCGCGAGCACCGAGCGCAGGCCCCGGCTGAGCGCCGCCGGGATCACCGAGGTGTGGCTCTCGCCTTCAAAGACGTGGGAGGTCACCGGCAGGCCCCGTGCCGCCAGCCGCGCCGCCATCGCCAGCATATGGTCCACCATCGGCCAACGAGGGTCGGTCTCCAGCCCGCCCACCGACAGAAAGAGCCGCGTCGCCGGGTCGGGGTTGGCCGCCGCCTCGGTGGCGAAGGCCTCGCTGTCGCGCCACCACAGGGCCGGACTGTTGGCCACATGCCGGGTGAAGGCGCCGGGCCGCGTCAGATAGGCGTGCAGGCTGAACAGACCGCCCAGCGAACTGCCCACCAGGGCCTGGTCGCCGGGATCGGTGGCGTAGCGCTCCGCGATGAAGGGCCGGACCTCACCGATCAGGAAATCCAGGAAGGCCTCTCCGCCGCCGGCCGGTCCGATGTCGGGCAGGGGCTGGTCCCCCATCTGGGCCAGCAGGGTCTCGTGGAAGGCGTCGTCGGAGCTTGGCGTGAGGTCCCGGGTGCGCAGCCAGCCATAGTCGCGGCGGCGGCGGCGCGGTCCCCCCAACTGGTAGCCCACCCCCACCAGCAGGCAGGGCGGGACCCCGTCGACGTTCTGCAGGAACCGCAGGGCCTGGGCGGCGATGCCGAACACCGTATTGGCGTCCATCACATAGATCACAGGCAACGGATAATCCCGGCGCATCCCCATCCAGGGGCTGGGCAGGGCGACATCGATCTGGAAGGTCTCGCCAATGGTTTGGCTGTGCAGGCCGTACCGGTGGGTCGCCTGGATCGTCGCCGGTTCATGTGCCGTGGTCGTCATATCCGCCCCCTCTGATGGAGGCGAAGCTTGGTCGGACGGTCCCTTGCCCGCCAGACTTGAAGATCACGCATTTCTTCCCAGCTAAGGTACAGGGGAGACCCTCTTGCACCCGGCGCTCGGGCGAGGGCATCTTGGCCCCATGAGCAGCGTCGCCACCGAAGCCCTGCCGGCGCGGCGGGCCTATCATGACCACATCGTCGACACCCTGATCGCCGAGCGCGCGCCCAGGCTCTCGGGCGGGATCGCCTGGCCGCTGGTTCGCCCCCTGCTCTACCGCCTGCTGGACTATCGCAAGGCGCGCGCCATGGCCGACGCCATCGCGCCCATGGGCGGCCGTCGGGCCCTGGACTATGTTTCAGACCTGCTGGACGTGAAGGTCACGGTGCACGGCCTGGAGCGGGTTCCGGCCGGCGGCCGCCTGGTTCCCATCTGCAACCACCCCACCGGCATCGCTGACGGTATCGCGGTCTATGACGCGCTGAAGGCGCGGCGCCCCGACCTCTGCTTCTACGCCAATTCCGACGCCCATCGCGTCTCGCCCAATTTCGGCGAGGTGCTGATCCCGGTGGAGTGGAAGGAGGAACGGCGTACCCGCGAGCACACCCGCAACACCCTCAACCTCACCCGGGAGGCCCTGGAGGCCGAGCGGCCCCTGGTGATCTTCCCCGCCGGCCGTCTGGCCCGCCAGGGCAAGGACGGGGTGCTGGCCGAGAGCCCCTGGATGAGCAGCGCCATCTCCATCGCCCGAAAGTACGACGCGCCGATCCTGCCCATGCACCTGGCCGGGCCCTGGTCGACCCTGTTCCACTTCTTCCACGGATTCTCGGGCGAACTTCGGGACATCACCCTGTTCCATGAGCTGCTGAACAAGCGCGGCCGGCCGTTCCACCTGACCATCGGTCCGGTGGTGGCGCCCGAGCGCCTGGATCCCGACGTGACCACCGCCACCGAACAGCTCAAGGCCTATGTGCAGCACGTCCTGCCCAAACATCCCGACCAGGCCTTCGCATGATCAGCGCGGCCCACGGCGACGTCCGCCTGGATGACGAGGCGGCGACCGGCGCCCTGGGCGCGGCCCTGGCCGGGGCGCTCAAGGCCGGCGAGGCCATCTGCCTGACCGGGCCCCTGGGGGCCGGGAAATCCACCCTGGCCCGCGCCCTGATCCGCGCGCTCACCACGCCTGCCGAGGATGTGCCCAGTCCCACCTTCACGCTTGTTCAGTTCTATGAGGGGGCGGCGCTCTCGGTGGCCCATTTCGACCTCTATCGCCTGACCAGCGCCGACGAGGCCTATGAGATCGGCCTGGACGAGGCCCTGGAGGACGGGGCGGCCTTGATCGAGTGGCCCGAACGGCTGGAAGGTAACCTGCCGCCCGACCGGCTTGATATAGAGATCACCATCGAGGGGGAGGGCCGCCGCGCGCGCCTGACCCCCAGCGGCGCCTGGGAAGGACGTGGGTTTGAGTTCCGATCGTGAGGCCATCAAGTCCGCCTTCCTGGCTAAGCATGGCTGGGGCGAGGCCGCCCGCGTTCCCCTGAGCGGCGACGCCTCGACCCGGGCCTATGAACGGCTGCATCCGGCCAGGGGCGCGAGCCTGATCTTCATGGACCAGCCGCCCAACGCCGAAACCGCGCCCTGTCATCCGGACGCGACCCCGGAAGACCGCGCCAAGGCCGGCTACAATGCGCTCGCCCGACTGGCCGCCGGCCGGGTGGACGCCTTCATCGCCGTCGCGGAGTGGCTTAAGGCCCAGGGCCTGTCGGCGCCCGCCATCCTGGCCCACGACGCCGCCCAGGGACTGGCGGTGCTGGAGGATCTTGGCGACGACCTGTTCGCGGTGCTCATCGAGGGCGGCCTGGACGAAGCGCCGCTCTACGACGCCGCCATCCAGGGCCTGGTGCGCCTGCACGAAGCCGCCGCGCCCGCCGTCCTCACCGCGCCGGGCATCGAATGGCCGCTGCTGGACTATGACGAGGTGGCCCTGAAAACCGCCGGAGACATCCTCCCGGAGTGGCTACCGAAGCTGAAGCCCGAGCTCAGCTTCAGCGACGCCGCCGTGGCCGAGTGGGACAACCTCTGGGCGCCGATCAGGGCGCATGGGGCGGCCGGCGCCAGTGTCTTCTGCCACCGGGACTATCACGCCGAGAACCTGATCTGGCTGCCCGACCGCGAGGGCGCGGCTCGGGTCGGTCTGCTGGACTTCCAGGACGCCGTCCGCGCCCACCCGGCCTGGGACATGTCCATGCTGCTGCACGACGCCCGACGGGATGTCTCGCCGCAGCGGGAGGCTGCCGCCCTGGCCTACTATTTCAAGCTCCGCCCCGACCTGGATCAGGCGCGGTTCCTGGCCGACTATCATGCCCTGGGCGCCCTCAACATCGTTCGCATCCTGGGCATCTTCGCCCGGCTGGTGACCCGCGACGGCAAGCCCCGCTACGCCGCCTTCATGCCGAGGCTCTGGCGTTATCTCGACGCCTGCCTGGCCGATCCGGCCCTGGCGGACCTCAAGGCGTGGTTCGACAGCTACGTGCCCGCCGGGTCCCGCGCATGACCCCTGGCCCCAAGGTCGCCATGGTGCTGGCCGCCGGCATCGGCAGCCGCATGCGCCCGCTGACCAACGACCGTCCCAAGGCCCTGGTGACGGTGAACGGCAAGGCCCTGATCGACCATGTCCTGGACCGCCTGCACGAGGCCGGAATCGAGACGGCCATCGTCAACGTCCACCACTTCGCCGACCAGATGGAGGCCCATCTGGCGGGCCGCACCAACCCCAAGGTGATCATCGCCGATGAGCGGGCGGGCCTGCTGGACTCCGGCGGCGGCATCAAGAACGCCCGTCACCTGTTGGGGGACGCCCCGATCCTGGTGGCCAACATCGACTCCCTGTGGGTCGGCGGCGAAGTCCCGCCGATCGAGGCCATGAAGCGCGCGTGGGACCCAGACAGGATGGACCTGCTGCTGCTGCTGGTCCCCCGCGGCCAGGGCATCGGCCTGGAGGGCCCGCGCGGCTTCCGTCAGGAGCCCGACGGGCGCATCATCCACATGGCCGACGACGCCAGTCCCGCGCCTCTCGCCAATGTCGGATTTCAGATCATGAAGCCGCAGCTGCTGGACGATCAGCCGGAGGGGGCCTTCTCCATCCTGCCCATCTGGTGGCGGCTGCAGGACGAGGGCCGCATCTACGGCGTGGCCATGGACGCCTTCTGGCTGCACGTCGGCGACCCCGCCGCCCGCGACGAGGCCGAAGCGAGGCTGGCGTGATCCCCCTGCTCGCAGGCGACGGGCCGCGCTGGTTCAGCATCCCGGCGCACCGTCCCTTCGTCCACGACCTGGCCCAGGGCCTGTTCGACGCGCTCGCGCCGCTCGGCCCCGAGGCCCTGTCCCAGGCCGTGGTCCTGACCCCCACCCGCCGGGGCGCGCGAGCCTTGGCCGACGCCTTCATCGCCGCCGCCGGGGGCCGCGCCGTCCTGCCGCCGCAGATCCGGCCCCTGGGCGACCTGGACGAGGGCGAACCGCCCTTCGAGCCCGGCGACCTGGCCGTCGACCTGCCTTCGGCCATCGCGCCCCTGCGCCGCCGTTTCGAGCTGATCGCCCTGGTGAAGGGTCATGAGAAGGACCTGAAGCGGGACCTGGACGCCTCGGCCGCCCTGGAGCTGGCCGACGCCCTGGGGTCCTTCCTCGACAGCCTGCAGATCGAGGAGGTCAGCGCCAGGGGCGGCCTGGCCGATCTGGTGAGCGCTGACCTGGCCGAACACTGGCGGGTCAGCCGCGAGTTCCTGGAAACCGCCCTGACCGCCTGGCCCGCCCGCCTGCGCGAGCTGGGCGTGGTGGACGTCAGCGAACGCCGGGTGGCCCTGCTGCGCGCGCTGGCCGAGACCTGGGACCGCAAGCCGCCGCAGGGTGTCCTGATCGCCGCCGGCTCCACCGGCACCGCGCCGGCCACCGCCGACCTGCTGACCGTCATCGCCCGCGCCCCGCAGGGCGCCGTGATCCTGCCCGGCCTCGACGAGAGCCTGGCCGACAGGGCCTGGGCCCAGGTCGGGGAACAGCACCCCCAGGGCGCCATGAAGCGGCTGCTTGAGCGGGCCGGTGTCGCCCGCGGGGAGGTGTTGCTCTGGCCCGCCTCCGAGACCCTGGACACCGCCGGCCGCTGGCGGCGACGGGTGATCAACGAGGCCCTGCGTCCCGCCGAGGCCACCGCCGACTGGCTGAGCGTCATCGAGACCCTGCGCTCCGAGGGGAAGAGCGACGACATCGACCCCATCGCCGAGGGGCTGAAGGGCCTCTCCGTCGTCACCGCCCGCGGCGAGGAGGAGGCCGCCACCGTCGCCGCCCTGCTGCTGCGCGAGGCCCTGGAGGTTCCCGGCCAGACCGCCGCCCTGGTGGCGCCGGACCAGACCCTGGCCCGCCGCGTCGCCGCCAAGCTGGCCCGCTGGGGCGTGGGCGCCGACTCCTCGGCGGGCTCGGCCCTGGCCGGCTGCCGCTGCGGGGTGTTGGCGGCCCTGACCGCCAAGGCGGCGGATGACCCCCTGGACCCGGTCACCCTGCTGGCCATCGCCAAGCATCCCTTCGTCCGCCTGGGGCTCGATCCCGAGACCCTCGACCGCCGCCGCGCCGCCCTCGAGCTGCACGGCCTGCGCGGCCCCCGCAAGACCAGCTGGGGCGGCCTGGAGGCGCACCTGCGTCGCAAGGCCTCCGACGCCCGGATCGAACCCGGCGCCGTCGACGACGCGCTCGCTTTCGCCGCCCAGCTTCGTGGGGCGCTAACCCGCCTGCAGGCGCCCTATGCCGACGACGAGGCGCGGCCCTCCGAGGCCGCTCGCACCCTGGCCCAGACCCTGGAAGCCCTGGCCGCCGACGAACGGGGCGACACCGGCGACCTCTGGGCCGGCCACGGCGGCGAGGCGGTAGGCCGCCTGCTGTCGGGCCTGATGAGCGAGTCCGATGGCTCGCCGTCCGTCAGCCGCCGCGGGTTCGCCGACGTGCTGGCCCGGCTGATGTCCGGCGAAAGCATCCGCTCGGGGGGAGCCACCCATCCGCGCCTGCGCATCCTCGGCGCCATCGAGGCCCGCTTGACCCGCGCCGACCGGCTGATCGTGGCCGGCCTGGAGGAGGGCGTCTGGCCCCAGGGGGCGGCGCTTGACCCCTTCCTGTCGCGGCCGATGCGCGAGGCGCTCGGCCTGCCGCCGCCCGAACGCCGCGTGGGCCTGGCCGCCCACGACTTCGCCCAGGCCGCCTGCGCGCCCGAGGTGATCCTGCTGCATTCCGAGCGCCGCGAAGGCGCGCCAGCCGTGAAGTCCCGCTGGCTCTGGCGGCTGGAGACGTTGGCGCGCGGCGCCGGCGTCGTCCTGCCCACCCGTCCGGAAATCCTGGACTGGGCGAGGTCCCTGGACGCGGCGACCGACTACACGCCCGCCACACGCCCTGCCCCGCGCCCCCCGGTCGCCGACCGCCCGCGCGAGATGGCGGTCACCCGGGTCGAGGCCCTGACCCGGGACCCCTACGCCGTCTGGGCCCGCGACATCCTGCAGCTCTACCCGCTGGAGCGTCCCGACGAGGCCGTGGAGGCCCGCGCCCGGGGCACCGCCATCCACAAGGCCTTCGAACGCTTCGCCGAAGCCCATCCGGTGGACGTGCCGCCTGACGCCGCGCCGATCTTCGAGGCGATGTACGTCACCGCCCTGGAAGAGGCCGGCATGCCCCACGAGGCCCTGGCCCGCGAGAGCGCGCTGGCCCGCGAGGCCGCCCTGTGGGTCGCCGACCTGGAGCGCCGCCGCCGCGCCGACGGCCGCACCATCCATGTCGAACTCAAGGGGGAGCTGGAGATCCATGCGCCCGGCGGCCTCTTCAAGGTCAACGCGCGGGCCGACCGCATCGAGATCACCCCCGACGGCTACGGCCACATCCTCGACTACAAGACCGGCAAGGCGCCTTCCCAGAAGGTGGTCGACACCGGATTCTCGCCGCAGCTCACCCTGACCGCCGCCATCCTGGCCTATGGCGGCTTCCCGACCCTCGGCCGCCCCATGCCCGGCGACCTGACCTATCTGGAGGTCACCGGCCGCAAGCCCGCCGGCCGCGAGGAGACCCGCGCCGCCGCTGGCGAGGAGAGCGAGGAAGCCGCGCGGGCCGCCCTCGACGGCCTGGGCAAGCTGGTGGCCCGCTTCGACGACCCGGCCCAGCCCTACCTGTCGCGCTCGGCCCCGCAGTTCGTGAAGACCCACATCAGCGACTATGACCACCTGGCCCGGGTGTTCGAATGGTCCACCAGCGGCGACGAGGAGGGCGAGTGACCGTCATCCCCTTCCCGACCCGCGAGGTTGATCCGCAGCGCGTCGCCGCTGATCCTGAGCTCTCGGCCTTCGTCACCGCCAATGCGGGCTCGGGCAAGACCAAGACCCTGATCGACCGGGTCGCCCGACTGCTGCTGGCCGGGGCCGAACCCGCCACCATCCTCTGCGTCACCTACACCAAGGCCGCCGCCGCCGAGATGCAGCGCCGGCTGTTTGGCCTGCTGGGCGACTGGTCGGTCTGCGACGACGCCCGCCTGCGCCAGGCCCTGTCGGACCTCGAGGGCCGGCCCATCGCCGACTACGACCACATCCGCCTGTCAGCGGCCCGCGCCCTCTTCGCCCGCGCGCTCGAGACCCCCGGCGGCCTGAAGATCCAGACCATCCACGCCTTCTGCGAAAAGCTGCTGCGCCGTTTCCCCCTGGAGGCCGGCGTCTCCCCTGGCTTCCGGGTCATGGACGACGCCGCCAGCGCCGCCATCGCCGACGCCGCCCGCAAGGCCGTCGCGCGGCTTGCGTTGAAAGGCGAAGGCCTCGTGGCCGAAGCCTATGCCCGCTTCTCCGTGGCCCTGGACTTCCAGAGCTTCCAGTCGATGTTCGGGGCCTTCGAGAACGCTCGCGGGCGCCTGGCCGCATATCTTGGGCGCACCGGCGGCCTGCCGGGCGCGGTGGCCGATGTCTGGGAGGTCTGCGGCTTCCCCGAGCCCGTCGATCCTGAGGCCGTCGCGTTGCGCGCCGTCGCCGCGCTGAACCTGCGCAGCTGGCGCGAGGCCGCCGAGGTGCTGGCCCAGGGCGGCAAGGCCGACGCCAAGAACGGCCTGGCGCTCCTAGCCCTGGCCGCCGAGCCCACTTTCCAGGGCGCGCTGGCCTGCCTGTTCACCGACAAGGGCGAGGGGACCCCCGCCACCTGGGTCGCCAAGACCAGCGGCCTGAAGGCCCATGAACCCCTGCGCTCAGGCCTGCTGGCCGACCAGGAGGCCCTGGAAGAGGCCCGCGCCTACCGCCGCGCCGCCCAGGTGGCGGTGGACACGCAAGGGGCGCTCATCCTCGCCAACGCCTATCTGACCGCCTACGCCATGGAGAAGGCCAGCTACGGCGCGCTGGACTTCTCCGACCTCATCGAGAAGACCCGCGACCTGGTGGCCGACAGCCCCGCCGCGGCCTGGGTGCTCTACAAGCTGGACGGCGGCATCGACCACATCCTGGTGGACGAGGCCCAGGACACCGCGCCGGACCAGTGGGCCATCGTCCGCTCCCTGGCCGGCGAGTTCTTTTCCGGCGCCGGGGTCCCCACGGCCACCCGCCTGGAGCGCAACATGTTCGTGGTCGGCGACGAGAAGCAGTCGATCTACTCCTTCCAGGGCGCCCGGCCCGAGCTGCTGATGGAGCAGTTCGAATTCCACAGGGATCGCGCCACCGGCGCCGGCTTCCGTTTCGAGAAGGTTGATCTCCTGGACTCGTGGCGTTCGACGCCCCAGGTGCTCACGTTCGTCGACGCGACCTTCTCGACCCCTGAACTCGCGGTCGCGATCCTACCGCGCGCGCTAGCCGAGCCCATCGTCCACACCCCGCGCCGGGTCGACCACGCCGGCTGCGTCGACATCTGGCCCCTGGAGCGGGAGGAGAAGGGCGACATCCGCGAGGCCTGGGACGCCCCCCTCGACCAGGAGACCGAGGCCAGCGCCAACAAGCGCCTGGCCGCCCGCATCGCCGGCGAGATCGCAGCCCTGCTGGCGCGCGGCGACGGCCTCTTCGACAAGGACGCCAAGGCCTGGCGCCCCGCCCGTCCCGGCGACGTCCTGATCCTGGTCCGCCGCCGCAAGGCGCTGTTCGAGGAGATCCTGCGGGCGCTGAAGCACGCCAAGATCCCCGTCGCCGGCGCCGACCGCCTGGCCCTGTCGGAGCACATCATCTTCGACGACCTGGTGGCCGTCGCCCGCTTCGCCCTGTTCCCCGCCGACGACCTGACCCTGGCGGCGTTGCTGCGCAGCCCGTTCTGCGACCTCTCCGACGACAGCCTCTACGCCCTGGCGAAGGGCCGCGCGCCGCTGACCCTGTGGCAGGCCCTGACCGCGCGGTCCGAAGAACGCCCGGAGTGGACCGCCGCCCACGCCCTGCTCACCCGCCTGCTGGAGGAGGCCCGCGAGCGCCGGCCCTTCGAGTTCTATTCCCGTCTGCTGGGCGGCCGCGACGCCGCCGGCCGCTCCATGCGCCTGCGCCTGCTGAAGCGCCTGGGGAGCGAGGCCGAGGACGCCCTCGACGAGTTCCTGGCCCAGGTCCTGGCCGCCGAGAGCCGGGGGATCGAGGACCTGGAGAGCCTGACCGCCGCCTTCGCCAGCCTCGACATCACCGTCAAGCGCGAGATGGAGGCCGGCCGTGACGAGGTCCGCGTCATGACCGCCCACGGCGCCAAGGGCCTGGAGGCCCCCATCGTCTTCCTGCCCGAGACCACGCTCAGCCGCGGCGCGCGCGGCACGCCGCTGCTGGAGACCGAGGCCGGCGGCTTCCTGTGGTGCGCCACCGCCAAGGGGGACTGCGAGGCCTCGTCCTCCTCGCGGGCGGCGCGGCGTTCGCGAGGAGGACGAGGCCTACCGCCTGCTCTATGTCGCCCTCACCCGGGCCCGCGACCGGCTGGTGTTGTGCGGCCGGGTCGCCGCCAATGCGCGGGAGGAGAACATCAAGGGCTGGTGGGGCGCGCTCACCGCCGCCTTCGACCACGCCCAGGTCAGCCCGCACAAACGCGTGGCCGCCAGCGGCGAGATGCAGATCCTGCGTTTCGGCCCCGATCCCGTCGCCCTGGGCAAGGCCGCCGACAGCGCCGTCGTCACCAAGGCCGCGCCGGCCTGGACCCAGGCCGAAGCCATCACCGAGCCCCACGCCCGCTACGCCTCGCCGTCCCAGCTGGGGGAGGACGCCGCCACCCCGGCCGCCTCACCGCTCGCCGCTGTCCAAGGATTGGGCCGCTTCCGGCGCGGCGACCTGATCCACCGCCTGCTGCAGGTCCTGCCCGACCTCGCCGTGCCTGACCGCCCCGCCGCCGCCCTGCGCCTGCTGGCCCGCGAGCGCGACCTCACCGACGACCAGCGCGCCGAGATGACCGCCGCGGCGCTGGGGGTTCTGAACGATCCCCGCTTCGCCGAGGTGTTCGGGCCCGGCAGCCGCGCCGAGGTGGCCCTGGCCGGAACCGCCGCCAAACTGCCCGCAGGCCTGGCCATTTCGGGGCGAATCGACCGGCTCGTTGTCCTTCCCGACCGGGTGCTGGTGGCCGACTTCAAGACCAACCGCCCCTCGCCGGACCGCATCGAGGACGCCGACCCGGCCTATCTGCGCCAGATGGCCATCTATGCCGCCGTCCTGGCCGAAGTCTTCCCCGGACGGGCCATCGAGGCCGCCCTGGTGTGGACCGACGGGCCCAAGCTGATGGCGATCCCAGAATTACTTATCGATCAAACCCTTGCCGAGCTTGGCCGCGCAGGTTGATACCTGCACAAACCCCGCCTATGTGGCGGATCGAACATCGCGGCTCATCCGTTGAGCCTGCAACGAATTTTAGGAGCTTTTGATGAGCACCGTAGCGGTCACCGACGAGTCCTTCGAAAAGGACGTCCTGCAGTCCAGCAAGCCTGTGCTGGTCGATTTCTGGGCCGAATGGTGCGGCCCCTGTAAGCAGATCGCCCCGGCCCTGGAGCAGATCGCCGCCGAACTGGGCGCCCAGGTCACCGTGGCCAAGCTGAATATCGAGGAAAGCCCCACCACGCCCTCGCGCTATGGCGTGCGCGGCATCCCGACGATGATGCTCTTCAAGGACGGCCAGATGGCCTCGATGAAGGTGGGCGCCATGCCCAAGCAGAAGATCGTCGAGTGGCTGAACGAAGCCGGGATCTAGGTCCCCGCATCCCTCTGTGTCATCCCGGTGTTCCGCTTCGCGGAAACCGGGATGACAGCTTGAGTTTCTACAGCGCCCCGTAGGCCTTCAGGGTCTTCAGCGCCGCCACGGTCATCACCCCGCGACATTCCAGCTGCGGTCCTGGCCCCACCGTCTCCCAGCTGATCGGCCAGCCGCCGTCGTCGGCCTGCCGGGCCTCCAGCGCCGCCAGGTGATGACCCAGCACCTCGGGTGAGAACAGCTTGTGGCAGAAGCTGCCAGGGCCCGGCGCCCAATCCAGCGGCTTCTTCACATAGCCCACGGCGCCCACGTCCAGCTCCACCAGTCCGGGGATGCGCGCGGCGAGCCCAGCCAACCCCGCCTGCGCGCGTGTCCGGTCGGGCGTATGCTCCAGGAAGGCGATCATCGGCATCAGGTCGTGGAACTGCTCGGTCTGCGAGCTCTCCACCACCGACCAGCAAAAGGCCTCGCCCCGGGCCACCCATGGATGTTCGATCCCATGCTTGCGCAACAGGCCGACGATGGCCGCGGTCGGGTTGATGTCGGCGGGCGGCTGCGCCCCCTCCACCTTCCACCAGACGGCGTGCGGCGACGCGTTCACGCTGGGCAGGGCGAAGGGCAGGCCGCCCTCAGGGGTGGCGACGCTCGACAGCCAATCGCAGACCCGGCCGACGGTCAGCGGATCGAAGGCGTCGACCTCATCCAGAATCTCGAAAGCGATCTGCACATCCACCGGCTGGCTGTGGGGATCGCGCTTGTCGGGCTCCAGGGCCGACCCGAACCCGCCGTCGCGGCCCTGATAGGCCGCCAGCGCCCGAACCACCGGTTCGGCCGAGCCACCCTCGAAATGATGCTCGAACAGCCGCCGTTCCAGCAGCCGGCCGTTGCGCAGCAGGAACTCCCGGGCGCGGTCGAGGACGTCGGACATCAGCTTCTCCCGTTCAGAACAAAACTAGAACGAGATGGCATGGCTGTGCAAGTCCAACCGCCGCACATCCCGGCGAAGGCCGGGACCCAGATTCATCTGGAGCGGTAGGCGTTGATCCCACCGGCTGTTGAGGCGCGCATGAGATCGAAGCGGGTTTCATCTGGGTCCCGGCCTTCGCCGGGATGAGCGGATGAGGAGGGCTGGGATCGATCAGGTCGGCCAGGTGTCGGGGCTCAGCGCCAGGACCTCGCCGGCGAAGTGCAGGCCGCCGCAGATGATCACGTGCGGGGCGGGCCCCTCGACGGCGAGCGCCATCGTCGTGGCCGTCGTCACGTCCGGAGCGGTCTCCGCCGTCAGCCCCGCCTGAACCGCGGCGGCGGCCAGATCCTCCGGCGACAGCGCCGTGGTGGACTCAAACGTCGTGGCGATCACCCGGGCGTTCAGCCGCTTCAGGGGCTCGAAGAAGCCCACCGAGTCCTTGCGGGCATACTGCGCCACCACCAGGGTCACCGGGCGCCCGTCGCGGGCCAGGCGGTCCACGGTGTCGGCCAGCGCCCGGTGACCCTGGTGGTGGCGCAGTATGCCCGCAAGGACTCGGTGGGCTTCTTCGAGCCC
>NZ_JBBKVV010000091.1:0-20805 GCF_037968635.1 Phenylobacterium sp.
GAAGCGCCCTGGCCCGAGACGGTGAGGGCGCCGCCCTTGGCGTTGGTCGCCGTCACCAGGCCGCCATTGCCGGCGTCGCCGCCGGAGCCGCCCGAGACGCTGATCCAGCCACCGGCCGAGCCGCCGTTGCCGCCGCCGCCGCCGATGCTTTCCAGGAACATGGCGTGGGCGCGCGCGCCCTGCGTGGTGATGGTCCCCATGTTGCTGAGGGTCACCGTGCCGCCGTTGGGGCAGACGAAATAGACCCTGCAGCGGGCCGACTCCGCCGTGCCGCCGTTGCCGGCGTCGGAGTAGAAGACCCCGTCGGAGGAGCCGCCGTCGCCACCGACCCCGCCCAGGCTCTGGCCGAACATGCCGTAGGACTCCTGGCCCTTGGTGGCGATGGTCCCGGTGTTGGTCATGGTGATGACGCCGCCGGGGGCCGAGGCCCCGCCCTTGCCGCCCTGGCCTACGAAGATCGAGTCGCCGTCCCCGCCGTCGCCGCCCTTGCCCGCCAGGGATTGGCCCAGCATGCCGTAGGCGCGGTCCCCGGAGGTCTTGAGAGTTCCAGCGTTGGTGAGGGTGACGTCGCCGGTCAGGCCGCCGTCACCGCCGGTGGCGCCGGCATAGGCGTTGTTTCCGCCGCCGCCCTGTCCGCCCTGGCCGCCGAGGCTGAAGCCCGCCACCGCGTGGGCGCCGTCGCCCGAGGTGGTGATGGCGCCACCGGAGGTAATGTCGACGCGCACGGCGCCTGAGTCGCCGCCGCGGCCCCCGGCGTTGGAGCTGTCATCGACGCCTGAGGCGCTGTCGCCGCGCGAGCCCTCGCCCCCCAGGCTGCGGGCGAGCACGCCATAGGCCTTGGTTCCAGTTGTGACGATGGCGGACTTGATGGTGACCAGGATGCGCCCGGCGACGCCGCCGGTGATGTTGGGGCTGTCATTGATGGACCGGCCGCCGACGCTCTCGGCCAGCACGCCGTGGGCGCCGGACCCGGAGGTGGTGAGCCCGCCGGTCGTGACCACGGAGACCTCACCGCCACGGCCCCCCTGCACGCCAAGGCCGCCGATGCTGAGCGCGGCGATGGCGGGCGAGCTGACGCCGCCCGTCGTGATCGCCGCGCGGTTGTCGACGGTCACCGGGCCGCCCGCGCCGCCATTGGTGTAGACGGGAAGGTCGAAGAGCCCGAGATTGATGCTCCAGACGCCGGCGCCGCCCAGGGACTTCGCCAGCAAGCCCGCAGAATAGTCGCCGGTGGCGCCGACAGCGGCGGTGTTGCTCAGGTTGACGGTTCCCCCCGGCTCCCCATCACCGAAGCTGAAGGCCCCGCTTCCCTGGCTGGCCGCCCGGATGGTCCCGGTCAGGGTGTCGAGCATCTCCTCCGGTTGGGGCGGCGCGTCGAGATAGGTCAGGGCGTTGGTCTGGACAGCGATATAGCCCAGCACGTAGGGAGCGAGCTTGGTCTTGTCGGGGACGCCGCCGCCGAAGATGCAGGCGCCGAGATTGACCTGGCAGTGGAAGCTGAAGAGAGCGGCGGTGGCCGCCGGGCTGGTGTCGCCGTTGATGGCGGCCAGGGCCTGAGTCGCAAAGGTCAGGCGGCTTTGGGCGTTGTTGCGCTCACCCACCCGGTTGAAGGTGAAGGCTCGCGATTGGGCGACGAGGCCGCTGGCGGCGGTCGCTGGGGTCGCGTTGGTGATGTCGAGATTGGCGCCGGGCGCGGCGGCGGCGGCCAGGGGGCTGACGGCGTTCATCAGCAGGGCGACGGCTGCGGCCCGGGCGATGAGCCTTCGCGCGGTCTCGTCGAGGCGTCGCGCCCGACGGGCGGCAGGTCGGGAGATCGAGACCACAGCGCCTGACGGCAGATTGCGAACTGCGATTTCCAGGGCCTCCAGAGCCAGGTAGAGCCGCTGATTCGCCTCGGTGGCGGGGCTGCCACCCACCAGGCGGCGGAGGGCCGACAGCTCGGCGAGTGTCCCGGAAAGCTGCTGGCGAAGGGCCGCCGCGGCGGCGGGGTCGGCGGCGTCTGCCAGGAGGCGTTCGCGCAGAACCGCAAGCGCCTGCGCCAGCCGCAGCAGCGTCTGCGTCCGTTCCGGCATGAAGCTAACCCCCGACACCCCGCCCCAGGGGAGTTCCCAAGACGGCTAAATCTACCCCTGTTATTCAGGGGTCTGGCTTCGCAACCGGCAATTGGCGAATTTTGGGAAGGGATTCGCTCGTCAGCGTTGCGGGGTTTCGCCTGTTGAGCGAGTGGAGGGCGGGTATGCCGACTAGCAATGTTTTTGAGGACCCGTTCGATCTGGGCGGATGGCCACCGCGACTGAGCCTCGAGGAGATCGCAGAGATGCGGGCTCATCCCAATTTCCCCGCCGCCTTTCTGGCCGCCGAACATACCGCCCAGCCCGCCTTGACGCTGGGACCGCTTCGCACCCTGTTCAAGGATCGCGGCAGCCAGACCATCGGCACCCTAGCCCTATGCCTCCACGACACCGAGGAAGGCCTGACCGCGGGCCGTCTCACGCGGATGTGCGTGGAGTCCGGCATTTGCAGCGCCGGCCGGGTGGAGAGCTACCTGGCCCTGATGCGCCAGCGCGGCGCGCTAATTCCGCTGGCCAGGAGCTCGGGGCTCTCGATCCGCTACGGTTTCAGCGAGGACTATCTGAGCTGGTTCCGGGACTATCTGCGCCACGGGCTCCAGGCGCTGGCCCTGGTCGACCCCCCATCGGCGGCGGTGATGCCGCTGATGGACGGCGCGGACTTCTTCCATTTTTCCCGCCGAATCCTGGCCAGCGCCAGCGTCAATCCACCCCTCACCTACCCGGGCCTCGGTCCTGAACTTCTGTTGTTCGCGCAGCGGGACGCGGGCCTGGCGATCCTGTCGGACCTGGTGGCCGGACAGTTGGCCTCGGGGCGTGGCGCGGCGCCGGTCTCGGTCGCAGATCTCGCCCGGCGGCATGGCGTGTCGCGGGCCCATGTGCTGAAGCTGCTGCGGGACGCTGACGAGGCTGGAGCCTTCGCCTGGAAGCCTGACAAGCGCACGGTGACCTTGCCGGCCTGGCTGCTCGATCGTCTGGAGCACGGGGTGGCCGTCGCTCTTCTGAACCGCCGCTACGCCGCCCACGCGGTGTTGGCCGCGCCGCGCGGAATGCTGACCGTCCGTCCGGCGGTTCCGGCCGACATCGAGACCTTGCGCGCCCTGATGGAGCAGGCGATCCGCATCCATCTGGCGGCCTATCTGCCGCCGGAGGGGGTCGCGGCCTCCTTCGAGATCATGGGTCTGGACACTCAGCTGATCGAGGACGGCACCTATTTCGTGGTGGAGGCCGGTGGCCGGATCGCCGGCTGCGGCGGCTGGAGTCGGCGGGCCACCCTGTTCGGCGGTGATCACAGCGCGGGCCGGGACTCCGGGCTGGTGGACCCGGCCACCGAACCCGCCCGTATCCGGGCGATGTACACCCATCCCGACTTCGCGCGTCGTGGCGTGGGTAAGTTGATCCTGGACACCTGCGAGGCCGCCGCCGCCGCAGAAGGCTTCGGGCGCTGCGAGATGGCTGCGACACTTTCGGGCGAGCCCCTCTACCGCGCCACCGGTTATCGCACCCTCGAGCATTTTGAGGCCGAGACCTCGACGGGATTCAAGGTGCCTCTGATCCGCATGGGCAAGACCCTGGTCTAGGGGGTCGCCTACGAAAAAGGGCGGCCCTTGGGCCGCCCTTCCACGCTCTCCGAAGGCCTGGGTTAGAAGGCGTAGGTCACGCGGCCGTAATAGTAGCCGCCGTTGATGCCGAACGGCGAGTAGCTCGGATACTGCCCCACGCAGCCGCTGCCGGAGGCGACGCAGGCGGCCTGGAACTGAGCCGAGAGCTTGTCCGGATACTTGTTGAACAGGTTGTTGGCGCCGATCGAGACGGTGACCGCATCAACGAACTGGTAGGAAACTTCCAGGTCGGTGATGGCGGTTGTGCCGATCGAGGTCTGCTGGAGCGGGCCGGTGCCGGGGTCCGAGAGCGACGAGGACTTGCCATAGACGGTTTCGGTCAGGTTCACCGTCAGCGCGCCGAAGGAATAAAGCGCGTTCAGGCCGACCTTGTACTTCGGAGAAGCCTTTTCCAACAGGTCCCTGGCGTTGCCGGCGAACAGGGTCTGACCCGCCGGATAGGGAACGCTGGGGGTGGTGAGCGCCGCCGGCGGCGCCTTCACCTTGGTGACCTTGGTGGTGTTGTAGTTGCCGCTCAGGCTCCAATCGATCCGCCCGTATTCGCCCAGGTCGGTGGGATAGGAGATGACCAGATCGACGCCGCGCGAGCGGGTGTCGAGGCCATTGGAGAAGATGTTGATCCCGGTGGTGGTGACGGTGGGGTCAAGCACGTTGCCGTTGGCGATGATCGCGGCCAACACCTGGGGAGAAGCCAGGACGCCGTTGCGGGTGCCGTAGAGCGCGCTGGAGCCGAAGATGCGGTCCTTCAATTCGATCTGGTAGGCGTCGAGGGTCAGGGTCATGGCCGGGATCGGGTGAGCCACGATGCCGACGCTGTAGTTGGTGGATTCTTCCGGCTTCAGGGCGTCGATGCCCAGCAGACGGGCGGCCGGCGAGTTGGGCGCCAGCTGCACGAAGGCCGAGGTCGGAGACACGTTGGTGGCGGAATAGAAGGACTCCGCCAGGGTCGGGGCGCGGAAGCCGGTGCTGGCCGTCCCGCGGACCGCAACATAGTCGTTGAAATCGTAGCGGCCGGTCAGCTTGGCGACGGTGGTTTCGCCGAAATCGCTGAAGTGTTCGTAGCGGATGGCGGCGTCGATCTGCAGGGCCTCGACGGGGGAGACCGCCAGGTCGGCATAGATCGCCCAGCTGTCGCGGCTGTGCTTGCCGGCGTCGGTCAGCGCGAAGCCGGGATAGGATTGCGAGCCTTCCTTGTAACGCGAACCGGGTTCTCCGGCGCCGATCTCGTAGGTTTCGTGCCGGTTTTCAAAACCGAAGGCCGCAGCCAGCGGAGTCGCCAGACCCACCTCGAACTCCTTGGAGATGTCGAGGTTGTTGGTCAGCTGGGTGGTGGTCCAGGACCCGGCGTGGAAGGAGGTAGGCGAGAAGCCCCTTGCCGTCAGGGTCGAGGTGTCGGCGTAGAGGCTGGCATTGATGGAGTCCTCGACGCGGACCTCGATTTCATCGACGCCGTAGGTGGAGCTCAGATCGAAGTTCCAGCCAGCGGCGACACCCGAGATGCCGATGGTGCCGGCATAGTCGTCTTCGATGATGCGCTCGCGCGGACTGAAGCCGAGGGGATAGGGCCGGTCGGCGGCGCCCTGCTTGCCCTGGACGCGGTTGTAGCGGCGGTAGTTTTCGTAGGCCGAGGCGTCCTTGTGTCCGTAGGAGCCGAAGGAATAGACCTCGAGGTCGTCGGTGATCGAGACGCCGCCGTTATAGGCCAGGTTGCTCAACCGATACTCGGCGTCGCCGGAAATCAGGTTGAGGTTGGGGAAGCCCGGGATGGTGCTTTCATAGGCGAAGTGGGCCGCCGAGTAGCTCGGGCTGGCTGGGTTGGACACGCGCTGGTCGGCCAAGCCTCGGTTGCTGAAGCCGTGGTACTTGGTCTCGGCGGTCAGGTTCAGATAGCTGTTCTCGGTGGGCGCGACGCCGATGTTGAAGGAGATGGCGGCGGTCTTGCCGCCCTCGTCCATGTATTCACCGCCGGTGGCGGAGATCGAGCCGCCCGCATCCGCCTTCTTCAGGATGACGTTGATGACGCCGGCGATGGCGTCGGTGCCGTACTGGGCGGCCGCGCCGTCGGTCAGGACTTCGATCCGGCCGATGGAGGCCATGGGGATGAAGCTGAGGTCGGTGGCCGCCGCACCCTGATAGGCGCCCGACAGGACGGCGAAGTTGGCGGTGGTGTGCCGGCGCTTGCCGTTGATCAGCACCAGGGCGTGGTTGGGAGACAGGCCGCGCAGGCGCGCCGAAAGGGTTAGGTTGGCGGTGTCTCCTCCGAACGCCTGAGCGTTGAAGGAGGGGACCAGGTTGGCGAGGCCGACGCGCAGGTCGGTCTGGCCCGTCCGGGTCAGGGCGGCGGTGTCGACCACCTGAACCGGCGCGGCGCTGTCTTCGACCTTCAGGCCCGTCTGGCGCGTGCCGGTGACGATGACTTCATCGACTTCGGCCGTCCCGGCGGCCAGGGTCTGGGCCGAAGCGGCCCCTGCGATCAGGACAGAGGCGAGAGAGACGCTCGCCAGCCATGCGTTGCGGGTGTTGGATTTCATCTTGAGAGGCCCCCTCATCATTCACGGCTCAAATCGGCCGCAAGGTTCCCCGCGCGCCTGTGTGCTCAGGCGCCGGGATGTTTGCGGACGCTCCGGGGTTGGGCTTTGGCCCTTAATCCCAGGTATTCGTCCAGAATTTTCAGATGTGATTTACTCAAGATTCGCGAGGATGACCGCGAGATGCCCGACCATAACGATCGTATCAGGGTGATAATCTGTAGTTGAGATACTCATACCGATGACCTCGCGCAAAAATTGAGATCGCCCGTATGGCCGTTTCCTCTTTCGTTTCTATTTTTTGAAATTCTTCAAATGTCATCCGTACGAGTTCTTCGTAAGGATTAATCTGACAGTAAGACGTCCACACGAATCCTACTCTCTGTCAACGAGACGAGGGCGAGGCATCACGGTCTCGCCATATTTTGTGTGTTCAGCGCTGATTATGCGCGATATTAGGGCATAAGGTCCCACCAAGACGCCAAAATTCCGAACACCCGGTCGTCGAAAACAGGTATCGACTCTATGGGTGGGTGCGATGACTGCAAAGTAACTGAGCGGCGCCTGCCCGCGCTTTAGTCAGTCAGGGTCTTTTTCGGGCGATTTGGGGTGCTCGACGTCATCGGAACGCGCGTCGCGGCGAACGGCATGGCTTGAACATCATCGCCCGCCTGACCCAAGGTGGAGTCGATCCGCCGACCGCCGGCGTCCACATGAAGGAAACCTTCCGATGCGCAGACTGATCCTGGCCGCCCTCCTGCCTGTTCTGGCCGCTGCCGCGCCCGCCTTCGCGGCCGACGGCATCGTGCGGGTGGGGACGCCCACCGGCGCCATTCTGCAGGCCGCTGTCGTGCCCGCTGGCTACGACACCATCTATGTGAGCGGCATGACGCCGCCGGCGCTGAACGCCGGCGCGCCCGCCGGGACCCCGGTGGAGTTCGGCGACACCAAGACCCAGACCATCGGGGTCATGAAAAGGATCGAGGAGGTCCTGAAGGGCCAAGGCTACACCATGGGCGACGTGGTGATGATGCGCGTCTACCTCGTGGGTGACCCGGCCAAGGACGGTAAGATGGACTTCGGCGGCATGATGGAGGGCTACAAGCAGTTCTTCGGTTCGGCTGAGCAGCCCAACAAGCCGGCCCGCGTGACCATGCAGGTCGCCGCCCTGGTGGCGCCTGGCATGATGGCCGAGATCGAGGTGCAGGCCGCCAAGAAGAAATAGGCGCCTAAGAACAGGGCAGCGCCGCCTGTGTGATGCGGGCGGCGTTTCGCTGCCGGCTAGACCGCGCCGGACGCCTTGAGCGCGGTGACTCTCGCCGCGTCGTAGCCCAGGTTCGCCAGGATCTCTTCGGTGTGCTGGCCAAGCGTCGGGGGCGGCCCAGGTCGAAGCCGAGATTGAGGGTGGCCGCCTGACGGTCCGTTCCCGGCAGGTCGAAGCCGGCCCGCAGGGGCCGACTGGCCACATGGGCGTTGTCGGCGACATCGCGCTGATCACGCCCATCTATATGCGCTCGGGCATGCACGTGATGAAGACCCAGGGGGCGTCCACGTCCTGGCGATCCAGGGCGGCAACCTGCCCAATGTGCTGACCCGTGACAAACCGGTGCGGGGCTTGGCCGACCTTCGGGGCCTGCGCCTGCGCGCGCCCAGCGAACTTACCCCGGTCTTGCAGTCCCTGGGGGGTCGACGTGGCGCCCATGCCGATGGGGGAGGTTTATTCGGCCATCTCCAAGGGGGTGGTGGACGGTGTCGTAGCGCCCGCCGACGCGGTGAAGTCCCTGCACTTCAACGAGGTGGCCCGGCACCTATCCCTGCTGCAGGTCGCCCGCGGCGCCTATCCGGCCCGAGCGATGTCCGACACGTGCTGGAACGCGCTGAGCCCTGACCTGCGCAGGATCCTGACCGAGGCCACGCCGGTCTGGCAGGCGGCGCTCGCCCGCGAGGTCCGCGAGGCCGAGGCCGAGACCGAGGGGATGTCTATCCTAACCGTCGACCCTGCCGAGCAGGCGCGGTTCGACGCGGCCTATGACGCCGAGGCGCTGAGGAGCGCGCGCCGGCTGGCGCAGTACGGCGCGCCCGCGGAGGCCATCTATCGCAAGGCTCGCGCGGTGATCGCGCAGGGGACGCCGGTCAAGGCTTGCTAGGTCCTGCGTCGCAATGTTAGGCAGCAATAGAAACCATTTGCCTAGCTTACAATAAGCGACCCTGGGGAGCCTTCATGAGCAGCACCGTCAGCTTCGACGTCCGTGGCGACGTCGGCGTGATCGTCATCGACCGGCCCCCGGTGAACGCCATCGATGTCAGCGTCCGCGACGGGGTCTGGAAGGCCCTGGACAAGGCGCTGGGGGAACCGGCCGTGAAGGTGATCCTGCTGGCCTGCGCCGGCCGCACCTTCCTCTCGGGCGCTGATCTCAATGAGCTGAACGGGGCCATTGAGGCGCCCACCTATTACGACACCCTCGATCGCCTGGAGGCCTCGCCGAAACCGGTGGTGGCCGTCCTGCACGGCACGGCCATGGGCGGCGGTCTGGAGACGGCGCTCGCCTGCCACTACCGCGTGGCGGTGGCTGACGCCCGCATGGGAATGCCGGAGATCACGCTCGGGATCGTCCCGGGCGCCGGCGGCACCCAGCGCATGCCGCGCCTGATCGGCGCGCGCGCCGCCCTGGAAATGATGATCGCCGGCGCGCCCATCGACGCCGCCAAGGCTAAGGCGCTGGGGGTCATTGACGCCATAATCGAAGGCTCGCCCATCGAGGGTGGTCTCACCTACGCCCAGCAGCTCGTCGACGAAGGCGCGCCCGTGCGGCGCACTGGCGACCGCGCCGTGGACACAGCCGGCTTCTCCGATTCCGAGATCGAAGCCTACCTGGCCAGCCAGGCCCGGGCGCTGAAGGGCCGCACCACCCAGTTCCGGACGCTCGAAGCCATCAAGGCGTCTACCAAGCTGCCGCTGGGTGACGGCCTGAAGGCGGAGGACGTCATCTCCCAGGCCTCGCTGAAGGACCGCGAGGGCCTGGCCCTGCGCCACATCTTCTTCGCCGAGCGTGAGGTCGGGAAGATCCCCGGCCTTCCCGCCATGGACCCCGAGCCTATCCGCGCCGCCGCTGTCGTCGGCGCCGGCACGATGGGTGGCGGCATCGCCATGAGCCTGGCCAATTCCGGCGTCCCCACCGTGCTGATCGACGTCAGTCAGGCGGCTCTGGACCGGGGCATCGCCGTCGTGCGCGGCAACTATGAGGTCACCGTCCAGCGGGGCCGTATGACGCCTGCCGAATTGGAGCAGCGCATGGGTCTGATCACCGGCGCCGTGGGCCTGGAGAACGCCAAGGGCGCCGACGTCGTCATCGAGGCGGTGTTCGAGGACATGGACCTCAAGAAGAAGATCCTCGCCGAACTGGACAAGGTCACCCCGCCCCACACCATTCTTGGCTCCAACACCTCGACGCTTTCCGTGACTGAGCTCGCCTCCGTCACCAATCGTCCGGAGAAGGTGGTGGGCCTGCACTTCTTCTCACCGGCCCACGTCATGCGTCTGCTGGAGATCGTCAGGGGCGGGGCGACCTCCTCCCAGACCCTGGTCACCAGCCTGGAGATCGCCCGCAAGCTGAAGAAGATCGGCGTGGTCTCCGGCGACGCCTTCGGCTTCATCGGCAACCGGATGATGCAGGAGGGCTATTTCCGCGAGGCCGAACAACTGCTGCTGGAAGGCGCCGGCGCGGCCCAGATCGACTCCGCCGTTGAGGCGCTCGGCTTCGCCATGGGTCCTAACAAGGTCAACGACATGGCGGGGGTCGATGTGGGCTACAAGGTCCGCGAGGAGCTCTTCAAGCACCAGACGCGGCCCGGTCCCTATTTTGTGGTTTCCGACGCGCTGGCCGCCCAGGGCAAGTTCGGTCAGAAGACCGGCGAGGGCGTGTTCCTCTATCATCCGGGCGATCGCACCGCGCACCCGAACCCGGCCACCGAGGCCCTGATCGCCCAGCTCGCCGCCGACCGCAAGATCGCGTCGCGCAAGATCACCGACGCCGAGATCCAGGAACGCTGCATGCTGCCGCTGGTGAACGTCGGCGCCCAGCTTCTCGATGAGGGGATCGCCTATCGCGCCAAGGACATCGATGTGGTCTGGACCTCGGGCTACGGCTTCCCGCGCCATCTTGGCGGCCCGATGTTCTACGGCGACACCCTCGGCCTGGCCCATGTGCTGGAGCGGGTGGAGCACTATCACAAGCTGCTGGGCCACTACTGGAAACCCGCCGATCTGCTGGTGAAGCTGGCCCGCGAGGGCGGCAGTTTCGAGGCCTACGACGCGCGCCAGAAGTAGGCGTCAGGCGGCCTGCGGGAGCGCGGCCGTGGCGGCGTGGGTGATGCAGACGCTCACGCCCTCCACGGAATGAACCTCCAACGTGGCGCCCAATTGCTTGACCAGGGCGTCGACGATCACGGTGCCCAGGCCGCCGTGCTTGCTCGGCGGCAGGTCGGCGATCTTGCCGATCCCGTTGTCGGCCACGGTCAAGGTCCAGCTTTCGCCTTCGCCGCCGAAGAAGGTGATCAGCACACGGGCGTCGGCTCTGGGCGTCGGAAACGCGTATTTCACCGCATTGATCATCAACTCGGTGACAATCAGTCCGATGCTGACGGCCTTGTCCGACCCGATCTCGCTATGGTCGGCGACAACCTTCAGTTCGATGGGCTGATCCTCGCCGATCATCGACTTGGCCAGGCTGGCGCAGAGCTTGGTGAGGTAGCCGCCCACCTCGATCTTGTCGACGCCACCTGAGGCGTGGAGATGGGCCTGGACCTCGGCCACCGACATCACCCGCTGGTGGGCGTCACGCAGGTGCCGGCGGGTCTCCTCGGAATTCACGGCGCGGGCCTTCAGCATCAGGATGCTGGCGATGATCTGCAAGCTGTTGGCGACCCGGTGCTGCATCTCCTGCAACAGGGTCTGCTGCTGGGCCAGAAGCTCCTCTGTGCGTTCGAGCAGTTCCTCCTTCTCCCGCTCGATCAGCCGCCGGGCGGTGATGTCGGTGAAGGCCAGCAGGATGGTTGTGTTGGTGCTGCGCTCATAGATCACCTTGCGGGCGTTCAGCAGCATGGTGCGGGGCCCGAGCCCCGGGAAGTCGTGCTCCACTTCGAACCCGTCCATCGCCGCCCGCTCGGGGATGATGGTCTCCAGCAGGACGCGCAGGGCCGGGATGTTCCACTGGCCATCGCCCAGCGAATAGAGCGGCCGGCCCATGGTGTGCTCAGGATCGACCTGGAAGGTGGCGTAGAAGGAGCGGCTGGCCGCCAGCACATGGAACTGCGCGTCCAGCACCAGCAAGGGCTCATGGATCGTATCGACGATCGCTTGGGCAAGCGTCTGTGCGTCTTCGATTCCCTGAAGGGATGTGGGCATGGGCGGGCGACAGGTCCGATCCCGGACGCCAGGATTCTCTGCGATCGACCGAGAAAACAGGTCAACACTCCAGCTGTACGCCCTCCGTCCTTGACTGTCGTGAAGTTGTTTCTTCTGTCGGCTTCGTCACTTAATCGTCGAGACCCGAATTTGGGCGTCTAGGCCCGGCGACGCTGCACTGCAAACAATCGTTTGTCCCACGTCGTTTGCCCGGTATCGTTGAGACATGAGCGACATTGATCTCCTCGCGGCCGAATCGGGCTTGGCCAATGACGGCAAGCTCGACCTGGACGGCCTGCCCGACCTCTTGGGTTTCCATCTGCGGCTGGCGCACGTGGCCGTCTATCGGGACTTCACCAGCGCCTTGGCGGGCCTGGACCTGACCCAGAAGCAGTGCGCGACCCTGCAGTTGATCGGCGCCAACAAGGGCGTCAGCCAGGTGGACCTGGCCGCCACCCTGGGCACTGACCGGGCCACCATGATGGCCATGATCGACCGCCTGGAGCAGCGCGGCTTCCTGATCCGCCGCCGCTCCACCGAGGATCGCCGACGCCAGGAGCTCTATCTCACCGAGGCCGGCGAGAAGATGCTGATCGACGCCAAACAGGCGATCGACGAGCACGAGCGCGGCTTCAAGGCCCGCTTCACCGCCGCCGAACTGAAGACCCTGGTGGCGGCGCTCAGCCGCATCCACAAGCAGGTCTGATCAGGCCGTCAGCGCCAGCAGGGCGAAGCTCGCCAGCCAGTGCTCTCCCATATAGTCGCCCGCCACATGGGGCAGGCTGGCCGCCAGGTGGCGGTCGGCCGCCGCGTGGGCCACCGCCCGCAGAGGATCGTCGGGCCCCAGACTCGTGGATATGGCCCGCCAGCACCAGGCGCGGCTGAGGTTGAGGCCGTCCAGATGGGCGATCTTGCCGTCGCTGCGGTCGCTGACCGTGGCGGGGTTGAACAGACTGGCCGGCGCGCCCTTGGCGGCGTCAGGCAGGAAGGCTGAGAACCAGGCCTGGAATTCCGCCGCCGGCAACAGTGTCCGCATGGCCTGCGCCTCTACCAAGGTCGGCGACAGGAAGTCGTCGCCGGAGGGTTCCCAGGCCGCGGCGTCGCGGTCGTCGCCGTACCAGGAACGGGCAGTGCCGCGCAGCAGGGCTTCGAGGGCGGCGTCTTCCATCGCCTTGGCGTAGTCAGCCGCGAGCGCCAGGGCGAAGGCGGTGGAATTGTGGACGCCGGTGCGCACTGGATAGGTGGCCTTGGGCAGGTAGGTGCGGAAACGCTCGGCGAAGGCTTCGGCCAGCGGCGCGAGCCTGCGCGCCCAGATCTGGTCCTCGTGGCGCATCAGCTCGGCCTGCAGCCTCAGCAACCAGGCCCAGCCATAGGGTCGCTCGAAGCCCCGGCTGGACGGGCGGTCGAGATAGGCGCGCTCGGCTTCCACATTCGCCGCCGTGAAGGCGCCGGCGAACAGGTCATCGATGGCGGCGGCCTCGGGGATCTCCGGGTGCAGCCGCCGCACCGTGGCGAGCGTCCAGTAGCCGTGGACGCAGGAGTGCCAGTCGAAGCTGCCGTAGAAGATCGGGTGCAGCGCGCGAGGCCCCACCGCGTCGCCGGGACCCTCCAGGACGTGGTCCATCTTGTTGGGATATTCGCGGGCGACGTGGCCCAGGGCGATGCGGGCGAAGCGCGAGGCGATCTGCGGCGTCAGGTCAGCGGAAGGCGAGGACATACATCAGCACCATGTTGGCGAGCAGCAGGGGCGCGGCCGTGGGGATCTGGGCGCGGATCACCGCATGGCGGTCCTTCAGTTCCAGCAGGGCGGCGGGCACGATGTTGAAGTTGGCGGCCAGCGGCGTCATCAGGGTGCCGCAGAACCCCGACAGCATGCCGATGGCGCAGACCACCGCCGGGTCGCCGCCGAACTTGATGATCAGGAAGGGCAGGCCGACGCCGGCCGTCATCACCGGGAAGGCCGCGAACGCGTTGCCCATGATGATGGTGAACAGCGCCATGCCCAGGCAGTAGACGGCGACCGCCGCCAGGTGTCCGTCCATGGGGATCGCGGTGGTGACGAGATCGCCCACCACCTTGCCGACCCCGGCCAAGGCGAAGACCGCGCCCAGCGCCGCCAGCATCTGCGGCAGCAGGCCCGCCCAGCCCACGGTGTCCATCAGCCGCCGGCCCTCCTGGAGCGGGCTGATGATCGGCTGGCGCAGCAGTACGAGCGCCGTGATCACCGCCATCACTGCGCCGAGCGCGAGCGAGATCAGGGTCGCCTGCTTGGCCTGGAACAGGGGCGTCCCACCGATGGAAACGTGCTGCAAGGCGAGTGTGCCGATCAGGACGGTGGCGGGGATCACCAGGGCCGGGATGAAGAGCCGATTGCCCCACTTCTCCGCCGACAGCTTGCGGGCCTCCGGCGAACCGTCGGGCTCGCCCCGGCCCAGGCCTCCGATTCCGGAGATCAGGGCCATGCACAGCACCAGGACCCCGTTCCCCAAGTCCCCCAGCCAGTCGCCCGCCAGGAAGCTGACCGCGAACAGGCCCCAGAAGCCGGTGTTCATCCAGCGCTTGGGGTTGGTGGCGTCGCGCGCGCTCAGCACCGCGAAGGCGGCGAAGACCAGGCCGGCCAGCAGATAGACGACGCCGAGCTTGATCATGCCCCACGCCCCTTCAGCTTGCGCTCGAACAGCACGAGCCGCACGGAGTGGATGACGAAGGCGACGATGGCCGTGGGGATGGCCCAGATCGAAAGGTGCAGGGGCTCGATGACGATGCCGCTCTGGGCCAGGAAACCCACCATGAGCAGGATCGAGCCGATGGCCAGGAAGATGTCCTCGCCGAAGAACAGGCCGATGTTGTCGGTGGCCGCGGTCATGGCCCGCACGCTTTGGCGGCTCTCGTCAGGAAGCTCCCCTGTCTGGCTCTCCGCCGCCGCCTCGGCCATGGGGGCGACGATGGGCCGGATGGTCTGGGCGTGGCCGGCGATGGAGGTGAGGCCGAGCGCGGCGGTGACCTGGCGGAACAGCAGGTAGCCGATCAGCAGCCGGCCCAGGGTGACGGATCTGAAGCCCGCGATCAGGCCCCGCGCCCGCTCCTGCAACCCCGCCCGCTCCAGCACCCCGATGACCGGCAGGACCAGCAGCGCGGCGCTGACATAGCGGTTCTCGTTGAAGGCCTTGCCGAAGGCGGCCAGCACCTCGAGCGGCGCCAGACCCGCAGCCATGCCGGTGAGCACGGCCGAGACCATCACCACCAGCAGCGGATTGAAGCCGGCCGCGAAGCCCGCCACCACCACCGCCACCCCCAACAGGATCAGCATCCGCGCCGCCTCCGGTACGACTCATCGCAAAGGATCAGTCGTACCCCAAAGAATCGGCGTCGGCGCTAGCGGCTGGAGACCTCCACCACCACGGCCATCGAACTGTCGCCGGCCGCGCAGCCCTGGAAGAGGCCAAGCCCGCCGCCCTTGATGGCCAGTTCCTCGATCATCTCGACGATGGCGCGCAGGCCGGTCGGCCCCTGGGGGTGGCCCCAGATCAGCGAGCAGCCGTAGTTGTTCATGCCCATCACATCGATCCCCATGGCCTTGGCGAAGGCCAGGTCGTTCACGGCGAAGGGGTTGTGCGACTTGATGGCGGCGATGTCGCCGATCTTCACGCCGGCGTGGTCCAGCGCCCTCTGACTGGCGGCGATGGGGGCTTCAGGCATGAACTTCAGGTCGGCGCGCGACTGGCCAAAACCGCGCAGGGTGACCTTGATGGACGGGTCCTTGGAGAGCTCCTTGGCCCGGTCGGGATGGGTCAGGATCAGGCCGACATTGCCGTCGGCCGGATGGGTCTGGCTGCCGAAGGTGACGGTGCCGCCCTCCTGCGTGGGCTTGAGCCTGGCCAGACCTTCGGCGGTGGTGGCGAAGACGCCCTCGTCACCGGCCATCACGGCGTCCTCGCCCTTGAAGTTATGCTTCGGCACCGAGAAGGGCAGGGTCATGTAGCGGCGCTGGAAGGCGTGGTCGTCGGCGAGCGCGTCCTGATACTGGGCGTAGCGGCGCAGGGTGACCTCGTCCTGCTCTTCCTTGGTGATCTGGAACTTGCGCGCCACGTTCTCGGCAGTGTCGAGCATGGAGTGCCCGGCGATGGCGTCGTGCATCATGTTATAGGTGACCTGGTCCTCGGACTGGCCATAGCCGCCAGGCCCCTTGGGCGCGGGGTAGTAGATGTGCGGGCCGTTGGAGCAGCGGTCGGCGGCGATCAGTAGGGCCTGGTCGGCCAGCCCCAACTGGATCTCCGAGGCGCCGGCGAACACCACCCGGGCGCCGGTGGCGCAGACCTGGTTGATCATGTGGCCCGGCGTGTGGGTCGCGCCGATCTCATAGAGCGGCCAGGGCGCGCCATAGAAGGACTGATACTGGGTGTTGGTCATGCCGAAGACACCGGTGTCGAAGCTCTTGGGGTCGATCTCGCGCTCGGCCAGCCAGCCCTTGGCCACGTGGGCGGCGAACTTCATGGCGTGCAGGTGCTGCAGCGAGCCCTGCCACTTGGCGAAGGGGGTCGACCAGTAGGCGCCATAGGGGATTTCGACGCGATCAAAGCTCATAGGGACTCCGGTTGGCTGTCGGCGAAGGCGCGCCGAAGGATGTCTTTTTGGATCTTGCCCGAGGCGGTGCGGGGCAGGTCGGCGATGAAGCGGACGTGGGCGGGGCGCTTGTAGCGGGCCAGCCGGCCGTCGCACCACGCCATCACCGCGGCGATGTCGCAGGCGTTTCCGGGGCGCAGGACCACATAGGCGCAGCCGGCCTCGCCCCAGCGGGGATCGGGCACGCCCACCACGGCGGCCTCGGCCACCAGGGGCATTTCGGCCAGGGCCGCCTCGACCTCGGCGGGATAAACATTCTCGCCGCCGGTGATGTACATGTCCTTCCAGCGGTCGACGATGAAGTAGTAGCCGTCCTCGTCCTGGCGCGCGGCGTCGGCGGTCTTGAACCAGCCGCCGGGGGCGAAGGTCTTGGCGGTCGCCTCAGGCTGGTTCCAGTAGCCGGGCATGACCGAGGGCCCGCGCAGCCAGACCTCGCCGGGTTCGCCAGGCTTCACGTCGACGCCGTCACGGCCCACCAGGCGGACCTCGATGGCGGGGGCGGCGATGCCCGCCGAGCCCACCTTGGCCCGGGCGATTTCCGGGTCCAGGGGTACGCCCAGCACCGTGCCGTTCTCGCTCATCCCGTAGCCGTTGGAGGGGCGCACGCCGGCGTCGATCAGGGCCAGGGTCACAGGGGCGGGCATGGGCGCGCCGCCCGTGAAGAGTCGCAGGCCGGCCAGGTCGGCGTCGGGGAACCCGGGATCGTCCAGCAGGGCCTGGGCCATCTGGGGGACGCAGAAATAGTGGCTGACCCCGAGCGCCGGGTCGGAGAGGCGCTGCAGGGTCTGCGGCGGGGCGAACCGGTCGGCCAGATGCACCGTGCCGCCGGTGAAGAAGCTGCCCTGCAGGATGGCCAGCAGGCCCACCACATGGAACAGCGGCACGTCGCACAGCATGGCGTGGTCGGCGCAGAGCTCCCCCACCTGGCTGTAGTTCACGGCCGAATAGAAGGCGGTGCGCGGGGTGACGATCACCCCCTTGGGCCGGCCTGTCGTGCCCGAGGTGTAGAGCAGCATCGCGGGCGCGGCGGGGTCGATCAGACCCGGCTCGGCCACGGGCTGTGCGGCGGCGAGCGCTTGCGCGAAAGGATCGTCGCCCGGCGCGATGCGCAGGATATTGGCCACGGCCACCCGGGCCAGAGCGGTTTGCGCCTCGGCCTCGAACTCGGCTTCATAGATCAGAAGTTCCGGGGCGGCGTCCTCCAGCAGGACTGCGAGTTCGGGCCCGGCGAGGCGCCAGTTCAGCGGCTGGAAAACCGCCCCAGCCCGCGGGCAGCCATAGAAGAGGGTGATGTGATGGGCCCCGTTGCGCGCCAGGATCGCCACCCGCGCCCCGGGGCCGCTCAAGGTCGCCCGCAGATAGGATTCGCAGCGGCGCAGTTCGGCTTCGAGGCCGCAATAGGAGAGGGCGCGGCCGCTGGACAACTCCTGCACCGCCAATTTGCCGGGCCGGGCCTGGGCCTGGCGATGGATGAAATCCCGGGCCAGCCAGGGGTCTTGCCCGCTCATGTCCTCCCCCTTTGTCACCGGTTCCCACCTCTTTTTTCAACCGGCTCTGGACGCGGGCCCACTGAACCGGCAAATTGTTTGCAACACATACTACTTGAGAGAGCCCTGCGCAAAGGGGTCTTCGGGGAAACGCCATGACTGACCGGCCATCCGACTTCGATCCGCGGGCCCCGGAGACGTTCGCCTTCGGCATGGGGCCGCACGCCTGCGCGGGCTCGGCCCTGGCGCGGGTGGAACTGCGGGTGGCGCTCGAGGAACTGCTGGCGAGGACCACGCGGTTCGAGGTCAACGGCGAGATCAAGCCGACCCGCTTCCCGGAGATCGGCGCGCTGAACGTGCCCCTGAGGTTCACGGCCTGATGCGAACTCAGGTCGCCATCATCGGGGGCGGACCCGCGGGTCTTCTCCTGCAGCAACTGCTGCATGTGGCGGGCGTGACCAGCGTGGTGCTGGAGCAACGCAGCCGCGACTATGTCGAGGCTCGCATCCGCGCCGGGGTGCTGGAGATGGGGACGGTCGGCCTGCTGGAACAGGTGGGCGTCGACGGCCGGATGGCGCGGGAGGGCCTGATCCATGACGGATTCGCCCTGGCTCTGGACGGCGAGATACATCGCATCGACCTGAGGGACCTGACCGGCGGATCGACCGTGATGGTCTACGGTCAGACCGAGGTGACCAAGGACCTGATCGAGGCGGCCATCGCGCGCGCGACCCCGTTGGTGTTCGAGGCCGAGGGGGTGGCCCTGCATGGGCTCGACACCGATGCTCCCTTCGTCACCTACACCAAGGACGGCGTGAACCAGCGGCTGGACTGCGACTTCGTGGCCGGCTGCGACGGCTATCACGGGGTCAGCCGAACCTCGATTCCGGCCGATGTGCTGAAAACCTATGAGAAGGTCTATCCCTTCGGCTGGCTGGGCATCCTGGCCGATGTGCCGCCTTGCGATCATGAGCTGATCTACTCGAACCACGAGCGGGGCTTCGCCCTGGCCTCGATGCGGTCGAACCTCCGCAGCCGCTACTACATTCAGGCGCCGGTGGACGAGGACCTCGCCGCCTGGCCCGATGAGCGGATCTGGGACGAGTTGGCCCTGCGCCTGGGGCCCGCCGCCGCGGCCGGCATGACGCGCGGTCCCTCCCTCGAAAAGTCCATCGCCCCCCTGCGCAGCTTCGTGGCCGAGCCGATGAGCTGGGGCCGGCTGTTCCTGGCCGGGGACGCCGCCCACATCGTGCCGCCCACGGGCGCCAAGGGCCTGAACCTGGCGGCTTCGGATGTGCATTATCTCGCCGAGGCTCTGACGGGATTCTATGCCAACGGGGCCGCCGACGGCCTCACGGGCTACTCCGCCAAGGCGCTGGCGCGGGTGTGGAAGGCCGAGCGGTTCTCTTGGTGGTTCACGGGCCTGACCCACCGGTTCCCCGACACCGACGACTTCAGCCGGCGGATGCAGCGGGCCGAGATCGACTATATCGTCGGGTCCCACGCGGCCCAGGTCACGGTCGCTGAAAACTATGTGGGCCTGCCCTATTGATCGATGGGCCCAATCATTCTTTACGAACTACAGAAAAAACAACGACTTAGGTGGCTGGAAAATGGCGATCGTCGTTCGAAACATCCCGCGCGCGGACTCCGCGGCGATAGATGCGCTGGCGGAATTCGGTGTCGCGACGGCCCATGAAGCGCAGGGCCGGATCGGTCTGTTGGCCTCCTATATGCGGCCGATCTATCGCCCCGCGAAGGTCGCCGGCTCGGCGGTGACCTGCGAGGTCGCGCCCGGCGACAACTGGATGATCCACGTGGCGGCGGAGCAGTGCAAACCCGGCGACATCCTGGTGGTCTCGCCCACCAGTCCCTGTGAGGACGGCTATTTCGGCGACCTGCTGGCCACGTCGCTGCGGGCCCGCGGGGTGCGCGGCCTGATCATCGACGCCGGCGTCCGCGACATCGCCTACCTGACGGAGATGGGCTTCCCGGTCTGGTCCAAGGCGGTGTTCGCCCAGGGGACCGTCAAGGAAACCCTCGGCAATGTGAACACGCCGGTGGTCTGCGCCGGCGCCCTGATCAATCCGGGCGACGTGATTGTCGCCGACGACGACGGGGTCTGCGTGGTGCGCCGGGCAGACGCCGCCGCCGTGGCCGAGAAGGCCCGGGTGCGCGAGGCCAATGAGATCGAGAAGCGGGCAAGACTGGCCGCTGGAGAGCTGGGTCTGGACATCTACAAGATGCGCGAGCGCCTGGCCGAGAAGGGCCTGGTCTGGGTGGACGAAGCCTGATGCAGACCGCCATCCCATGCACGGTGATGCGGGGCGGGACCTCCAAGGGGCTCTACTTCCGCGTCGAGGACTTACCGGCCGATGTCGCCACCCGCGACGCGGTGCTGCTGGCGGCCATGGGATCGCCGGACGCCCGCGAGATCGACGGCATGGGCGGCGCCCATCCGCTCACCAGCAAGGTCGCCGTCGTGGGGCCGCCGACCCGGCCTGACGCCGATGTCGATTACCTGTTCCTGCAGGTGGTGGTGGACGAGCCCAGGGTCGATCCGGGCCAGAACTGCGGCAACCTGCTGGCCGGGGTCGGGCCCTTCGCCATCGAGACCGGCCTTTTCCCGGCCAAGGACGGCGTGACCGAGGTCCGCATCCACATGGTCAATACCGGGTCCATCGCCGTGGCCACGATCCAGACGCCGGGCGGGGTGGTGCGCTACGACGGGGACGCGCGCATCGATGGCGTGCCTGGCACGGCCGCCCCCATTCCCACCGATTTCCTGGATGTGGCGGGCTCAAGCTGCGGCGCCCTGCTGCCCACCGGAAACGTCCGCGACGTCATTGGCGGGATCGAGCTCACCGCCATCGACAACGGCATGCCGGTGGTGGTCATGCGCGCCGCCGACTTCGGCAAGACCGGATACGAAACGCCCGAGGCCCTGGAGGCCGACGCCGGGCTCAAGGCCCGCGTCGAGGCGATCCGGCTGCAGGTGGGGCCGCTGATGAACCTCGGCGACGTGGCCAAGAAGACTGTCCCCAAGATGTGCCTGGTGGCGCCGCCCCAGCA
>NZ_JBBKVV010000092.1:0-4346 GCF_037968635.1 Phenylobacterium sp.
AAGAGCCGCCGCGAGCGGCAGGGCGTCCAGACCCGCGGCGTGGTCGCCTATGACTGGGATGAGGAGGGGCGCTTCATCCTGGTCCCGGTGGAGGGCGATCTCTGGCTCTACACGGTGGCGGATGGGAAGATCAGCCGCCTGACCAACTCCGCCGCCGACGAGATCGACGCCAAGGTCTCGCCCCTGGGCGGCCTGGTCTCCTTCGTGCGCGACGACAATCTGTTCGTCATGCGCTCCCAGGGCGGGGCGGAGCGAGCGCTCACCACCGACGGAACCGAGCTGAAATCCTGGGGTACGGCCGACTACATCGCCCAGGAGGAGATGGCTCGCCAGACCGGCTACTGGTGGAGCCCCGACGAGACCCGCATCGCGCTCACCCATGTCGACCAGTCCGGCGTCGATGTGGTCGAGCGGCTGGATATCGGGGCCACGGGCGCGACCATCGTCAATCAGCGCTATCCCCGCGTGGGCCGCCCCAACTCGGTGGTGGACCTCTATGTCGCCGACGTCGCCACGGGCGCGCGGGTGAAGATCGACCTGGGCGCCGAGACCGACATCTACCTGGCCCGCGTGAACTGGGCCAAGGACGGCAAGACCCTCTATGTCCAGCGCCAGAGCCGCGACCAGCGCCGCCTGGACCTGCTGGCCGCCGATCCGGCCACCGGCGAGACCCGCGTCCTTCTGACCGAGATCAGCCCCCACTGGGTGGAACTCACCGACGACTTCAAGCCGCTGAAGGACGGGTCCTTCCTCTGGTCCTCGGAAAGGAGCGGCCATCGCCACCTCTATCTGCACGGCGCCGACGGCAGGCTGGTGCGCCAGCTGACGGAGGGCGCCTGGCCGGTGGACGGGGTGGCCGGGGTCGATGAGGCCCGCGACCGGGTGACCTTCACCGCCTTCAAGGACAGCCCCCTGGAGCGGCGGCTGTACGAGGTGTCCCTCAAGACCCCCGGCGAACCCCAGCCGCTGACGGCGGCCGGGGGCTGGTGGACGGTGAAGATGGCCAAGGCCGGCGGCGCCTTCGTGGGGTCCTATGAGGATCCGGCCACGCCACCGCGCACCGGCCTCTACAAGGCCGACGGGAGCCTGGTGCGCTGGATCGAGGAGAACCGGCTCGCCGAGGGTCACCCCTACGCGCCCTATGCCGCCCGCCTGCGGGTTCCGGCCTATGGGACGGTGAAGGCCGATGACGGCCAGGACCTCTGGTGGTCCCTGCGCACCCCGCCGGGCTTCGATCCGGCCAAGCGCTATCCGGTGATCGTCCAGGTCTATGGCGGGCCGGGCAGCGCCATGGTGCGCAAGATCTGGCAGAACCCCGCCGACCAGCTGCTGCTGGAGGCCGGCTACATCCTGTTCTCCATCGACAACCGCGGCACGCCCCATCGGTCAGTGGCCTTCAAGACCGCCATCGACCGCCGCCTGGGGGAGCTGGAGGTGGCCGACCAGCTGGCGGGCGTCGCCTACCTCAAGTCGCTGCCCTATGTGGACCCCGCCCGCATCGGGGTCACCGGCTGGTCCTATGGCGGCTATATGAGCCTGCTGCTGATGACGGCGCAGAACAGCCCCTATGCGGCGACGGTGGCCGGCGCCCCGCCGACCGAGTGGACGCTGTACGACACCCACTACACCGAGCGCTACATGGGCACGCCGACCACCGATCCGGCCAGCTACGCCGACTCCGACGTGCTGAACCGGGTCGGGCGGCTGAAGTCCGGCAGCCTGCTGCTGATGCACGGCATGGCCGACGACAACGTCACCTTCGACAACTCCACCCGGCTGATGGCGGCGCTGCAGGCGCAGGGGACCACCTTCGAGACCATGATGTATCCCGGCCTGCGCCACCGCGCCGGCTGGACCCAGACCCACCTGCTGCACCGTATGCGGACGACGCTCGACTTCTTCGGGCGCAAGCTGACGCCGGTGGCGGCGGCGTAGGGCTGTGGCCCGCTTTCACGTCATCGGCACGGCGCATGTGGAGCACCCCGGCCTCTTCCGGGCGCTGGAGGCGGCCCTGGATCAGGTGGCCCCTGATCAGCTGATCCTGGAGATGCCCGACGAGGCGACGACGACGGGCGAGGTGACCGGCCAGAAGCCGGAGATGGTGGTGTCCTATCATTGGGCGCGGCGGCGCGGCGTCCCGGTGCGCGGGCATGAGCCGCCAGGCCTCTCAGCTCTGCGCGACGGACTGACGCCGGAGGCGTTGGGAAGCCTGGCGCAGGAAATGGATGCGCTGATCTCCAAGCTGACTGTGCGACGGACCATCGACGTCTTTTGCAAACGTGATGCGCCACGGACCGTTGCGGAGCGGCGGCTGAGCACAATCATCGACACGCTCGTCGATCCGGACAAGGCCCTCGCCCGAACCAGGGGCATCGTGGGCGGCATCAAGCGCATCGCGGCGCCGGAGGGCGATGTCTTGATCCTCTGCGGCGCCGCCCATGTTCCACATATCGCGGAGGCGCTGGAGGATTGCCGGGTGGTGTCCGGTGAGCATTTCTACTGAGGTCAATCGGCGGCTCGGTGTCCATGTCCGTCGCGGCGCCCGCATTCGCTAGCGTCTTCCCCTGGCCCGTTCGCAGACCTGCGGAACTTCTCAGAAGGGTGGGTTGGAGACGCGTCAGTCCGGCAACTCGATCAGCGCCTCCTGGCAGAAGAAGGCTGAGTTGCCGAGGCGAACGAGCAGACGTGGCTCCGCGTCGGAGATGGTGCTGAGTACGTTGTACGGAACCGACTGACGCTCCAGCTCGAAGCAGACCAGATCGCGAATACAGGCTGGCCCGCGAGCGACGAGGAACCCGTTGGCCTGGGCCATGGCTGTGAACGCAGAAAGCTCCTCCGCTTGATTGAGGAAGTCCTCCGGACCGAGGAACGCGCCCTGTCGGTGAAGGTAGTCCTGCACATTCGCGTATAGCGTCACCGGGTCACCGATAGGCCCGGAGCAGTAGATTGACCAGTCAGACCCTTGCGCCCACGGCACGTCGGCAACAGCCACAACATCGAATGCCTCCAGCGCGTGGTCGTCGTCCGAACTAAACTCGTCCGTGCGGAGCCGGCCATCTCCAACATCATTGAACACGAGTGAGACAGTTTCTTCGGCTTGCCAGTCCTCGTACGGACTCGCCCACCAGCGATAGCCCCGGAGTTCTAGGACGAGTTGGCGTCCCCGCCACGTAACCCCGTCAATCCGCGTGGGGTGAACAATCGGCCTTTCGGCTAAGAGGGCAGTCAACTCGCGGCGCTTCATGATCCCACGATGTTATCTGGCGAGGGCGCGTCCGCAATGGGTCGAGGCTGTGTAAAAACAGGTCGGGAATTACGGTTACACTGTATGAAATTGCGACGTTCAGATAGCCTTGCCTGATCCGAGCGATTGGAGCGCGCCCAAACGGGCAGGACGGGCTATTTCATACAGTGTCACCGTAACTCTACTGAGATCAAGCCGAGGCTCGGTGTCGATGTCCGTCGCGGCGCCCAGGGGCCCGCATTCGCTGGCATTTTCCCCTAGCCCGCTAGCAGACCTTCCGAACTTCTCAGAAGGGTGGTGAGCGGAAATTCAGCTTTCTGGAACCGGACGACCGACGAGCCTCGTGGGTTTTGAGCCAACGGGGCTGCTCGCAACCTGCAAGCCCCATCCCGCCCCAACCAGTGCTACGTCCTGATCTCCATCGATGAAGTAAGCCTGCCAACTCTCGTACCCGCTGGACGTGCTGATGATTTCGAGTCGGCTCCCGGAGTCGAAGGTGAGCGCTATGTCAGCCGTGCGAGGATCGACCGAGGCGGTCACCACTACCGCTGAAGCCAGCAATGCACGGATTTCTAATTGAGCATCCAAAGGTGCGGGAAGACCAAATTGGTGCCCGTGGTCCTCCGACGTGAGGACCACGCGGTCGACGTCGATGAGCCGCCACAAGGTTTCGGTCACGACGACACAACCACCCGAAACAGCCAGACCGCTCATCTGAGCTCCACCAAAGGCGAAGGTCCAGTCGTACTCCCGCTTTTCAACGACGCACGTCTTGCCGACGACAGTCTGTTCAAAGGTTTTGAGTAGCGGAGCGGCCATGCGTGATCGTAGGGGCACTCGTCAACCACTCACAAGCGGACTCTCCCAACTTCGGCACCGGGTCGGACCCGGTCACTAGCTTCATCCCCGCAAGCGGACCTTCGCAAGGCTCCCCCCTCGGGACAGCCTCTGTCCACCAGCGCCCTACTCCGGCGAACTGCGCCGCACCGGCCGGTACCAGGCCAGCTGCTCGCTGGTGGCCAGGAGCTTGCCGTCGCGGCTCCAGTAGCTGGAGCGTTCGTCCGACGCGCCGCCGCCGCCGACCCGGCCTTCGCATTCGATC
>NZ_JBBKVV010000093.1:0-105144 GCF_037968635.1 Phenylobacterium sp.
GAGATGTCCAATGTCGAGGCCATCGGCCGCGTGCTCTACACCGACTATGTCTACATCTTCCAGGCGGCCGGGATCGTGCTGCTGATCGCCATGATCGGGGCCATCGTCCTGACCCTGCGCCACAAGCCCAATGTCAAACGTCAGAACATCGCCCGCCAGGTCGGACGCGATGCCAAGACCGCCATGGAGGTCAAGTCTGTGACCACCGGTGCCGGCGTTACCCCTGAGGATCTGGTCTGATGGACATCACCCTGCAGCACTATCTGGCGGTGGGCGCGATCCTGTTCACCATCGGCGTCTTCGGCATCTTCGTGAACCGCAAGAACGTCATCATCATCCTGATGTCGATCGAGCTGATCCTGTTGGCCGTGAACATCAATTTCGTCGCCTTCTCGGCCTATCTCAACGACGTACAGGGGCAGATCATGGCCATGTTCGTCCTGACCGTGGCCGCGGCCGAGGCCGCCGTCGGCCTGGCCATTCTGGTGACCTTCTTCCGCAACCGCGGCGACATCGCGGTTGACGATGCGTCCGTGATGAAGGGCTGACCGTGGATCTCGCGCTACTCGTCACCCTCGGCGTCTTCGCCCCGCTGCTCGGCGCGGTCATCGTCGGCCTGAGCGGTCGCCGGCTCGGTGACCTCGTGTCCAGGTCGATCACCACCGGCCTGCTGTTCTTCTCGTGCGCCGTGGCCTGGATCGTGTTCAGCCAGTGGACCTGGGGCGGGCTCGAGGCCTTCACGGTCGAACTGTTCCCCTTCATCAACGTCGGCGATTTCCAGTCGGTCTGGTCGATCCGCATCGACGCCCTGTCGGCGACCATGCTGGTCGTGGTCACCAGCGTGTCGTCGCTCGTGCACCTGTATTCCTGGGGCTATATGGCCGAGGACCCCGACAAGCCGCGGTTCTTCGCCTACCTCTCGCTGTTCACCTTCGCCATGCTGGCGCTGGTCACCGCCGCCGACTTCATGCAGCTGTTCTTCGGCTGGGAAGGGGTGGGTCTCGCCAGCTACCTGTTGATCGGCTTCTGGTACCACAAGCCCACGGCCAACGCGGCCTCCATCAAGGCCTTCGTGGTCAACCGGGTGGGGGACTTCGGTTTCGCCCTGGGCATCATGACCGTCTACTGGATGTTCGGCACGATCCAGTTCGCCGAGATTTTCCCGCGGGTCACGGAATTCGCGACCACGGGCTGGTTCTTCGCCGGCCAATGGTTCCACGCCGTCGACCTCGCCTGCGCTCTGCTGTTCGTCGGCGCCATGGGCAAGTCGGCCCAGTTCTTCCTGCACACCTGGCTTCCGGACGCCATGGAAGGCCCGACCCCGGTCTCGGCCCTGATCCACGCCGCCACCATGGTGACGGCCGGGGTCTACATGGTCTGCCTGCTGTCGCCGATGTTCGAATACGCTCCGGTGACCAAGCAGATCGTCACGCTGGTCGGCGCCATCACCGCGCTGTTCGCGGCCACGGTGGGTCTCGCTCAGAACGACATCAAGCGGGTCATCGCCTATTCGACCTGTTCCCAGCTCGGCTACATGTTCTTCGCCGCCGGCGTGGGCGCCTATCAGGCGGCGATGTTCCACCTCTTCACCCACGCCTTCTTCAAGGCGCTGCTGTTCCTGGGCGCGGGTTCGGTGATCCACGGCATGCACCACGAGCAGGACATGCGGAAGATGGGCGGTCTTTGGAAGTATCTGCCGGTCACCTACGCCGTGATGACCATCGGGACCCTGGCCATCACCGGTTTCGGCATCCCCGGCACCGACCTGGGCTTCGCGGGCTTCTTCTCCAAGGACACCATCATCGAGGCGGCTTACGCCGCGGGCGAGAACAACCCGGTGGCCTTCTTCGCATTCCTGGTCAGCCTCAGCGCGGCGGGCCTCACGGCCTTCTATTCCTGGCGCCTGGCCTTCATGACCTTCCATGGCAAGCCGAAGTGGGCGCATGACGACCACGCCCATGCTGATGCGCATGGCGCCGACGACCATGCCAGCCACGCCCAGATCGAGACCCACAGCGAGCCGCTGCCGGACGATCATCACGACGCCCATGGCCATGGGGACCACAAGCCCCACGAGAGCCCGCTGGTGATGCTGGTTCCGCTGGTGCTTCTGGCGGTCGGCGCCCTCTTTGCGGGCTACGCCTTCGTGGAATCCTTCGTCGGCGAGGAACGCAACGCCTTCTGGCGCGGGGCCATCTTCAACGCCCCCACCAACCATATCCTCGAGCACGCCCACCACTCGCCGACGTGGCTGCATTGGGCGCCGCTGGTGGTCTCGGCGATCGGCTTCGGCGCGGCCTGGTTCTACTATATCGCCAACGAGGGCATGGGCGCGCGGATCGCCGCCAAGAAGGGCCCGCTGTGGAGCTTCCTCTACAACAAGTGGTACTTCGACGAGATCTATGAAGCGACCTTCGTGCGCGCCACGAGACTGTTGGGCGACCTGTTCTGGAAGGTCGGCGACCAGAAGATCATCGACGGCCTGGGCCCCGACGGGGTCTCGGCGGTGTCCTACGACATCGGTCGCAGGGCGGGTCTCGCGCAGACTGGCTACGTCTATCACTACGCCTTCGTCATGCTGTTGGGCGTGCTGGGTCTGCTGACCTTCGCCGTCTTCCAGTGGCAGGCCTGAGGGGGAGTGAGATCATGACTGGCCTGCTTTCCCTGATCACCTTCGCGCCGCTCATTGGCGTGGCCGCGATCCTGGTCCTGCGCTTCTTCGCCAAGACCGAGGACGAGAAGACCGTCAGCGCCGGCAAGTGGATCGCCTTCGTCACCACCCTGGCGACCCTGGCGCTCGCCATTCTGCTGGTGGCCGAGTTCGACCCCGCCAATCCGGGCTTCCAGTTCGTCGAAGACGCCAACTGGTTCGCCGGCATTCATTATCGGATGGGTGTGGACGGGATATCGATCCTGTTCGTGCTGCTCACCGCCTTCCTGATGCCGATCTGTATCGCGGCGTCGTGGAAGTCGATCGAGACGCGCGTGCTCGAATACATGATCGCCTTCCTGGTCCTGGAGGCCCTGGTGATCGGCGTGTTCTGCGCGCTGGATCTGGTGCTGTTCTACGTCTTCTTCGAATTCGGCCTGGTGCCGATGTTCCTGATCCTCGGCATCTGGGGCGGCAAGCGCAGGGTCTACGCGGCCTTCAAGTTCTTCCTCTACACCCTGCTGGGCTCCGTCCTCATGCTGGCGGCCATCCTCGGCATGATCGGGATCGCCGGGACCTCCTCGATTCCGGCATTGATGGTCTACAAGTTCGACCCGGCTCTGCAGACCTGGCTGTGGTTGGCCTTCTTCGCGTCCTTCGCGGTGAAGATGCCCATGTGGCCGGTCCACACCTGGCTGCCCGACGCCCACGTCGAGGCGCCCACCGCGGGCTCGGTGATCCTGGCCGGCATCCTATTGAAGATGGGCGGTTACGGCTTCCTGCGCTTCAGCCTGCCGATGTTCCCCCAGGCCTCGGAGTACTTCACGCCGCTGGTCTTCGCGATGAGCGTCATCGCGATCGTCTACACCTCGCTCGTGGCTTTCCGTCAGACCGACATCAAGAAGCTGATCGCCTATTCGTCGGTCGCCCACATGGGCTTCGTGACCATGGGAATCTTCTCGGGCAATGACGCCGGCGTTCAGGGCGCGATATTCCAGATGCTGAGCCACGGGGTGATCTCCGGCGCGCTCTTCCTCTGTGTCGGCGTGGTGTACGACCGGATGCACACGCGTGAGATCGCCTTCTACGGCGGGCTCGTGAACCGCATGCCCTGGTACGCGGCGGTCTTCATGCTCTTCACCATGGGCAATGTCGGCCTGCCGGGCACCTCGGGCTTTGTCGGCGAGATCCTGACCATGACGGGCGCCTATGGCGTCTCCACCTGGACCGCGATCTTCGCCACCACCGGCGTGATCCTCTCGGCGGTCTATGCGCTGAGCCTCTATCGCCGCGTCATCTTCGGGGAACTGACCAATCCGGCCCTGGCTGAGATCGGCGATCTCGACTGGCGGGAGGTGGCGATCTTCGCGCCGCTGATCGCCTCGACCCTCTATCTCGGTATCTATCCGGCCGCCGTCTTCGACCTGACCCAGGCGTCGGTCGACAACCTCGTCGCGCTCTACAGCGCGGCCACCGGCGCCTAGGGGCCTGTCCATGACCTTCTCCGCCGATCTCGCCCTCGCCGGTCCCCAGCTCACCCTGGCCATCGCCGCCCTTGTGCTGCTGGTCTTCGGGGCCTTCGCGCCCCGCGCCACGAATCTGATGACCCTCGGCTCGATCGGGGCCCTGGCGATCGCCGCCTACTACGCGGCCTTCGGGACCCAGGGCCGCGGCTTCGCGGGCGGACTGGTGGCTGATGACGCCTCGGCCTTCAGCCAGGTGGCGATCTTCATCGCCAGCGCCATCGCCATTCCTCTGGGCCAGAAATGGTTCGCGCAGCGCGGCATCCGTAACTTCGAGTTCCCGGTCCTGATCCTGCTGGCCGCGCTCGGGATGGCCATGATGGTCTCGGCTGGCGATCTGATCTCGCTCTATATCGGGGTCGAGTTGCAGTCCCTGGCCCTCTACGTCCTGGCCGCCATGCACCGAGACGACGCCAAGGCGTCGGAAGCGGGCCTTAAATACTTCGTGCTGGGGGCGCTTTCCTCGGGCCTGCTGCTGTATGGCGCCTCGCTGATCTACGGCTTCGCCGGCTCCACAAAGTTCGACGACATCGCGGTTGCGGTCCAGGCCGGGGCGGGGACCGGCGTGCTGTTCGGCCTGGTCTTCCTGATCTGCGGCCTGGCCTTCAAGGTCTCGGCCGCCCCGTTCCACATGTGGACCCCGGACGTCTATGAAGGCGCGCCCACCCCGGTCGTGGCCTTCTTCGCTGGCGCGCCCAAGCTCGCCGCCATGGTGCTGTTCGCGCGCGCCTTGAGCGAAGGCTTCCACGGCGCCTCGGCCCAGTGGAGCCAGGTGCTGGTGATCATCGCCCTGCTGTCCATCGGTGTCGGCGCCTTCGCCGGTCTGGCCCAGAGCAACCTCAAGCGCCTCTGGGCCTATTCCTCCATCGCCAATGTCGGCTACGCGGTCCTGGGCCTGGCCTCGGGCACCGCCGAGGGCGTGCAGGCCATGTTCGTCTTCATGGTCCTCTACATGGTCGACGTGACCGGCTTCTTCGCCTGCCTGGCCGCCCTTTCCCGGTCCGGCAAACCGATGGAGACCATTGAGGACATGGCCGGCCTGATGAAGGAACGTCCGGGCATCGCGCTCGCCATGACCGCGTTTGCGCTGTCGGCCCTGGGGCTGCCGCCGTTCTCCGGCTTCTGGGCCAAGTTCTACGTCTTCAAGGCCGCGATTGACTCCGGTCTTGGCGTCGCCGCCGTGCTCGGTCTGGTGGGCAGCGTCGTGGCCGCCTTCTACTACCTGCGGCTGATCAAGGTGATGTGGTTCGACGGCGGCGTCGGCGGCACGGACGCCCCCCCGGCCGAGGCCAGGACCATCGCCATCGCCGCGGCCCTATTCTCCTTCCCCCTGGTGCTGGGCGCCCTGGTCTTCATCGACCCGCTGGCCAAGGCCGCCGCGGCCGCCTTCGGCCTGGTCTAGGTGCCGGTCCCGCCGATCGAGTCCTACGACGAGATTGACTCCACCAATGCCGAGGCGCGTCGCCGCGCCGAGGCCGGCGAAACCGGTCCGGTCTGGATCACGGCGCTCACCCAGACCGCCGGCCGTGGCCGCCGCGGCCGTGACTGGCAGACCAAGGTCGGCAACCTCGCCGCCACGCTGCTCTTCTCCACCGACAAGCCGGCGGGGGAGGCGGCCCAGATCTCCTTCGTCGCCGCCCTGGCCGCCGCCGATCTCGCCGAGACCTGCCTTGGTCCCGGCGCGGCCACGGTGAAATGGCCTAATGACCTGCTGATCCATGGCCGAAAGGCCGTCGGCATCCTGGTGGAGTCCGGTCCGCTGCCGAATGGCGGTCTCTGGCTGGCGGTCGGCATCGGGGTCAACCTCGCCCACGCCCCGCAGGATGTCGAACGCCCGGCCGCCGCCTTCGGCGAGTTCATGTCGGGTCCGCCCCCGTCGCCGCGCGCGGCGCTGGACGTGCTCGCCCAAGCCTTCGAGCGCTGGCGCTCGGCCTGGGAGCGGGAAGGCTTCGGCGCCATCGCCAAAGGCTGGACCGCGCGCGCCCACGGCCTTGGACAAGCTTGTGAGGCGCGCCTGCCAAACCAGACCCATCGCGGTGTCGCCGAGGGACTGGATCTGGATGGAGCGTTGCGCCTGCGACTGGACGACGGCGTGGTTCTGCGCATAACGGCCGGCGACGTTTTCTTTGGAGAGGCCTGAGATGCTGTTGGCCATCGAGCAGGGCAACACCAACACGTTGTTCGCCGTGCATGACGGCGCGACCTGGATCGCCCAGTGGCGCGCCGCCACCGACTCCAGCCGTACCGCGGACGAGTATGCTGTCTGGCTGTCGCAACTCCTGAACATGGCGGGGCTGCAGTTTGGCGTGCTGGACGCCTGCATCATCTCCAGCGTGGTGCCGCAGTCGATCTTCAACCTGCGTAATCTCTCACGCCGCTACTTCCACGTTGAGCCCCTGGTGATCGGCGAGAACGCCGAATTGGGTATTCCCGTGCGCATCACCAAACCCGCAGAGGCCGGGGCAGACCGTCTTGTGAACGCAATTGGCGCGCATATCGTCTATCCGGGCGACCTCATCGTCATCGACTCCGGCACCGCCACCACCTTCGACGTGGTCGCCGCAGACGGAGGCCTGGAGGGCTGCGCCATCGCACCTGGGATTAACCTCTCCATGGAGGCGCTGCATGCCGCGGCGGCGAAACTGCCTCGGGTGGCCATCCAGCGCCCTGAGCATGTCGTCGGCAAGGATACGGTTGAAGCCATGCAGGCTGGCGTGTTCTGGGGGTATATCGGTCTCATAGAAGGTCTCATCGCCCGCATCAAAGCCGAGTGGGCCCGTCCCATGACCGTCATCGGCACCGGCGGCGTCGCCTCGCTCTTTCACGGCGCCACCAGCGCCATCGATCATTTTGATCCCGATCTCACCATTCGTGGGATGCTTGAAATTCACCGCCGGAATCCGGCGAAGGCTAGTCTGTGAAACCCAAATCCGACGACGAACTCGTTTTCCTGCCGCTCGGCGGCTCGAACGAGATCGGCATGAACTTCAATCTCTACGGCTACGGCCCACCCCATGCGCGCAAGTGGATCGTGGTGGACCTTGGCATCACCTTCGGCGATCAGACGACGCCGGGCGTCGAGATCATCCTGCCCGACCCGACTTTCCTGGAGGCGCACAAGAAGGACATCCTCGGGATCGTCCTGACTCACGCCCACGAAGATCACATCGGCGCGGTTGCGCGTCTGTGGCCACGCCTGCGGGGGCCGCTCTACGCCACGCCTTTCACTGCCTTCCTCTTGCGCGAGAAGCTGCGGGAAAACCCGGCCGCCGCCGATGCGGTGATCACCGAGGTGCCGCTCGGCGGCAAGGTGACGCTCGGTCCTTTCGAGATCGACCTGATCACCCTGACCCATTCGATCCCCGAGCCGAATGGTCTGGCGATCCGCACGCCGCTGGGCACGATCCTGCACACCGGCGACTGGAAGATTGATCCGGACCCGGTCCTGGGCAGCGTCACCGATGAGGACGCCATCAAGAAGCTGGGCGACGAAGGCGTCCTGGCCATGGTCTGCGACTCGACCAACGTCTTCGTGGACGGGACAGCCGGCTCAGAGGCCGATGTCCGCGACGCTCTAGGCGATTTGATCAAGGGCCTACACCACAAGGTGGCGGTGGCCTGCTTCGCCTCCAACGTGGCGCGCATGGACTCCGTGATCCGCGCCGCCGAGGCCGCCGGCCGTCGTGTCTGTCTTGTCGGCCGCTCCATGCACCGCATGTCGGCGGCGGCGAAGTCCGTCGGCATGATGGCCGACCTGAAGCCCTTCATCGCCGATAACGAGGCCCGCGACTTCGCTGAAGACCGCATCCTCTATCTCTGCACCGGCAGCCAGGGCGAGGCCCGCGCGGCCCTGTTCCGTATCGCCGACGGTTCCCACCCCTTCGTGAAGCTGGGTCAGGGCGACGCCTGCATCTTCTCCTCCCGCGTGATCCCGGGGAACGAGGTGCCGATCCGCGCCCTGCAGAACCGCCTCGCCGACCGTGGCGTGCGCCTCTACACCGAACGCGACCACCCAGGCATCCACGTCTCCGGCCACCCGTGCCGCGACGAGCTGGCCCAGATGTACGCCTGGGCCCGGCCCGAGATCGCCGTCCCCACCCATGGTGAGCGCCGTCATTTGCTGGAACACGCCGCCTTCGCCAAGGACCTGCAGGTCCCGCAGACGGTCTCGCCCCGCAACGGCGACATGGTCCGCCTAGCCCCCGGCCGCGCCGAGATCATCGATGAAGTCCAGGCTGGTCGCATCTATGTCGATGGCGGCATGCTGACTCCGGAGAACGGCGACGCTCTGCGCGAACGCCGCCACGCCGCCTTCAACGGCATGCTGGCCGTCTCCGTCGCCCTCGACCCACGCGGCAAGATCGTCTCCGGCCCACAGGTCCGGGCCCTGGGCCTTCCCGCCGAGGACGACTATCCGATGGAGGACATGATGGACGACCTGGCCGACGAGGCCGAGCGCGCCATGGATCGTCTGAAGGGCAATGAGCGCGACGACGACGAGGCCATCGAGAAGGCCATCTCGCGCGCAGTGAAGAAGGCCAGCCAGCGCGTCTGGGGGCGGCGTCCCGTGGTCGAGACCACGGTGCTGAGGATCTAACTTCCCGACCGCCCGGACTTGTTTCGAGGCTCGGCTATGGTTTGATGTCTCCCGGCTTGCCGCCTCGCGAGCCTCGCGAGGGCGCGCGTCACGACGCGCCCCGCGCCAGGGAGGGCGTCCAAATGTCCGCATTCGCCGGCGTCCGCATCGTCGACTTCACCCAAGGCCTGGCCGGACCCATGGCCGCCATGCTGCTAGGGGACTTCGAGGCCGACATCATCAAGGTCGAGCCGCCGGAGGGTGACCGGATGAGGGATCACCCGGGCTACCTCACCTGGAACCGCAACAAGCACCTGCTGACCCTGGACCTGGCGACCGAGGAAGGGATCGCCAAGGCCCGCGAGCTGATCGCCAAGGCGGATGTCGCGATCTTCGACCATGCGCCCGGCAAGCTCGAGGCCCTGGGCCTGGACGCGCGGACCATCACCGAAGCTCACCCCCATCTGATCCACGCCTGGATGCCGCCCTATGGGACCACGGGGTCCTGGAGCCAGCTGCCGTCGCATCACAGCCTGTTGACGGCGCTGAGCGGCGTGGCCTTCCGGCAGGGCAGCTATTCCGACCAGCCGATCCATCTGATCCTGCCGCTCTGTCACTACGGGCAGGCGGTGATGGGCGCGGCCGCCATCAGCGCCGCCCTGCTGGAGCGCCACCGCAGCGGCAGGGGCCAGGCGGTCACGGTCAGCGGCCTGCACGGCGTGTCCGAGGTGACAGGACCTGTGCGCGTGCTGGCCGACCCGCCCCTTCCACGTGGCGCGCCGCTGGGAGCCTCGCCCAGCTACCGGCTCTATGAGTGCGGCGATGGACATTGGTTCTTCCTAGCGACCCTGTTCGTGGCCTTCTACCACCGCGCCATCCAGGCGCTGGGGCTCGGTGATCATTGGGAGACCTTCGCCTCCGATCCGCTGCTTGCCCGCGAGGCCCTGAAGGCGGTGTTCAAGACCCGGCCCCGCGCCGAGTGGCTGGAGCTCCTCCAAGCCAACGGCGTGCCCTGCGCCCCTGTGGGCCCGCGTGAGCCCTGGTTCGCCGGCGACGCCGTGGCCGCGGCCGAGGCTCGCGTGACTCTCGAGCATCCCGACTTGGGGCCGGTCCATATGCCCAATGTGCCCTCGCGCCTGTCAGTGACGCCCGGCTCGGTCCGCCACCTGGCCAAGCCGCTCGACGGCCATGCGTGGCCTGAACGCCCGAAGCCAGCGCCCACGGGCGTCAATGAGGGCCCGCAGCCGTTGTCGGGGATCAGGGTGTTGGACCTGGGCACGGTGATCGCAGGAGCCCATGCCGGAGGCGTTCTGGCCAATCTTGGCGCCGACGTTATCAAGGTCGAACCCATTGAGGGCGACCCCTTCCGCAGCAACGGCGGCGGCTTCATGGCCTATAGCCGGGGCAAGCGCGGACTGGGCATCGACCTGAAGCAGTCCGCCGCCCGGGAGATGTTCTTCGACATGGTGCGCGGCGCCGACGTGATCCTGGACAACTACCGTTTCGGGGTTCGCGAGCGCCTGGGGATCCACTACGCCGCCGTGAAGGCCATCAATCCGCGTATCGTCTCCTGCTCGATCAACGCCTATGGCGACAAGGGCGCGCGCGCCGTTCTGCCGGGCTTCGATCCTCTGCTGCAGGCGGAGGGCGGGATGATGGCCGCGCAAGGCGGGGAGGGCGAGCCCGTCCTCCACACCATCCCGGTCAATGACGTGGCCACCGCCGCTGTGGTCGCCTTCTCGATCATCGCCGCGTTGAACGCCCGGGAGAAAACCGGAGAAGGGCAGGAGATTTCCACCAGCCTGATGGCTCAGAGTCTCACCTTCCAGCTTGGCGAAGTCACCACCTATGTAGGTCGGCCGGCCAACGATGTCGGGGCCCAGGACTGCCTCGGCGTCCGCGCCCTGCACCGCTATTACCAATGCGCCGACGGCTGGATCGCCGTGGTCTGCGAGACCGAGGCCGAGGCCGACAGCGTCTGCGGGGTGCTGCGCATTCCCCTTCCGGACAATGCGCTCGTCGCCTCGCGGGACGGCCATCTTGCCCGCGCCCTGGAACTCGCCTTCGCGACGCGCATGCGCGACAGCGTCATTGAGGAACTACTGGCCCAGCACGTGCCCTGTGCGCCGGTCTTGCGTGGTTACGAGGCCTTCGACAGCGAATGGCTGTGGGAGAACGACGTCTTCGAGGTCTGGCGGCACCCGCGCCTGGGGGACATGCTCAGCGTGCGCGCCTATGCCGACTTCGCCCGCGGCTCCAGTGGCTTCCAGCGCCCGACCCCGGACCTTGGCCAGCACAGCGGCGAGCTGTTGGAGGAGATGGGCTATTCGCCGGCCCGAATCGCAGAGCTGCTGGCCGCCGGCGCCATCTTCGGCCCCGCCGCCAACCTGGCCCACCTGCGCGATGGAGGGACGGCGCTCTTTACGCAATAGGCGACGCCGCGTCGCACAGACCGTTCCCCTAACCCGGCGGAAGTCGTCTATACCGCCCTCGCAAATCGCGAGGCGGACGGCATGATTGGAAAACTGAACCATGTGGGGGTCGCCACGCCCTCGATCGACGAAGCGGTGAAGGTCTATCGCGACCTGCTGGGCGCGACCTCCATCGGAGAGAAATTCGCCCTGCCCGAACAGGGCGTCTGGGTCTGTTTCGTCGACACCCCCAACAGCCAGATCGAACTGATCGAGCCCTATGGGGAAGCCTCGCCCATCCACGGATTCCTGGCCAAGAACCCGTCGGGTGGCCAGCACCACATCTGCTTTGAAGTACCCGACATCCTCGTGGCGCGTGACGACATGCGCGCCAAGGGCGCGACGGTCCTCGGAACCGGCGAGCCCCGCATGGGCGCTCACGGCGTGCCAGTGATCTTCATCCATCCCAAGAACATGGGCGGCGTCCTGGTCGAGCTCATGGAAACCCCCAAGGAAGCCCATTGATGACCTGGTTCACCGGCATCGCGATCTATTTCACCATCTGGTGGACCGTGCTGTTCGCGGTTCTGCCCATCGGCGTCGTCAGCCACGCAGAAGCCGGCATCGACAAGGGTGACGGAGGCGATCCGGGTGCGCCCGTCGATCCGAAGATCAAGAAGAAGTTCATCACCACCACCTGGATCTCGGCGATCGTCTTCTCGGGGCTGTGGCTGCTGCTCCACTTCCGGGTGATTCCGCTGCCGAACCTGCCGTCTGGCCTGGGCTGATTGCTCAGCGGGGCAGCGCCGCGCGTCGCGCGCGCTTAAAGATTGGGCGAAACCTATGGGGCGGCCCAGGTCACGCGTAACGCCTTCGCCGGGCGGCGTAACGCAGGTTACCAAGAGTCACATCGCGGGCAGCCAAAAGCCGCTCGTGGCGTTTTCCCCGAAGACGAGAAGGCCGCCCGCCTCCCTGGGCGGCCTTCTTTTCATCCAGCTTCGTTGCCAAGGTCCAAGCGCAGCGGCTATCACGGCCGTTGATCTGAACCTCGTCCGGGAATCTCCGCCAGATGCGTCTTTCGCGTTACTTCATGCCGACGCTTCGGGAAGCTCCCTCCGACGCCCAGGTGGTCAGCCACCAACTCATGTTGCGCGCCGGCATGATCCGCCAGGAAGCGGCGGGCATTTATGCTTGGCTGCCGCTCGGCCTGCGGGTTCTGAAGAAGATCGAACAGATCGTCCGCGAGGAAATGGACCGGGCGGGCGCCATCGAGGTGCTGATGCCCACCCTGCAACTCGCCGACCTGTGGCGCGAGAGCGGTCGCTATGAAGACTACGGCGACGAGATGCTGCGCATCACCGACCGCCACAAGCGCGACCTGCTCTACGGTCCCACGGCCGAGGAGGTGATCACCGAGATCTTCCGCGCCTATGTGAAGAGCTACAAGGACCTGCCCAAGAACCTCTACAACATTCAGTGGAAGTTCCGCGACGAGCGCCGCCCCCGGTTCGGCGTCATGCGTGGCCGCGAGTTTCTGATGAAGGACGCCTATTCCTTCGACGTCGACGAGGCCGCCGCGCGCAAGTCCTACAACCGCATGTTCATCGCCTATCTGAACACCTATGCGCGGATGGGCCTGAACGTGGTGCCCATGAAGGCTGACCCCGGCCCCATCGGGGGCGACCTGTCCCACGAGTTCATCATCCTGGCCGACACCGGCGAGAGCCAGGTCTTCTGCCACAAGGACCTGGTGGAGATGGGGGCGCCCGGCGATGTCGACTGGGACGGCGACCTCCAGCCCCTGGTGGAGCAGCGCACCAATCTCTACGCCGCCACCGAGGAGATGCATGACGAGGCCGCGTTCGCCTTGGTGCCCGAGGACAAGCGCCTGTCGGCCCGCGGTATCGAGGTGGGGCATATCTTCTACTTCGGCGAGAAGTACTCCAAGCCCATGAAGGCCGAGGTGGCCGGGCCCGACGGTCAGAACCACCCCATCCACGGCGGATCCTATGGCGTCGGCGTCTCCCGGTTGACCGGGGCGATCATCGAGGCCAGTCACGACGAGGCTGGCATCATCTGGCCCGACGCCGTGGCGCCCTTCGGCGCGGCGGTGATCAACCTGCGGCCCGGTGACGCCGGGACCGACGAGGTGTCCGAGAAGGCCTACCAGGCCCTGATCGCAGCGGGCAAGGACCCGCTGCTGGACGACAGCGACCAGCGCCCCGGCGCCAAGTTCGCGGCCATCGACCTGGTGGGCATTCCTTGGCAGTTGGTGGTCGGGCCCAAGGGCGTGGCTGACGGCACCGTCGAGATCAAACGCCGCGCCACCGGCGAGAAGCAGACCCTGCCGTTGGAGCAGGCCCTGAAGGTGATCACCGCGTGAGCCAGCAGGCGCTCGGCGGCCGCGGACAACCCTTCGGCCTCTGGGAACGGACCGTCGCGGGCCGTTATCTGCGCGCCAAGAAGAGCCAGGGCGGCGTCGCCCTGATCTCCATCATCTCCTTCATCGGCATCACCCTGGCCGTCGCTGTTCTGATCATCGTGATGAGCGTGATGAACGGCTTCCGCTCCGAGCTGCTCAGCCGGATCCTCGGCTTCAACGGCCACGTCTACGTGGCCGGCGGCGTGCTGCAGACCCCGGCCCGCGACCCGATGGTTATGCGCCTGCGGGCCCTGCCGGGCGTGACTCAGGCCGCTCCGGTCATCGAGGCCCAGGCCATGGCTCTGGGCATGGGCCAGATCAGCGGCGCGATCGTGCGCGGCCTCAGCCCCCCAGACCTCAAGGCCACCAAGATCATCGCCGACAACATCGTCTCCGGATCCCTGGAGGGGTTCGGCGAGGGGGAATACGGCGGCGACCTGATCCTTGTGGGCGACGATCTGGCCAAGACCCTGGGCGTCCAGGCCGGCGATGCGCTCACCCTGATATCCCCCACCGGTGGGGCCACGGCCTTTGGCGCCACGCCGCAGCGCAAGTCCTACACCGTGGGCGGCACCTTCAAGGTTGGGATGAGCCAGTACGACCAGGCCTTCATCTACATGCCTCTGGCTCAGGCTCAGCTGTTCTTCGGCCGCGACGCCGGCGTCGACTTCGTGGAGATGAAGCTGGCCGATCCCGACAAGGCCATGGACATGAAGCCCGAGGTGGCCGCCATCGCCGGCCCGGCCTCCATCGTCACGGACTGGACCCAGAAGAACGCCTCCTACTGGGGCGCCCTGCAGGTCGAGCGGAACGTCATGTTCCTGATCCTGATGATGCTGCTGTTCATCGCGGCGATGAACATCATCTCCGGCCTTGTCATGCTGGTGAAGAACAAGAGCCGCGACATCGCCATCCTGCGCACCATGGGGGCGGGGCAGGGGAGCATCCTGCGCATCTTCTTCATGACCGGCGCCACCATCGGCCTGCTGGGCACGCTCACGGGCCTCGGGATCGGGGTGCTGTTCTGCACCTTCATCGGCGAGATCCAGCAGTTCGTGGAGTGGGCCACCGGCGCCCAGGTGTTCAATTCAGACGTCTATTTCCTGACCCGTGTGCCGGCCAAGATCGACTGGATCGAGGTCGCGGGCATCACCGGCGGCGCCCTGGTCATGACCTTCGTGGCCAGCCTGCCGTCTGCCTGGCGCGCCTCGCGCCTCGATCCCGTGGAGGCGCTTCGCTATGAGTGATCCCTCCAGCCCCAACCAGGTCCTGGCCATCCGTGGCCTGACCCGCACCTACCAGACCGGCGACAAAACCCTGACGGTGCTGGACCAGGCCGATATCGACATCATGCCGGGCGAGGTCGTGGGTCTCATCGGCCCGTCGGGCTCGGGCAAGTCGTCGCTTTTGCACGCGGCAGGCCTCTTGGAACGCCCAACGGCCGGCCAGATCTTCATCGAGGGCCGCGACTGTTCCAACCTCAGCGACCGGGTCCGCACGCGCGTGCGCCTGCACACCATCGGCTTCGTCTACCAGGCCCACCACCTGCTGCCGGAGTTCTCGGCCCTGGACAACGTGGTCCTGCCGCAGATGATCGCCGGGACCCCGCGCAAGGCGGCCCGCGAGCGCGCCTTCTTCCTGTTGGAACAGCTGGGCCTCGCCGAACGGGTCAAGCACCAGCCGGCGCAGCTCTCCGGCGGCGAACAGCAGCGCGTCGCCATCGCCCGGGCGCTCGCCAACTCACCCCGCCTCCTGCTGGCCGACGAACCCACCGGCAACCTCGACCCGCACACGTCAGCAGCCGTGTTCGAGAACCTCTACGCGCTCGCCCGCGCCACCGGCGTCGCGGCCCTGGTGGCGACCCACAACCTCGAACTCGCCCGGCACATGGACCGGGTGCTGGGGCTCAAGGACGGGAAGCTGGAGACGCAGGCGGGGTTTTAGGGGCCACTTGCCGCTATGGCCCCCGTCTATCAACGCTCCGGCTTCCTAGAGTAGCGTGGCGTCGGTCAATTCAGGTGGTGTGCCTTCAGACAACATCGCGTCAAAGGAAATGCGCGTTCCGGTGTTTAGCCCGGAGAGTTGAGCAGACCATTGGCTGTCAAAATAAGCGAAAAAACTGTCACCGCCGGAAGGCGGGTTAATCTGCACCCACAAATTATCGCCACGCATTTCCGCGCCTACCAGCGTACCCGCCAAGCGTATCCGTTTTCCGACGTAGGGACGTACTAGCAGGTCAATCTGGAGACGGGTGCTGTGCTGGCTACGAAGGGCCAGGTACTTATCGGCGACACTCTGGGGCACGTACTCGCCTGAGTTTGGCGGTACGGGAGCTCGCTCCGGTGCCCGACCGGCCATCTCCTTCTGAAGAGGGCCTGGCTCAGCAGTCGAAGTTGGGGCAGATGTGCCTGAAGAGGTTTCGCCCTGGGCCTTATACAAATCTCGCTCTGCCTTGAGCGTTTCAGTCTGATGACTGAAGAGCAACGAAGCAAACCCAAAACCACCAGCGAAGCACAAACTTGCAATGGTCGCTGCTGACCAAGGAGCGGCTCTTACGAGAGGCCATTCCCTTTGAAATTGCCCAAGCATTCGTGCCCCAGCTCGATTCGATCAGCAACCAAGACAAGTCAGTTGGCCTTCTAACGCAAGTCCCGAAGCAGCCGAAGGGGTGGAGTGAGCGCACGGCGGTTTCGCCCCAATGCGAATAGCTGCTGGCTCTTGCCATGAGAACAAAACCAGAATAGGAACATACGCAGAACATTCACAGGGGTGACGTTATGGTTGTTCGTTTGGCGCGGGAATCGCTGGCCTTTGTGTCGGTGGCGGGGTTTGTCTGGATGATGTGTCAGGTCGCGCAACTGGCCGCCTGAGGCTGAGGTTTTAGAGCGGAGGACGGCGTGAGCGGGCAGGGCGAACAAGACGGTTTCGTCCATCTCCGGGTCCGTTCGGCCTATTCGCTGCTGGAAGGCGCCATCAAGGCCGACGCGGTCGGCAAGCTGGCGGCCAAGGCCCACATGCCGGCCGTGGCCCTGACCGACCGGGCCAATCTGTTCGGGGCGCTGGAGTTCTCCGTCGCCACCAAGGAGACCGGCGTCCAGCCCATCGTCGGCGTCGCGCTGCCGGTGCGCGGCATCGGCGAAGGCCCGCCTGAGCGCTGGGCCAAGATCCCTACCATCGTGCTGCTGGCCCAGAGCGAGCAGGGCTATCTGCACCTCTCCGAACTCTCCTCGATGGCCTATCTGGACATCGAGCCCACCGACGAGCCCCAGGTGCCCTGGAGTGCTGTCGTGGAGCGGGCCGAGGGCCTGCTGCTGCTGTCGGGCGGGGTGGACGGTCCCGTCGATCCGCTGATGGCCGCGGGCAAGACCGAGGAGGGCAAGGCGGCCCTGGCGGAAATGCACAGGGTGTTCGGCGACCGCTTCTATATCGAGCTGCAGCGTCATGGCATGGCCGCCCAGGCCGCCGCCGAGCCGGAACTGGTGAGCTACGCCTACGAATTCGACATTCCGCTGGTGGCCACCAACGACGTCTATTTCGGCCCGGCCGAGCTCTACACGGCCCACGAGGCCCTGCTGTGCATCGCCGACGGCGCCTATATCAGCCAGGAGGACCGCCGCCGGGTGACGCCCGAGCACTGGTTCAAGCCGGCCGCCGACATGCGCAAGCTGTTCGCTGACCTGCCCGAGGCCTGCGACAACACCCTCGATATCGCCCGGCGCTGCGCCTTCATGGTCAAGAAGCGCGACCCGATCCTGCCCCGCTTCCCCACGGTCGCCGGCCGCACCGAGGCCGAGGAGCTGGCCGAGCAGGCCCGCGAGGGTCTGCGCAAGCGCCTGCAGGGCCACACCCTCTCCGGCACCGAGCAGGACTACTGGGACCGGCTGGAGCGCGAGATCGGCGTCATCCAGGCCATGGGCTTCCCGGGCTACTTCCTGATCGTGTCGGACTTCATGAAATGGGCCGTGGCCCACGACATCCCGGTCGGTCCGGGCCGGGGTTCCGGCGCGGGCTCCCTGGTGGCCTGGTCGCTGCTGATCACGGGCCTCGACCCCCTGCGTTACGGCCTGCTGTTCGAGCGGTTCCTGAACCCCGAACGCGTGTCCATGCCCGACTTCGACATCGACTTCTGCCAGGAGCGGCGGGAAGAGGTGATCTCCTACGTCCAGCAACGCTATGGCCGCGACCGGGTGGCCCAGATCATCACCTTCGGCACCCTGCAGGCCCGCGCCGTCCTGCGCGACGTCGGCCGGGTGCTGCAGCTCCCGCTCGGCCAGGTGGACCGGCTGGCCAAGATGGTGCCGGCCAACCCCGCCAATCCGGTGACGCTGGCCCGCGCCATCGAGATCGAACCGCGCCTGCGCCAGGCCAAGGACGACGACGAGGCCGTGGCCCAACTGCTGGAGACCGCTCTCCAGCTGGAGGGTCTCTACCGCAACGCCTCCACCCACGCCGCCGGCGTGGTGATCGGTGACCGCCCGCTCACCGAACTGACCCCGCTCTACCGCGACCCACGCTCGGACCTGCCCGCAACGCAGTTCAACATGAAGTGGGTGGAGAGTGCGGGGCTGGTGAAGTTCGACTTCCTGGGCCTCAAGACACTGACGGTCATCGACCGGGCGCTGAAGTACCTGGACAAGCGTGGCGCCCGCGTCGACATGGCCGAACTGCCCCTGGACGACGCCAAGACCTACGAACTGATGAGCGCGGCTCAGACCGTGGGCGTGTTCCAGCTTGAAGGGCAGGGCATGCGCGACACCCTGCGTCAGCTCCGTCCCGGCTCCATTGAGGACGTCACCGCCGTCGGCGCGCTGTACCGGCCCGGGCCCATGGACAACATCCCGTTGTTCATCGACTGCAAGTTCGGCCGCAAACCCGTTGATTACCTTCACCCTTCTCTCGAGGTGGTGCTGAAGGAGACCTATGGCGTCATCGTCTACCAGGAACAGGTGATGCAGATCGCCCAGATCCTGGCGGGCTATTCGCTGGGGGAAGCCGACCTGCTTCGCCGGGCCATGGGCAAGAAGAAGAAGGAGGAGATGGACCAGCAGCGGGCGCGGTTCATTTCCGGCGCGGCGGAAAAGGGCGTCTCGGCCGAGCAGTCGGGCAGCATCTTCGACCTGGTGGACAAGTTCGCGGGCTATGGCTTCAACAAGAGCCACGCGGCCGCCTACGCCCTGATCTCGTACCAAACCGGCTGGTTGAAGGCCAATGCGCCGGCGGAGTTCTTCGCGGCCTCCATGAGCCTCGACATCTCCACGACCGACAAGCTCGCGGTCTTCTACCAGGACGCCAAGAAGTTCGGGGTCAAGATCAGAGCGCCCGACGTCAACCTGTCGGCCGCTGACTTCGATGTGGCGGACGGCGAAGTGCTCTATGCCCTGGGGGGCATCCGCAATGTGGGCCTGCAGGCCATGGAGCATGTGGTGGCCATTCGCGCCGAGGGCGGGCCGTTCAAGGATCTGTTCGACTTCGTCGAGCGCGTGGACCCCAAACAGGTCAACAAGCGCTCGTTCGAGACCCTGGCCCGCGCCGGGGCCTTCGACTCGCTGCATGCCAACCGCGCGCAGATCGTCGGGGCCGCAGATGTCCTGGTGGGCTATGGCCAGTCGGTGGCCGCCGAGCGCGCGTCGTCGCAAGGCTCGTTGTTCGGCGGCGACCAGGTGGAGGCGCAGCGGCCGCGGCTGCCCAAGATCGACACCTGGTCCTCCACCCAGCGCCTGGACGAGGAACTGGCCGCCGTCGGCTTCTACCTCTCCGGCCACCCCATGGATGACATGGTGCCCGCCCTGCGCCGCAAGCGCGTCGACCTTCTGGCCGATGTCCTGCCCAAGGCCATGGCAGGCGCCGAGGCCTTCCGCATGGCCGGCGTCGTGCGCCGCAAGCAGGAGCGGGCCTCAGCCTCCAGCGGCGAGAAGTTCGCCTTCGTCACCTTCTCCGACCCTACCGGCGAGTTCGAGGTGCTATTTCCCCCAGAATCCCTGCGCAACGCCCGCGAGCTGTTGGAGCCTGGCAAGTGCGTCGGTCTGCGCATCCGCGCGAAGGCCAGGGATGGGGAGGTGCGCTTCTTCGGCGACGGCTGCGAGCCCATTGACCGGGCCATAGAGAATGCGGTGGCGGGCCTGCGCGTCCACATCGCTCCGCGCAGCGCAGAGATCGACGCCTTGAAGAAACGCCTCGAAGGTTCGGTGAACGCCCGTGGCGGTGAGGTCATCCTGGTGGCGCCGGTCGAGGGCGGCCGCGAGGTGGAGGTCAAGCTGCCGGGCCGCTTCACCTTGGACAACGCGGTCCGCGGCGCCCTGAAGACCGCGCCCGGCGTGGTCTTCGTCGAGGATCTCTAGGCCTTGCTGGGCCACCTCTCCTTCGGCGTCGCCAACCTGGAGCGCGCCGCGGCCTTCTATGACGCCATCCTCGCACCCCTGGGCTGCGTTCGGGTGTGGTCCCACGCCAAGGGCGCCGGCTTCGGCGCGCTCAACGGTGGCGACAAACTGGCCCTCTTTTCGCAGACTGGCCCCATCACCCCACCTGGCCCTGGATTCCACCTGGCTTTCGACGCTCCCGATCAGGCCGCCGTCGACGCCTTCCATGCCGCCGCCATGGCGCTTGGCGCGGCGGATCGCGGCGCGCCCGGCCTTCGCCCGCATTATGGCGCGACCTATTATGCGGCCTTCATCACCGACCTCGATGGCTACCGTCTTGAGGCGGTTCACCAGTAGGACCGGGCCCGCCTGGCCCCAACCGGCCCTGGCTCTTGTATTTTCAGCCGCTTGGCCCTATATCCGCGCCCATTCCACACGCAGGCGTTTGGCGGTTGGCGGGGAGACATCCCGTCGGTTTCCATTCCGGTCCTCCATCAGGAGGGTTTGTCTGCGGAGGCTAACCGGAAAAAGAGGACCATACGACATGGCGCTTCCCGACTTCTCTATGCGTCAGCTCCTGGAAGCTGGCGCTCACTTCGGCCACCAGACCCACCGCTGGAATCCGAAGATGGACCGCTACATCTTCGGTAGCCGTTCCAACATCCACATCATCGACCTGAGCCAATCGATCCCGCTCCTTCACCAGGCCCTGGTGAAGGTGCGTGAGGTCGCCGCCTCGGGCGGCCGCGTGCTGTTCGTCGGCACCAAGCGTCAGGCGTCCGATCCCGTCGCCACCGCCGCCAAGCGCAGCGCCCAGTATTATGTGAACCACCGTTGGCTGGGCGGCACGCTCACCAACTGGCGCACCGTCTCGGGCTCGATTTCGCGCCTGCGCGAGCTGGAAGGCCTCCTGGAAGGCGGCTCGGAAGGCCGCGCCAAGAAGGAACTGTTGAAGCTGACGCGCGAGCGCGACAAGCTTGAACTGTCCCTGGGCGGCATCAAGGACATGGGCGGCATCCCCGACATCATGTTCGTGATCGACACCAACAAGGAAGCGATCGCGATCCAGGAAGCCCGCAAGCTGAACATCCCGGTTGTCGCCATCCTGGACACCAACTGCAATCCGGACGGCATCACCTATCCGATCCCGGGCAACGATGACGCCGCGCGCGCCATCCAGCTCTATTGCGACCTGATGGCTGACTCGATCCTCGACGGTTTGGCCGCCGGCCAATCGGCCGCCGGTGTGGACCTGGGCGCCTCCGTGGCCCCGATCGAGCCGACCCTGGCCCGCGAGCTGACCCCGGAGCCGGTCGTGACCGAAGCCGAGATGGCCGCGCCTGCCGCTCCGGCGCCTGCCGAGGCTCCGGCCCCGGTCGCTGCTGAACCGACTGCCGTCGAGGCCGCCCCGGCCGCGGCCGAACCGGAGACCACCGCGGCGGAAGCCCCGGCGGCTGAACCGACCGCGACCTAAGAGTAAGTCGGAGGCTCGCCTCTGGCGAGCCGACAACCCTACGACGTGGCGAGGCCCTAGGTGGGTCTCGCCGATCCACTTGATCTGAAGGAGCTCACCATGGCGGAAATCACCGCTGCGCTGGTCAAGGACCTGCGCGAGAAATCCGGCGCGGGTATGATGGACTGCAAGAAGGCCTTGCAGGAAAACGGCGGCGACGTCGAAGCCTCCATCGACTGGCTGCGCACCAAGGGCCTGTCCAAGGCCGCCAAGAAGTCCGACCGCGCCGCCGCTGAAGGCCTCGTGGCTGGCAAGCTGAGCGACGACGGCAAGACCGGCGTGCTCGTCGAACTCAACGCCGAGACCGACTTCGTGTCCAAGAACGACAAGTTCCAGGACGCGGCGCGCGATTGCGCCCTTGTGGCCTTGGAGGTCGACGGCGACGTGGACGCCATCACCGCGGCCAAGACGGCCAAGGGCGAAGTCGTCAGCGATGTGATCACCAACCTGATCGCGACCATCGGTGAGAACATGCGTCTGCGCCGTTCGGCTCGCCTGAGCGTCGCTCAGGGCGCCGTGGCCCTCTACCTGCACAATGCGCAGGGCGATGGCGTCGGCCGCCTCGGCGTGCTCGTCGCGCTGGAAGGCGCTGGCGACCAGGCTGTGCTGAAGGACGTGGGCCGCAAGATCGCCCTGCACGTGGCCGGCACCCCGACCCCGCCGCTGGCGCTCACGGAGGCCGACCTGGACCCCGCCGCCGTCGAGAAGGAAAAGAAGTTCCTCACCGACCAGGCGCTGGAATCGGGCAAGCCCATCGGCGTCGTCGAGAAGATGATCGAAGGCCGGATCCGCAAGTGGCAGGAAGAAGTGGTGCTGCTGAAGCAACCCTTCGTCATGAACCCCGATGTGACGATCGAGCAGCTGATCGCCGACACCGCCAAGGAAACCGGCTCGCCGGTGACCGTGAAGGGCTTCGTGCGCTTCGCTCTGGGTGAAGGCGTGGAGAAGAAGGTCGACGATTTCGCCGCTGAGGTGGCGTCGATGACCGGCCAAGCCTAGCTCAGGGCTTATAAAAAGACGGCCCTGGGGCGCCGTGCGTTCGACGCGCACGGCGCCCTTGGTTTATGTAGATACGCCCAAGATTCTCGAGAGCGCCCCATGTCCGACGCCAAGCCGCGCTACAAGAAGATCCTCTTGAAGATGTCGGGCGAGGTCCTGATGGGCGACGCCTTGTTCGGCATCGACACCAAGACCATTGAGGCGGTGGCCGCGGACATCAAGGAAGTGGTCGACGCCGGGGTCGAGCTTTGTCTGGTGGTGGGCGGCGGCAACATCTTCCGCGGCGTCTCGCTGGCCGGAAAGGGCATGGACCGCGCCAGCGCCGACTATATGGGCATGCTGGCCACTGTGATGAACGCGCTGGCCCTGCAGGGCGCCCTGGAGAAGGCCGGCGTTGACACCCGCGTGCAGTCGGCCATCCCCATGGACGCGGTCTGCGAGCCCTATATCCGTAGGCGAGCTCAGCGCCATATCGAAAAGGGCAGGGTGGTGATCTTCGCCGCGGGCCTCGGCGCCCCGTTCTTCACTACAGACACCCCTGCGGCCCTGCGGACCGCCGAGATGGGCTGCGACGCGCTCTTCAAGGGCACCAGCGTGGACGGCGTCTATACCGCCGACCCCAAGAAAGACCCCAGCGCGCGCCGCTACGAGACCCTCAGTTATCAGGACGTGCTGGCGCAGGACCTGCGGGTCATGGACGCCTCGGCCATCGCCCTGATGCGCGACAACAACGTCCCGATCGTGGTGTTCTCGATCCGCGAGCGGGGGAACTTCATGAAGGTGCTGCAGGGCGAAGGCGTCTTCACCACCATCGCCTGATCACGCCGATAACCTTTGACTTAGGGAGACGCAGCCATGGCCGACGCAGAGAAGCCTGTGCTTTCGAGCTACCGGGACCGCATGGACAAGGCGATCTCCGCCTTGAAGGACGAATTCGCCAGCCTGCGCACAGGCCGAGCGTCGTCCGGCCTGCTCGATCAGGTGATGGTGGAGGCCTACGGTTCGACCGTGCCCTTGAACCAGGTCGCCGCCGTCAGCGTCCCCGAGCCCCGCTCCATCACGGTCAGCGTCTGGGACAAGGGTATGGTGGTGTCGGTGGAAAAAGCGATCCGCTCGTCGGGCCTCGGCTTCAATCCGGTCAACGAAGGCACGAACCTGCGCATTCCGATTCCGCCCCTCACCGAGGAGCGTCGCAAGGACCTGGCCAAGATCGCCGGCAAGTACGCCGAGCAGCAGAAGATCGCGGTCCGCAACGTCCGTCGTGACGCCAACGACGACCTGAAGAAGGCCGAGAAGAACGGGGCCATCAATCAGGACGAGCAGAAGCGCATGGAGACCGAGGTTCAGAAGATGACCGACGAGGCCATCAAGCGCATGGACGAAGCCTTGAAAACCAAAGAGCAAGAGATCATGCAGGTTTAGTCGTCCACACTGACCTGAAGGACGAAACGGAAAACCTCATGGCCTCCGCTCCCACAGAGCCACCCGCCAAGGACGCGCCACTTCACGTGGCGATCGTCATGGACGGCAATGGCCGCTGGGCAAAGCGCCGGGGCCTGCCACGCAAGCTGGGGCACCCAAAGGGCGTGGAGGCGATCCGCCGGGTGGTGGAAGCCGCCCCCGAACTGGGCGTTCGCTGGCTTACTCTCTACGCCTTTTCCACCGAGAACTGGGGCCGCCCGGCCGGCGAGGTGGCCGAGGTCATGCGGCTGCTGAAGCACTATGTGAACAGCGACCTGGACAAGCTGACCCGTGAGGGCGTGAAGGTCCGCATCCTGGGGCGCCGCGAGGGTCTGCCGCCGGACGTCGCCGAGATCGTCGAGCGCGCCGAAGCCCGTACCGCCCACAACGATAAATTCTTCCTGCAGGTGGCCTTCAACTACGGCGGGCGGGCCGACATCGTCGATGCGGCCCGCGCCCTGGTGGTCGAAGCCCTCGCCGGCAAGATCGACGCCGCCTCCGTGACCGACGCGTCCTTCGAGGCCCGGCTGTCCACCGGCGGCCTGCCGCCGCCCGATCTGGTGGTGCGCACCAGCGGCGAGCAGCGCCTCTCCAACTTCCTGCTGTGGGAATCGGCCTATTCGGAGTTCGTCTTCCCCGACGTGCTCTGGCCCGATTTCACGCCCGACCACCTGCAGTCGGCGATTGATGAATTCCACCGGCGCGAGCGCAGGTACGGCGCTGTCGCGGACGATGTCCTTGCCGCCGGTTAAGCGTTTCAACTGGACCAATCTGGGGGTTCGGGTGGCCTCGGCCACCGTGCTGGTCCCGACCGCCTTGGCCGCGGTCTGGTTCGACACGGGCCTGGCCGTCGGAGGGTGGCCCTTCCTGGTGCTGGTCGCCGTGGCGGTCGCTCTGCTCTCCATCGAGTGGGGCGGAATGAGCGCGCCCTATGCGCCGGTCCGCGTCTCCACGGCCGTCACCGTCGCCATCCTGGCCGGGGTCTTCCTGGCCCACCGCGACCACATGTGGCTGGCGTGGGCGGGACTGCTGCTGGGGGGCGTGGCTTCGGCCCTGGTTGCCCGCGGGGTGGCCGAACGGCCGGCGGACGCGGCGTTCGGCGTCTTCTATATCGGCATCGCCTGCATCTGCCTGATCTGGCTGCGCGCCATGCCCCAGGGCCAGTGGTGGACGCTGATGCTGTTCGCCATCACCTGGACCGCCGACATCGCGGCCTTCGCAGTCGGCAGCGCCTTGAAGGGCCCCAAGCTCTGGCCGCGTTTCTCGCCCAACAAGACCTGGTCGGGCTTTGTGGGCGGCCTGGTCTTCGCCATGGCTGTCGGCGCCCTGATGACCCTCATCCCGGCCTTCGAGCTCAACATGGCCGCCGGCGCTCTGGTGGGCCTGCTGGGCGGCCTGGCCACCATGGCCGGAGACCTTTGGGAATCAGCGTTGAAGCGGCGGTTTGGGGTCAAGGATTCCGGCGATCTGATCCCGGGTCACGGCGGTCTGCTGGACCGGGTTGATGGCCTGTTGTTCGCCGTCGTGATCATCGCGCTGGCCCGCCTGGTGAACCATTTGGGATGGGGCCATTGAGTCTTCCGCGTCGTCTCAGCGTCCTGGGCTGCACGGGGTCGGTGGGGGTCTCCACCCTGGACCTCATCGAGAAGTCCGGCGCCGAGGTCGAGATCATCGCCCTGACAGCGGGCCGCAATGTCGAACGCTTGGCCGAACAGGCCCGCCAGTGGCGGCCGAGGCTGGCGGTGATCGAGGACGAAACCAAACTTGCCGAACTGCGCGATCGCCTGGCGGGGACGGGTATCGCCTCGGCGGCAGGCGCAAACGCCGTGGTCGAGGCCGCGGGCATGGACGCCCAGTGGGTGATGTCGGCGATTGTCGGTTTCGCAGGACTGGGGCCGACCCTGGCCGCCGCGCAGGCAGGAGCCATCGTCGCCCTGGCCAATAAGGAGAGCCTCGTCTGTTCCGGGCCACAACTGCTGCGCATAGCCAAGCTGGCGGGCGGGGTGGTGATTCCAGTCGATTCCGAGCACTCGGCGATCTTTCAGGTCTTCGACCCGATGGTCGCCCAACACGTCTCGCGTCTGGTGCTCACCGCGTCGGGTGGCCCGTTCCGGGGCTGGACCCGTGATCAGATGCGACTAGCCAGCGTCGAGCAGGCGGTTGCCCATCCGATGTGGGACATGGGGGTCAAGATCTCCATCGACTCGGCCACCATGATGAACAAGGGCCTTGAAATGGTCGAGGCGGCCTATCTGTTCGCCATGCCGCCTGAACGAGTCGACGTGATCGTCCATCCGCAATCCATCGTCCATTCCATGGTGGAATATGTCGACGGCTCGACCCTGGCCCAACTCGGCGCGCCCGACATGCGTACGCCGATCGCCTGCGCGCTCGCCTGGCCCGACCGGCTGCCCTGGCCTGCGCCCAAGCTGGACTTGGCTCAGGTCGCCCAGCTCACCTTCGAGGCGCCCGACTACGACCGATTCCCCGCGCTTCAAATCGCCAAGGACGCGCTGGCGGCGGGCGGCGCGGCGCCGGCGGTGATGAACGCCGCCAATGAGGTCGCCGTGGCCGCTTTTCTTGACCGGCGCATTGGCTTTCTCGATATTGCCGCAATCGTAGCCGACACACTCGAACGTGTTGAGGCCCAGGGCCTCGCGGGGGAACCCAACAGCGATGTTCTCGAGGGTGCAAAGGCGACAGATGCGATGGCGCGTCGCGTTGCGTGCGATGTCGTCGCCGGGCTTCGTCCGGCGTCGTAGGGAGTAGCCTCGCCATGCTTTCGATTCTTCAGACCGCTGTGGCCTTCGTTCTGGTGCTGACCCTTGTGGTCACCGTCCATGAGCTGGGCCACTTCTGGGCCGCCAAGAGTTTCGGCGTGGCGATCGACCGGTTCTCCATCGGCTTCGGCAAGGCGATCGCCTCCTGGACCGACAAGTCCGGCGTGCAATGGCGGATCGGCTGGGCGCCTGTGGGCGGGTACGTGGCCTTCTCCGGCGACGACAACGCCGCCAGCGTCCCCGACCAGGACGACCTGGAGACCATGCGCCAGGCCATCGTCGCGCGGGAAGGGGAGGGGGCGCTGTCGCGCTATTTCCACTTCAAGCCGACCTGGCAGCGCGCGGTGATCGCCGCGGCGGGCCCGATGGCCAATTTCGTCCTCGCCGTCGTCATCTTCGCCGTCCTGATCCTCGCCCTGGGAGAAAACCTGCTGCCGGCCAAGGTGGCCTCCGTCACCCCGGGCAGTCCTGCGGCGGCGGCGGGCTTCCGGCCCGGGGACCTGATCGCCGAGGCGGATGGCCGCCCGGTCAAGAGCTTCATGGATCTGGCCGAGGTCGCCCAACTGCGGGTGAACCTGCCGACGGAGTTTGTCGTGCGGCGCGGGACCCAGGAGGTTTCGCTGACCGCCACCTCCAAGCTGCAGATGCGCTCGGATGGTCTCGGTGGCGAGCGGATGCAGGGCACCCTGGGCATCGTCCCGGTGCAGGCCCGCGAGGACTATGTCCATGTCCGCTACAACCCCATCGAGGCGCTCGGCAAGGGCGTCGAGCGCACCTGGCGCGTGCTGAGCACCACGGTCTATTACCTGGGCCGGATGGTGACCGGCCAGGTCTCGGCTGACCAGTTGAGCGGTCCGTTGGGGATCGCCCGCGTCTCGGGCCAGGTCGCCCAGGCCGGGGCGGTTGGCGCGCCGGATCTCGGCTCGCAGATTCTTGGCTCCGGCGTCGCCCTCCTGGGGCTCGCCGCCGTGCTCTCGGTCGGGATCGGGTTCATGAACCTGCTGCCGGTGCCCGTGCTGGACGGGGGCCACCTGCTGTTCTACGCCTACGAAGCTGTGGCCCGCAGGCCTCTCGCGGCCAAGGTTCAGGCCGCCGGCTATCGTGTGGGCCTTGCGCTGTTGCTGGGATTGATGTTGTTCGCGACCTGGAACGATCTGCAGCAACTGCGTGTGTTCAAAATCCTCGGCGGTCTGCTTTCCTGACCTCCCCATTTCCGTTGACGGCAGAAACGATGCAAAGAACCCGCGCCCACAGCGCCGCGCTCGCCTCCGGTCTCGCCCTGCTTCTGGGCTCGACCGCGCTTGCCCTGCCGAGTCTCGCCTTTGCGCAGGCTGCGGAGCAGGGCGGTGTGGTGCAAAGGATCATTGTCGAAGGCAATGAGCGGATCGAGCAGTCGACCGTACTCTCGTATCTACCGATTCAGCCTGGGGAGAGCGCCGATCCGGCCAAGCTCGACCTGGCGCTGAAGGCGTTGTTCCGAACGGATTTGTTCTCGGACGTGAAGATCAACCTGACGAACGGTGACCTGACCATCACGGTCGTGGAAAACCCGATCATCAACAAGGTGGTCTTCGAGGGCAACTCCGGCCTCAAGGAAGAGAAGCTTCGCGACGAGGTCACCGTGCGCCCGCGCGGCATCTTCACGCGCGCCAAGGTCCAGTCCGATGTCCAGCGGATCGTCGAGCTCTATCGCCGGTCGGGCCGCATCTCGGCGACGGTGTCGCCGAAGATCGTCGAGTTGCCCCAGAAGCGCGTCGATCTGATCTTCGAGATCGATGAGGGGCCCAAGAGCGGCGTGTTGCGCGTCAACTTCCTGGGGAACAAGGAGTTCTCCGACAACGACCTGCGCGACGTGGTCGTGACCGAGCAGACCAGCTGGTATAAATTCTTCTCGTCCAACGCCAACTACGACCCTGACCGCCTTGAGTACGACAAGGAGCAGCTGCGTAAGCATTACCGAAATCGCGGCTTCTACGACTTCCGCGTGATTTCGGCGGTGGCCGAACTGTCCACGGACAAGAACGGCTTCGTCATCACCTATACCCTCGACGAAGGCCCGGAATACAAGTTCGGCAAAATCTCCGTGGAGACTGAACTACAGAAGCTGGACAAGAACCTGCTGCTGCAGTTGGTGCCGATCCGCTCGGGTGAGCTCTATGAAGACGAGAAGATCGAGAACGCGACCGACTCGCTGACCTTCGCTGCCGGCGCCGCAGGCTTCGCCTCGGTGGATGTGCGGCCGCGCTATGTCGCCAACAAGGACACCAAGACCGTCGATGTGGTCTTCCAGGTCCGTGAGGGGCCGCGCGTCTATGTCGAGCGTATCGATATCGTCGGCAACAGCCAGACCCTCGACTCCGTCATCCGCCGCGAGCTGAATTTGGTCGAAGGCGATGCCTACAATCGCGCCCTCGTGGACCGGTCGAAGAACAACATCCGTGCGCTCGGCTTCTTCAAGGACGTCAACATCACCGAGATTCCGGGCTCGGCGCCGGACCGGACAACCCTGCAGGTAAAGGTCGAGGAGCAGCCGACCGGTGAGCTCTCGTTCAGCGCCGGCTACTCGTCCGTCGACCAACTGGTTCTCGATCTGGGCATCACCCAACGCAACTTCCGTGGACGTGGTCAGGATGTCCGCGCCCGCATATCGGTGGGCTCCCTACGGCAGCAGGTGGACTTCTCCTTCACCGAGCCGCGCTTCCTGGGCCGTAATCTTCGGGCCGGGGTGGACATCTACTCGTACCGCTACGACTTGACTGACTATTCGGCCTATCAGACCAGCACGCTCGGCATGAACCTGCGCGCCGGCTTCCCGCTGACGCTGAACTCGTCGATGAGCACCCGGTATGTGATCCGCCAGGACGAGGTGGAGATCGACGACACCTACTGCGACGTGACCTCGCCGATCGTTTCGCTATCACTTTGCGCCCAGCGCGGGGCGTTCCTGACCTCCCTCGTTGGCTACGGCTTGCGCCTGGATCGACGGAACAATCCGATCAATCCGACCCGCGGCTTCTACGTTGATGTCAGCCAGGATCTGGCCGGCGTCGGCGGCGACGTGAACTACATCAAGACCGACCTTTCCGGCGGCTGGTATCACGGCTTCAACAAGAACTTCATCCTCAGCGTCACTGGCCAGGGGGGCTATATCGCCGGCTGGAGCGGTGACACGATCCGGATCAACGATCGCTCCTACAAGGGCGGTAACAGCTTCCGGGGCTTCGAGACCGCGGGCCTCGGGCCGCGCGACACCAACTTCGCCCGCAGCGACGCCTTGGGTGGCCGCGCCTATGCCATTGGTTCGGTGGAAATGACCATTCCCACCTTCGTGCCCGAGCAATACGGCATCAAGGCCGCCCTCTTCACCGACTTCGGCACCGTCGGCCTGCTCGACGACGTGGACAAGGAATACCAGCCTGGCTCGATCAACCCGGTCACTGGTCTTCCCTATCCCGCGGGCACGCGTGATCCGCTGATCTTCGATGACCTGTCGCTGCGCGCAACGGCTGGTCTGTCGGTGTTCTGGAAGTCTCCGATGGGCCCCATTCGTTTCGACTTCAGCCAAGTTTTGGCCAAAGAAGACTACGACAAGACCGAAACCTTCCGCTTCTCCACTTCAACGAAGTTCTGACCCTCATGACGATCAAAAACATTGTTGCGGCGACCTGCGTCGCCGCGCTCTCGCTAACCGCCAGCTCGGCCTTCGCCCAGGCGGCTTCGGCGCCGGTCACCTCTCACGGGCCGGCGATCCCTGGCGTCTGCGTCATGTCGATCGAAGGCGTCATCGGCGGGTCAACCGTCGGCAAGTACGTCCAGACTCGCCTGCAGCAGATCGCGGCCCAGGTCGGCGCGGAAATGAAGTCGGAGGAAACCACCCTCCAGAACGACGCCAAGACCTTGGATGGTCAAAAGGCGACGCTGGATCAGGGGGCGTTCGAGAAGCGCGCGGCCGACCTTCAGGTCCGCGCCAACGCCTACCAGCGCAAGTCGCAGCTGCGCGAGCGGGAGTTGCAGGCCACCCAGCAAAAGGCTCTTGGCAGGGTCGGCCAGGAACTGGACCCGATCATTCGCCAAGTCTATCAGCAGCGTCAGTGCAGCATCCTGCTGCAGCGTGACGCCTTGGTGATCGCCAATCCCGCCATGGACATCAGCCCGTCCATGACCACGGCCTTGAACGCGAAGATCACCCAGTTCGCCTTCGACCGCGAACGGCTGGACCAACAGGCTGCGGCCCCTCAAGCTGCGGCTCCCGCCCGCAAGTAGAACGACTCGGGCTATGCGCGGGTCGAGCAGAGAGTGCTTGATGCCTGACCCGCGCTTTTTCGAAGATTTGGGGCCCGTTTCACTGACGGAGCTCGCCGCGCTGACTGGGGCCGAGCTGTCGAACCCGCAGGCCGGGTCGGTGCAGGTCGCCCGCGTCGCCATCCTGGCGCGGGCCTCCGCTGACAGCATCACCTATTTCTCGGATCGTAAGTTGGCCGCCGAGCTGGCGGACACCCGCGCCGCGGCCTGTTTCGTCTCCGAGCGAGACGCGGGCCTCGTGCCGCCAGGGTGTGTCGCCCTTGTCACCCGCCAGCCGACGGCCGCCTACGCCATTTCGGGCCAACACCTCCATCGTCAGCGGCTGCATGCCGGCCCGGCTGTCTCTCCCGAGGCCACCTTGGAGGGGGGGACGGTCATTGGGCCCGGCGCCGCGATAGGCCAGGGCGCGCAGATCGGCCGTGGGACCGTTATCGGACCTAACAGCGTCGTCGGTCCCGGCGTCACGATCGGCCGGGACTGCATCATCGGCCCCAATGTCAGTATCCACTGCGCCCTACTGGGCGACCGCGTGAAAATCCTGGCGGGCGCGGCCATCGGCGAGGCGGGATTCGGCGCTACGGCCGGCCCCACCGGAGTCATCGACATCCCACAACTAGGTCGCGTGATCCTGCAGGACGGCGTCACCGTCGGGGCCAATAGTTGCATCGACCGGGGGGCCTATGAAGACACCGTCCTTGGCGAGAACACCAAGATCGACAATCTGGTGCAGATCGCCCACAACGTCCGCGTGGGCCGCAACTGCGTGATGGCCGCCCATACAGGCATCTCGGGGAGCGTCACCATCGGCGACGGTTCGGCCTTCGGCGGCCGAGCCGGGGTGGCTGACCACGTCATCATCGGCGAGGGCGCTCAGATCGGCGCGGCCGCGGGCGTCTTGCGGGACGTGCCGCCCAAGGCCGTCGTGGGGGGCTATCCAGCCATGCCCATGCGACAATGGCTGCGCGAAGTCGCCTGGCTCAGCAAAGCGGCGGCCGTACGCCGTCGGGAGGAAACTGATCAATGAGCCGCAAGGCCCCCGTCAACGAGTCTCCCACCGAGATCGACATCACCGAGATCGTGAAGCGGATACCGCATCGCTATCCCTTCCTGCTGGTCGACCGCTGCGAGGACTACAAGCCCAGCGAGTCGATCGTCGGCATCAAGTGCGTGACGATCAACGAGCCCTTTTTCCAGGGCCATTTTCCCGATTACCCCGTCATGCCCGGCGTGCTGATCATCGAGGCCCTCGCCCAAACCGGCGCGGTTCTGATGTCCAAGTCCCTCGAGGTGGACGTGGCCGGCAAGACCATCTTCTTTGTCTCGGTGGACAATGGCCGCTTCCGTCAGCCTGTTCGGCCCGGCGACGTCCTGCGCCTGAACGTCAAGGTGATCCGTGCGCGGGGCGATCTCTTCAAGTTCCAGGGGCAGGCCATGGTGGGCGACAAGGTCGCGGCCGAATGCGAGTTCGCCGCAATGGTTGTGGCCACCCAATGAGCGCTCACGTCCATGCCAGTTCCATCGTCTCCGACGGTGCGGTGCTCGGCGACGGCGTCGTCATCGGCCCGTTCTGCACGGTTGGTCCCAATGTCCGTCTGGGCGCGGGCACCAAACTTGTCTCCCACATCGTCGTGGATGGCCATACTGAGCTCGGGGAGGGAAACACTGTCTATCCCTTCGCCATGTTGGGCGGCCCCCCGCAGCACACGGCCTACAACGGCGAGCCCACCAGGTTGGTGATCGGCGACCGCAACACCATCCGCGAACACGCCACCATGAACATCGGCACCGTCAACGGAGGCGGCCTGACCAGCGTGGGGTCGGACGGATTCTATATGATCGAGAGCCACGTCGGCCACGATTGCAAGGTTGGCGACCACGTCATCCTGACCAAACAGGCGACGCTGGGCGGCCATTGCCAGATCGGGGACTTCGTCATCGTCGGCGGCCTGGCCGCTGTGCATCAGTTTACGCGGGTGGGTCGCCACGCGATGATCGGCGGCCTCGCGGCCGTCGTAAAGGACGTCATTCCCTATGGCTCGGTCTGGGGCAACCACGCCCACCTTGAGGGCCTCAACCTGGTGGGCCTGAAACGCCGCGGCTTTAGCCGGGAGACCATCAACACCATGCGGGCGGCCTATCGCATGTTGTTCGCCGACGAGGGCACCTTCCAGGAGCGCCTCGACGATACAATCGAGACCTATGAGAGCTCCGACGAAGTCCGGGAGATCATCGACTTCATCCGCGCCGACGGCAATCGCCCACTTTGCCTGCCCGAACGGGAGGTCTAGCCTTCACATGCGCAAGCTCGGCCTGATCGCCGGCGGCGGCACCCTGCCCTTGGAGATCGCCGAGCACTGCGAACAGGCGGGCCGCGCCGTCTTCATCGCTCGCCTGAAGGGCTTCGCCGACCCCGAGCTCAACCGCTTCCCTGGCGCCGATGTCGGCTTGGCGGAGATCGGCAAGACCATCAAGGCGCTCAAGCGCGCCGGTTGCCAGGCCGTCTGCCTGGTTGGCAACGTCAGCCGGCCGGACTTCAAGACCCTGAAGCCTGACCTGCGTGGCCTCGCCCTCCTGCCGGCTGTCATGGCCGCAGCGCGAAAGGGCGATGACGCCCTGCTGCGGGTCGTGCTGAATGAGTTCGCCAAGGAGGGCTTCGTGATAGAAGGCGCCCACGAGGCCAAGAGCGACCTGACCCTCGCCAAGGGACCGCTGGGCGCGGTGGCTCCCCGCCCCGAACACCAGGGCGACATCGACCGCGCCCTGCTGGTGGCCCGAGAGATCGGTCGCCTGGATGTAGGGCAAGGGGCCGTGGTCTGTGACGGCCTGGTGCTGGCCGTAGAAGCCCAGGAGGGCACCGACGCCATGCTGCGTCGCGTGGCCCACGAAATCCCCGCCGCGATCCGAGGAACCCCTGGCGCCTATCGCGGTGTGCTGGCCAAGGCGCCGAAACCCATCCAGGAGACCCGCATCGATCTGCCCACCATCGGGCTGGCCACCGTTCAGCGCGTCGCCGCCGCTGGCTTGGCGGGCATTGTTGGGGAGGCGGGGCGTCTCCTGGTTCTCGACCGTGAGGCGGTGATCGAGTTGGCTGACGAACTCGGCCTCTTCATTCTGGGCGTCGAACCGTGAGCAAGCCGCTCTGCGTCATGCTGGTGGCCACCGAAGCCTCCGGCGACGACCGGGGCGCGGGCCTGGCCAAGGCCCTTCGCGCGCGGCTGGGCGACAATGTGCGCTTCATCGGCGCCGGAGGCGCCCAGATGGCCGCCCAGGGCGTGGAGAGCCTGTTCGACATCGCCCAACTCTCGATTCTCGGCGTCGTGGACGCGCTCGCCGTCTATCCCCGCGCCATGAAGCTGGTGGACCAGACGGTCGCACTCGCCGCCCGCGAGAAGCCCGACGTGGTCGTGTTGATCGACTCCTGGGCCTTCAGCCTGCGCGTCGCCCATCGGTTGCGAAAGATCGACCCTTCCATCCCGCTGGTGAAGTACGTCGCGCCCCAGGTGTGGGCCTGGCGAAAGGGGCGCGCCAAGGTCTTGGCCGGCGCCGTCGATCACCTGCTGTCGATCCATTCCTTCGACGCCCCGTATTTCGAGGCCGAGGGTCTGGCCACCACCTTCGTTGGCAATGCGGCGCTGAAGGTCGACTTCTCCAAGGCCGACCCGGCCCGTCTGCGCAAAGACCTTGGCATTGCCCCTGAGGCCCCGATCCTGCTGGTCTTGCCCGGCAGTCGCCCCAGCGAAATCACCCGCGTCCTGCCGTCGTTCGCCGCCGCCGCCTTGCTGTTGAAGGCAAGTCACCCGGACCTGGAGATCGTCATCCCGGCGGCGCCGACCGTGGCCGCGGCGGTCAAGGCGCAGGTCGCCGGCTGGCCTCGCCGCGCCCACGTGGTCGAAGGCGAGCAGGCCAAGCTCGACGCCATGAAGGCGGCCACCGCCGCCCTGGCCTGTTCTGGCACCGTCACCATCGAGTTGGCCCTTGCCGGCTGTCCCATGGTGATCGGCTACCGGATCGACAAGCTTACCTACGCCTTGGTCAACCGGCTGGTGAAGCGGCCCATCACGCTCTTCAACATCGCCGCCGGCACGATGGTGGCCCCGGAACTGATCCAGGACGATTGCACGCCGGAAAACCTTACCCGCGAGGCCGCCCTGCGGCTGGATAACGCCGACATCGCCGGCCGCCAGATCGCAGCCCAATACGGCGCTCTGGAAAAGATGGGCCGGGGCGGTCCCGACCCGTCAGACGCCGCCGCTGAGGCCATCCTCAGGCTCATCGCCTGACGCGCGAAGAAAATCCGCCGAACCCGAGGGCGCGGCGGATGATCTCAAGTCCGGGACTCCAAGCGCCTAGCGCTTGCTGATCGCGGTGTAGTCCCGTTGCGGGGAGCCTGTGTAGATCTGGCGCGGCCGGCCGATCTTCTGCAACGGATCCTCGATCATTTCCTTCCACTGCGCGATCCAACCGACCGTACGCGCCACGGCGAACAGCACGGTGAACATCTCCGGCGGGAAGCCCAGAGCGCGTAGGGTGATGCCGGAATAGAAGTCGACGTTCGGGTAGAGCTTGCGCTCGATGAAGTAGGGATCGGACAGAGCGATGCGCTCAAGCTCGATGGCCACCTTCAGCAGCGGGTCGTCGGAATTGCCGACCTCGGCGAGGACCTCATGGCAGGTCTTCTGCATCACGGTCGCGCGGGGGTCGTAGTTTTTGTAAACGCGGTGACCGAAGCCCATCAGGCGGTAGCGGCGGTCCTTCACGCCCTGAACGTACTCGGGGATGCGATCGACGGTGCCGATCTCCTTGAGCATGTTCAGCGCTTCTTCGTTCGCGCCGCCGTGGCTGGGGCCCCAGAGGCAGGCGATCCCGGCCGCGATGCAGGCGAACGGGTTGGCGCCCGAAGACCCCGCGAGGCGAACCGTCGAGGTCGAGGCGTTCTGCTCGTGGTCGGCGTGCAGGATGAAGATGCGATCCATGGCGCGCGTCAGCACCGGGTTCGGGACCCAATCCTCGGCGGGCACGGAGAAGCACATACGCAGGAAATTCTCGGCGTAGGACAGGTCATTGCGCGGGTGCACGAAGGGCTGGCCGCGGAAGTACTTGAAGGCGCGCGCGGCGATCGTCGGCATCTTGGCGATCAGCCGGTGCGACGAGATCATCCGCTGCTCGGGATCCTCGACGTTGGTGCTGTCATGGTAGAAGGCCGAGAGCGCGCCGACGGCGCCGACCATGATCGCCATCGGGTGAGCATCTCGACGGAAGCCCAGGAAAAAGCGATCGAACTGCTCGTGCAGCATCGTGTGGTAGGTGATCGTCTTCTCGAATTCCTCGGCTGCGGCGGCATTGGGCAATTCGCCGTGCAGCAACAGGTAGCAGACTTCGAGGAAGCTCGATTTTTCTGCCAGCTGGTCGATCGGATAGCCGCGGTGCAGCAAGATACCCGCGTCGCCGTCGATGAAGGTGATCTTGCTCTCGCAGGACGCCGTGGAGGTGAAGCCCGGGTCATAGGTGAAGACGTCGGCCTCGGCGTAGAGCTTGCGGATATCGACGACATCCGGGCCGTCGACGCCCTTCAGAATCGGGAGTTCAACGGTCTTTTGACCGATGCTCATTTTCGCCGTGTCGGCCATGCCATCCCCTTCGCATGTCTGGAACAAAACGTCTGTTTGGCGAGCCTTATACCGCCTTACGCAGCGGGTGAAAGGGCATCGTCTAGTCGACCGAGACTTTCCGCTTTTCCGAGGCTTACCAAGGCGCCGGCCAGATCGGGCGCGGGCGCCTCACCCGACAGGACGCCGCGTAAGGCTGGACCAATCTTTCCAAGGCCTACGCCCTCGCTTTCAGCGAAGCTGCGCAGGGCGGCTTCGAGCGCCGGGACCTCCCAATCGCCCTGGTCGACGAGGTTGTCGCGCAACCGCGTTAGCCGAGCTCGGGTCTCATCATTGAGCATCCCGGCCACTTTTTCGGGCAGCTCGAGCGGGCGCTGCTTCAGCGCGAACACCACGGCATCGGCCAGTTCCAGCAAGGTCTTGGCCCCGTCGCGGACCAGGGGAATGGTGCGCTGCAGAATAACCGCGTCGCCGTCGTGGGAGGGCTCCCCCCGGCTTTTCAGCACCCGCTCTGTCAGACTGACCAGCCGGTCGATGTCCGCCAGCCGCAGGTAGTGGTTGTTGATGTGGTTCAGCTTAGCCCAATCCAGACGGGCGGGGGCGCTCACCACGTCCGTGACGTCGAACCACGCCTGGGCCTGTTCGTCACTGAAGATCTCGTCGTCGCCGTGGCCCCAGCCTAGTCGCGCCAGATAGTTGCGCATGGCCTCGGGCAGGTAGCCCATGTCGTCGAACTCGCTGACCGCCTGGGCGCCGTGGCGTTTGGAGAGTTTGGCGCCGTCGGGGCCGTGGATCATCGGCAGGTGCGCCCAGATCGGAACTTCCCAATCCAAAGCCTCGTAGATCAGGGTCTGACGGGCGGCGTTGTTCAGATGGTCGTCCCCGCGGATCACGTGGGTGATCCCCATCTCATGGTCGTCGACGATCACGGCGAGGTTGTAGGTCGGCGTCCCATCGGTCCTCAGGATGATCAGGTCATCCAGGTCCTTGTTCTTGAAGGTGACGTCGCCCTTAACTCGATCGTGAATCACGGTTTCGCCGTCGCGGGGGCCTTTGAATCGGACGACATGGGGGCGGTCGTTGAAATTTGCCTCCTGATCGCGCCAGGGTGACTGCACCGCGCGGCCTTCGGCGCGAGCTATCTCGCGCTCAGCAGTGAGCTCTTCGGCGGTCATGTAGCAGCGATAGGCGCGGCCCTTGGCCAGCAGTTCCTGCGCGGCGATCACATGCCGGTCGGCGCGGGCTGCCTGGAACACCGGCTCCTCGTCGGGAACCAGGCCCAACCAGGCCATCCCGTCGAAGATCGCCTGGACGGCGGGCAGGGTGGAACGCTCGCGGTCGGTGTCTTCGATCCGCAACAGGAATTTGCCGCCGGTGTGCTTGGCGTAAAGCCAGTTGAACAAGGCCGTGCGGGCCGTGCCAATATGCATGTAGCCGGTGGGCGAGGGGGCGATACGGGTGACGACGGGACGGTCGGACATCGAGCTCAAGACTGTGGGTGGGGCGGCGACGGCGGAGGCCGACGCGATCGCGGCGCCTATTAACACGCCCATCCGCAAGCTTCCTAGCGCCGCTGAGGCGATGATGTGGCTGCGCGCCCAGGCGGTGGCGCAGGCCGACCGGCTCGGTTTGTGGACACCCGTGGCGTTTGGTTGTGGCGCAGCCGCCTATTTCGCCCTGCCGCGTGAGCCCGTCGCGGCGCTCGCGATCGCCATCCTGGGCCTGGCCGGAGCGATGTTGTGGGCCCGGGTTCGATGGAGCAGCGGCCGGATTCTCGCCGTCGCCCTGACCTTGACCGCCTTCGCCCTGGCCGGGTTCGCGGTCGGAAAGCTGCGCACCGAGCACGTCCGCGCGCCTATCGCGCCCAGCGGCGAGGGGATGCAGACGGTGGACGCCCTTGTCGTGGATATCGCCAATCCGGGACAGGGCGGTCCTCGACTGCTGCTGGCGCCCATTCGGGTGAGCGGCCTGGCGCCCGACGCGACTCCGATCCGTGCCCGCATGACCCTGCAACCCGGCACGCCCTTGCCGGCGCCGGGAACAGCCATCCGCGTGCGCGGCATGCTCAACCCGCCGCCGCCGCCCGCCAGTCCGGGCTCCTATGATTTCGCCCGCGACGCCTTCTTCGACGGGATCGGCGGTGTGGGATTCGCGCTGACCCCGCCGCGCGAGATCTTCGCCGAGGCCCCGCCCTGGCGGCTGGCGCTGGAGATGCGTGTTAACGCCGCCCGGTGGGCCTTGGCGCGCAAGATCGTCGATGAGATGGGTGTGGAGAGCGGTGGCCTGGGCGCGGCGATGGTCACCGGGCATGAGGCCTTTGTCCCTCGCGAACAGGTAGACGCGCTCCGCGCCTCCGGCCTGGCACACATCGTCTCGATCTCCGGCCTGCACATGGCCATCGTCGGTGGGTTCGCCTTCGCCGGCATAAGGTTGCTGATCGCCGCCTGGCCTTGGCTGGCCCTGCGGGTCTCCAGCAAGAAGACCGCGGCGCTGTTCGCGCTAACGGCCGTCCTCAGCTACCTCGTACTCTCCGGCGCTCCGGCCCCCGCCGAGCGGGCGGCGATCACCGCGGCGGCGGCCTTCGGGGCCATCCTGGTGGATCGCCGCGCCATCAGCCTGCACACCTTGGCCATCGCCGCGCTCGTGATCCTGGCCATTCAGCCGGAGGCCGTGACGGCGCCCGGCTTCCAGATGTCGTTTGCCGCCACCACCGCGCTCGTCGCGATGGCCGAGTTGTGGCCACGCCCTATCCGGGAGATCAACGCCCCCTGGCCGATCCGCGCCGTCCAGGGCGCGGGAACCTGGCTCGGCGCCAGCCTGGCGGCCAGTTTCGTGGCGGGCATGGCCACAGGGCCGTTCGCAATGCAGCACTTCAATCGGGTCTCCACCTTCGGGCTGATCTCCAACCTGCTGGTGGCGCCGATTTCCTCATTCTTGATGATGCCAGCCCTGGCCTTGGGGGCGATCCTGGCGCCTTTCGGCGTGGGAGACTGGCCGCTGAGGGCCGCCGGCTTCGCCATCGACACCATGAACCTGATCGCCGCCAAGGCCTCGAGCCTGCCCAACGCCCAGCTCATCGTCGCCAGCGCCCCGGGCTGGACCCTGACGGCGGCCTTCCTGGGCATTCTCTGGCTATGCCTGTGGAAGGGGCCGCTGCGCTGGGCGGGCCTGCCCTTTGCGCTCGCCGTCAGCCTGACGCCCCGACCACCGACCCCGGACCTCTGGATCGCCGCCGATGGTTCGACTCTGGCGGTGCGGGAGGGCAAGCAGGCCATCCTCTTTCGCCCCGACGTGAAGCTGTTCGGGGCCGAGCTCTGGGCCCGTCGCCGCGGCCTGACGCCCGCCGCAGAAGGTCAGGCCGCCCGCGACGCCCTCTACGATTGCGATCGTTGGTCCTGTGCCCCGCGGTCGGGATCGTCGCCGCGTGTCGCAGCAATTTTCACGCGCCGGGCCTCGACCATCGAGAAGACCCTCCCGTTGTCCTGCCAAGCTGCGGAAATCGTCGTGGTGCGGGGTGCGGCAAGCGAAGCGGACTGTCCCGACGTCCTCCTGCTCACCGAGGACGATTTCGCGCGGGGCGGCTCAGCCGAACTCTACCGAACGGTGTCGGGCTGGCGGGTCGTGTGGGCGCAGACCTTGCGGGGTCAGCGTCCCTGGACCGGCGGCGTGATCCTCGAGGACGCCCCCTGACAGGCCGCGACAAGCCTGCCGGTAGCAGGAACGGCGCGTCCACATCTGCTGAGGACGCGCCGCCTCAGCAGCTAGTGGTATTTGCGGATGAGGCCGACGAGGCGGCCCTGGACCTGGACCTGGTCCGGGCCGAAGATGCGGGTCTCGTAGGCCGGGTTGGCGGCTTCAAGGGCGATGGAGGCGCCCTTCTTGCGAAGGCGCTTGAGGGTGGCTTCCTCACCCATCACCAGGGCCACGACGATCTCGCCGGAGGTGGCGGTGTCGGTTTTTCGGATCACAACATAGTCGCCATCCAGAATGCCGGCGTTGATCATAGAGTCGCCCTGGACCTCCAGCGCGTAGTGCTCACCCGCGCCCAGCATGCTCTCGGGCACGTGCATGCGGTCACGTTCCTGCTGGATCGCCTCGATGGGTGTGCCGGCGGCGATCTTGCCGAGCACAGAGATCTCGCGAGTGTCATTCGCGGCGTTCATCGCCTGCTGGGCGACGCCGGCCTCGACGAGCTGGGGCTTGAACGGTGCGCGGCCCTTGGGCGGCGATGAGGTGGTGGCCTGCTGCGGCAGCTTCACCACTTCCAGGGCGCGGGCCCGGTGCGGCAGTCGGCGCAGGAAGCCGCGTTCCTCCAGCGCCGTGATCAGGCGGTGGATGCCGGACTTGGAGGCCAGGTCCAACGCCTCCTTCATCTCGTCGAAGGAGGGCGAGACGCCGCTCTCCTTGATCCGCTCATGGATGAACATGAGCAATTCGTGCTGTTTACGAGTGAGCATTGGACGACGAGCCCTTGAAGAACAAAGCAGAAACCTTGCAAATGTTCTCTAGGCGTTCTTCGTTAATGTCAAGTTGACCGCCGGTTAGGCCACCAGCGCCCGTGCCGCGGCGGCGACATCGGGCTGCCGCATCAAACTCTCACCCACCAGCATGGCCGACGCCCCGGAGCGCTCCAGCCGGGCGGCGTCGGCGGCGGTGAAGATGCCGCTTTCCGTTACCAGCAAGGCGTTTTCGGGCGCCAGGGCCGCCAGCCGCTCGGTGATGGCCAGGTCGATGCTGAAACTGCGCAGATCGCGGTTGTTCACGCCCACTAGGGTCGCGCCGAGCGCCCCGGCGCGCGCCATCTCGGCTTCGTTGTGCACCTCGACCAAGGCGTCCATGCCGAATCGGGCGGCCTCGGACATCAGGTCACGGGCCACCGAGTCGTCGACCATGGCCATGATCACCAGGATGGCGTCAGCCCCGAGGGCTCGGGATTCGGCCACTTGCCAGGGGTCCACGAGGAACTCCTTGCGAAGGGCGGGGAGGGCGCAGGCATCCCGCGCGGCGATCAGGAAGCTGTCTGCGCCCTGGAAACTGGGCGTGTCGGTCAGCACCGACAGGCAGGCCGCGCCTCCTGTCTCATAGGCGCGAGCCAGGGAGGGCGGATCGAAGTCCTCGCGGATCAGCCCCTTGGACGGAGAGGCCTTCTTGATCTCGGCGATCAGGGCCAGGCGGCCGGGCGCATGGGCCCGTTCCAGGGCGACGCGGAACCCGCGCGGCGCGGAGGCCTGGGCGGCGGAGGCCTCGACCTGGGCCGCCGTGCGCAGCGTCTTCCGCTCGGCCACTTCGTCACGCTTGTAGGCGGCGATCTTGTCGAGGATGTCGCTCATGGCGCGCTCGTGATGGCCGCCAGGTTGGTCAAGGCGGTCTTGGCGCGGCCGTCGTCGATCACCACGCGCGCCAAGTCGATGCCGTCGCGCAGGGTCTCCACCCTCTCGCCCACCAGGAAGGCCGCCGCCGCGTTCAGCAGCACGATGTCGCGATAGGCGCCGGTCTCGCCGTCCAGCAGGGCGCGCAGGGCCACCGCGTTCTCGGCGGGACTGCCGCCCGTGAGGTCGGCCAGGGCCGCGCGGGGCAGGCCCACGGCTTCCGGTGTGATGGTGAAGATCCGCGCCTGGCCCTCGCGCCACTCGGCCACGACGGTCTCGCCCGTGGTGGTCATCTCGTCCATGCCGCCGCCGTGCACCACCCAGGCGCGCTCGGAGCCCAGGGCGCCCAACACGCGGGCCAGGGGCTCGACCCAACGTTCGGCGAAGACCCCCATCACCTGGCGCTTGGCGTTGGCGGGATTGGTCAGCGGCCCCAGCAGGTTGAACACCGTGCGGAAGCCGAGCTCGGCCCGGATCGGCGAAACGTGGCGCATGGCGCCGTGGTGGGCCTGCGCGAACATGAAGCAGATGCCCGCTTCGTCGAGCGCCTTCATCTGCCGCTCGACCGGGGCATTGATGTCGACGCCGAGCTCGGTGAGAACGTCGGCGGTGCCGGACCGCGAGGATAGGGCGCGGTTGCCATGCTTGGCGACCTTCAGCCCGCCGCCCGCCGCCACAAAGCCGACGGCGGTCGAGATGTTCAGGGTATGCAGGCCGTCGCCGCCGGTGCCGCAAACGTCCATCACCTCATAGGGCGGATCCAGAGTCACGGCGGCGCGGCGCATGGCCTTGGCGCAGGCGGTGATCTCGCCGATCGTCTCGCCGCGCAGGCGCATGGCGGTGATGGCGGCGGCCACCTGGGCGGGGGAGGGCTCGCCCCTCAGACAGGCGGCGAAGAATTCGCCGGCGTCCTCGTCCGAAAGGGTCTGACCGTCGGCCAGGCGGCCCAGCAGCGGCTTGAAAGCGTCCGACATCAGGCAGGCACGTTTCGTGGCACGCCAGCCAGTTCCAGGAAGTTGGCCAGCAGGTGATGGCCGCCCTCGGTGGCGATGGATTCGGGGTGGAACTGCACGCCGTGGATCGGGCGGGTCTTATGCTGGAAGCCCATGACCTCGCCGTCCTCCGTCCAGGCGGTGACCTCCAGGACCTCAGGCATCGTCTCCCTGGCCACCGACAGGCTGTGGTAGCGGGTGGCGGTGAAGTCCTGCGGCATACCCGCGAACACACCCTTCTCGGTGTGGTGCATGGGGCTGGTCTTGCCGTGCATGGTGGCCTTGGCGCGCACCACCTCGCCGCCGAAGGCCTGGCCGATGGACTGGTGACCCAGGCAGACCCCCAGGATCGGCAGGCCCTCAGGCGCCTTCTCGATCAGCTCCAGGCAGATGCCAGCCTCGTTGGGGGTGCAAGGACCAGGCGACAGCAGCACGCCGTCGGGCTTGAGGCCCAACGCCTCTTCGACCGTGATGGCGTCGTTGCGATAGACGAGTGTCTCCGCGCCCAGCTCGTTCAGATAGTGGACGAGGTTGTAGGTGAAGCTGTCGTAGTTATCGATGACCAGGATCATGGGTGTCCATCTAGGCTGTGGGCGCGGATGCGCCAAGTCCGCGCATTGCGCTCCGTGCAAGTTGGGCGGAACGTGTGGCCATGACGACCGCTGATTCCGCCCTCGACGCCGACCAGATCACCCGTGCGCGGCTGCTGCTCATGACCCCCGTCGCCAAGGAATCCATGTGGCCGGTGCTGTGTGCGGCCGCGTTCGCGGCTTCGACGGCGCTGATGCTGGCCACCGCCATGATCATGGCGCCGCCGGTGATCACCCAGCACGTGGTGCAGAGCGAGCAACGCTAGCCTTCAGGCTCAGACGAAACGCCAGCTTTCCTCGGCCGCCCGGCGCAGGGCGCGGGCCTTGTGCAGGGTCTCGTCATACTCGGCGTCGGCGTCACTATCGACCACCACCCCGCCGCCGGCCTGGACGTACATGGTCCCGTCCTTGAAGCAGGCGGTGCGCAGGACGATGCAGGTGTCCACCGAGCCGTCGGCGCCGAAATAGCCCACCGCGCCGGCATAGGCGATGCCGCGCTTTTCCAGCTCCAGCTCGTCGATAATCTGCATGGCCCGCACCTTGGGCGCGCCCGACAGCGTGCCGGCGGGCAGGGCGGCCATCAGCACGTCAACGGGATCCAGGCCTTCGGGGGCGTCGCCCTCGACGTTGGAGACCAGGTGCATGACGTGGCTGTAGCGTTCGACGAAGAAGCTCGCCGTAACCCGCACGTGCGAGCCCTTCGACGGCTTGGGCGGTTCATTTGAGCCGGCCTTGTTCAGCATCGCCACCCGGCCCACATCGTTGCGGCCCAGGTCCAAGAGCATCAGGTGCTCCGCCCGCTCCTTGGGATCGGCGATCAGCTCCGCCTCCAGGGCGCGATCCTCCTCCGGCGTCGCGCCGCGGGGACGGGTGCCGGCGATGGGGCGGATGGTGATCTTGCCGTCGCGCAGCCGCACCAGGATTTCAGGCGAGGAGCCGGCCAACTGGAAGTCACCGAAGTTCAGGTAGAACAGGAAGGGCGAGGGGTTCATCCGCCGAAGCGAGCGATAGAGGGCGAAGGGGTCGCGGCTGAAGGGCGCGCGGAACCGATGGCTGGGCACCACCTGGAAGATGTCCCCGGCGCGAATGTAGTCCTTCGCCTTGCCGACGATGGCCCGGTAGTCCTCGCGGCTCACCGGTGTGGTGAAGGCGTCCGGCTCCGGGACGCCGTTCCCGGCCAGGGGTGGGGCGGGCTTGCGGAAGTCGGCCATCACCCCCGCCAGCCGGGCTTGGGCCGCGTCGAACGCGGCTTTCGCCGCCAGGCCGTCGGGCCGTACGGTCGTCACCAGGATGATCTCCTGGGCGATGGCGTCGAAGATGGCGACGATGGACGGCCGGATCATCAGGCCGTCGGGCAGGTCCAGGGGATCCGGATTGATGTCGGGCAGCTTCTCCACCAGGCGGATCATGTCGTAGCCGATAGCCCCGAACACTCCGGCCGACATTGGTGGCAGACCCGTCGGCAAGTCGAGACGGGAAGCCGCCACCAGGTCGCGCAGGGAATCCAGCGCGCCGCCGGTCTGGGTGATGAACTGGCCGGACTCGATGCCGGCGCCTTGGGCGATCTCCGCCACGTCGCCCCGGCACCTCCAGACCAAGTCCGGTTTCATGGCGATCACCGAGTAGCGCCCTCTCCAGGCGCCGCCCTCGACGCTCTCGAACAGGAAGGCGTAGGGGCGGCCGTGGGCGATCTTCAGATAGGCCGAGACAGGGGTCTCAAGGTCGTCGATCAGGCGAGTCCACACGACCTGCGGCGCGCCTTGGGCATACTTCTGCTCAAAGTCCGCAAACGCAGGTTCGATCGTCACTTGGCCTTCTCCGTCTCGGCGCCCTTGGCGTCCTTCTTGGGATCGAGGGGCTCCAGGCCCAGCGCGACCCGAGCGTTGTTGGCGTTGGTTTTCACCTTCACCAGGGTGGCGGCGGCCTTCTGGGCGTCCGCCTGGATCTCACCGAAGAGCGCTTCGGTCATCTGAGGACGGCTCTCTTCGGTGATGCGGGCCAGGGTAGGGCCAGACGGCGCGCGGATGGCCTCCAGCTTGGCGACCACCAGGCCAAAGGTGGCGGCTTCGGCGGTGTAGACCTCGCCGGACTTCGCCCCAAAGGTCTTGATCAAGGCGTCGCGAGACAGGGTCTTGTTCTGGCCGGCGTTCTGGCGGTCGATGTTGGTGGCGTGGCCGACCTTCGCGCCGATGCTGGCGGCGACGGCTTCCAGGGTCTCGCCCTTTTTCACTCGGGCGGCCAGCTCATCGGCCTTGGTCTGCAGGCGCTTGACCATTTCGCGCATCATCCAGACGCGGACCAGCTGGGGCTTTACCTCGGCCAGCGGCGGGAGGCTCTTGGGAATGATTTTCTCGACACGGAGAGCGTAGTACTCGCCGTTTCCGGCTTCCTCGACCTCACTCTCGCCACCCTGGGGCAAGCCGAAGGCGCTGGTGAGCAGCTTGGGGTTGACGCCGGAGACAGGCTGCCCGTCCGGGCCGGCGCCTTGCGCCGTGACCGGTCCAATGGTGAAGACGGGCACATTGGCCTTCTTGGCGGACTCGGCCAGGTTGGCGCCGCCGCCGTGGGCGTCATCATAGGTCTGAGTCATCTCGTAGACCTTCTCGGCGGCGGCGTCCTTGCGAAGCTCAGCCTCGAGCTGCGGCCGGATCTGTTCCAGGGTCACGGCCTGGCCAGGGGTGATCTTGCTGACCCGGATGACGGCGAACCCCAGGTCACCCTTCACCGGCGAGATCTGGCCGGCGGGCAGCGCGAAAGCAGCCTGGCCCACCTTGGGGTCGGCGATGGCGGTGCGCGGCTTGTCGGCGTAGCTGATGGCGTCGACGCCGAGGGACTTGGCGATGGCGGTGGGTTCCTCGCCCTTGGCCAGGCGGGCGGCCACGGCCTGGGCGCTGGCGGCGTCCTTCACCGGAATCTGCACCAGGCTGCGGGTTTCGGGCCGCGACAGCGTGTCCTTGCGGAATTCGTAGCGCTTCTGCAGTTCGGCCGGGTCGATGGGCAGGTTGGCGCTGACCATGGCCGGGCTGAAATGCACCACGGTCAGGACGCGGAACTCCGGGCGGGTCAGGGCCGCGGCGTTCTCATTCAACAGGGCCGTAAGTTGCGCGTCTGTGGGCAAGCCGGGGGGTGTCACGTTCCGCGGCTCGACGATGAAATAGCCGACGTCGCGGCTCTCCAGCCCATAGATCGCGCCCAGGGCAGTGTAGGCGCGCGGCACGCGCAGGCCGTTGGCCATGGCCGAGGCCAGGTGGCTATCGGCGATCTGGTCGCGCATGATCTTCTCGAAGGCCGGGGGCGTCAGGCCGTTTTCGTTCAGGCGCTGGGCGTAGAGGTTCTTGTCGAAGCGACCGGAGACTTGGTCGAAGAAGGCCGGAATTTTCTGCAGTTCGCGGGTGATCAGGTTGTCGGAGGGCTTGAGGCCGATCCTGTCCAGCATCTCCCCGAAAGCCTCGCGCGTGGCGACCTCATTCAAGACCCGGGTGTCCAGGCCGTTCGCTGCGGCCATCTCGTTGGTGATCGGTTGACCGACCTGCTGCTCGGCGCCCTTCCGGAAATTATCGAACTCCCGCCGGAAGTCGGCCGCTGAGACCTTGCGCGATCCCGCCGTTACAACAGCGTTGGAACTCCCGCCTGTGAACACGTCGTTGATCCCGAAGACGGCGAAGCTGATGATCAGCAGGCCGATAAGCACGGCGGCGACCCAGGATTTTGCGAACTTGCGGACGGCGAGAAGCATGGTGACGGTCTTCCTGGCCCCACGGGGCGAGCATTGGAATGGGCGGTATAGTGGAGGGCGCTTAGGGGCCGCAAGCGCGTGACAGAATTCTCAAGGCGCCTTACTCGCCCAAGGAACACGACAATAGCGAGGCCTTGATGACCGCCCCCATCCCTCTGATCGCCGGAAACTGGAAGATGAACGGTGATTCCGCGTCCCTGGGGGAGGCTCTCGCCACCGCCGCGGGACTCGGTTCGACCAAGGTCCGCGTGGCGATCTGCCCGCCAGCGACCCTGGTTTCGCGAATGGCGGACGCCCTGAAGGCCACCAATGTGCTGGTGGGTGGCCAGGACTGCCGCGCAGAGGTCTCGGGCGCCTATACCGGTGACGTCGCCGCCGAGCAGTTGGCCGACGCCGGCGCCGACCTGGTGATCCTCGGCCACTCCGAACGCCGCGCCGGCTACGGCGAGACCGACGCCCTGGTGGCCGCCAAGACCCAGGCCGCCCTGCGCGCCGGCCTGGAACCCATCGTCTGCGTCGGCGAGACCCTGGCGGAACGCCAGGCCGGGCAGGCTCTGGCTATCGTAACCGGGCAGGTGAGGGGCTCGCTCCCCGCCGAACTGGCCGGGAAGGCCTTCGCGGTCGCCTATGAGCCCGTCTGGGCCATCGGGACCGGCCTGACCCCCTCCACGGAGGAGATCGTCGAGGTTCACCGCGCAATCCGCGAGACTCTCATGGCTATCTTCGGCCCACACGGGGCGAGCGTCGCGATCCTCTACGGCGGCTCGGTCAAGCCCTCGAACGCCGCGGAAATCCTCCACGCTGACGAGGTGGGCGGCGCCTTGGTGGGCGGCGCGTCCCTGAAGGCCGCCGACTTCCTGGGGATCATCGCGGCGGCCTGACCTCCCGGCGCCGCGACCACACGCCACTTGCCTTGCCGCCACGGGTCCCGCACAGAGGGGGCCTCCATCGGACCCGGCTTGCCGGGTGGCTCGGCCGGGCGCCTATCCCCCGGAAACTTGAAGCGACAGATATCTGGGTCACGCGCCCAAGCGGTGCGGCCACGCTTTCCACCCCGAAGGTTTTCATGACAAAGCTCGCCACCTTGCGGCGCGATTGGTTCGCCAATCCGCGCAATGACCTCCTGGCGGGCACCGTTGTCGCGCTGGCCTTGATTCCGGAAGCTATCGCCTTCTCGATCATCGCAGGCGTCGATCCGGCAGTCGGGCTCTACGCCTCCTTCGTCATCGCTGTGACCATCGCCTTCGTGGGCGGACGGCCGGCCATGATTTCCGCGGCGACAGGGGCGATGGCGTTGCTGATGGGGGGGATCGTGCGCGAGCACGGCCTGGAGTATCTGTTTGCGGCAAGCTTGCTCACCGGCGTGCTCCAGGTCGTGATCGGCCTCCTGCGGCTGGGTCGGTATGTGAAATTCGTCTCCCGTTCGGTGATGACCGGGTTCGTCAACGCCCTGGCCATCCTGATCTTCCTGGCCCAGATGCCCGAGTTGATCGGGGCCAACTGGCAGACCTGGGCCATGGTCGCCGGGGGGCTGGCGATCATTTACGGCTTCCCGCGCCTGACCCGCGCCGTGCCCTCGCCCCTGGTGGCGATCCTGGTGCTCAGCGCCCTGGCCATGGTCCTGCACATCGATGTCCGCACGGTGGGGGACATGGGGTCCATGCCCAGCGCTCTGCCGGTGTTCCACCTGCCGGCCGTGCCGCTCACCTGGGAGACCCTGTCGATCATCGGCCCCGTGGCGGCCACCCTGGCGTTCGTCGGCCTTCTGGAGAGCCTGCTGACCTCCAACATTATCGACGACATGACCGACACTCCCTCGGACAAGGACCGGGAGACCCGCGGCCAGGGCATCGCCAATATCCTGTCGCCGCTGTTCGGCGGCATGGCGGGGTGCGCCATGATCGGTCAGTCGATCATCAACGTGAAGTCGGGCGGACGGGGGCGGTTGTCGACCCTCTGGGCCGGGCTCTTCCTGCTATTTCTGATCCTTGTGCTGCAGGACTGGGTCGCTCGGATTCCCATGGCCGCCCTTGTGGCGGTGATGATCATGGTCTCGGTGGGCACCTTCGACTGGGGTTCGATCCTGCGCCTGCGGAGCACCCCCGTGGTATCCTCAATCGTCATGGTGGCCACGACCGGGACCGTGGTGGTCACCCATGACCTCTCCAAGGGCGTCGTCCTGGGGGTTCTGCTCAGCGCCCTCTTCTTCGTTCGCAAAGTCTCAAAGGTGGTGGTGGTGCGGGCTGTCGGCGAGACCGACGACGAGTTCCGCCGGTACGCGGTGAGCGGGCACCTGTTCTTCGCCTCCGCCGACGTGTTCCTCGCTGAGTTCGAGTTCCACGGGCATCCGCTCCGGGTGGAGATCGACATGACGGAGGCACATCTATGGGATCTCACCGCGGCGGCGGCCGTTGACCGGGTGGTGTTCCGCTACCGCCGGCAGGGCGCCGAGGTTGTGGTGCTGGGCCTGAACGAGGCCAGCGCCACCCTGACGGAACGGGTCGGGCTTCACGACAAGAGCCATCTACCGACGGGGGCCGCCCACTGAAGGCGCGGCGAGAATGTGCTAGCCGAGAATGTTCTAGCCCTTGAGTTCGACCGTGTTCCCCTCAGGGTCCTGCAGGTAGAGCGACAGTCCATCGCCGTGCGCCCCGTAACGGTCGCCCTCGTCGTTGATCGCCACTCCATGCGCGGTGAGGTGCGCTCGGATCGCAGCGGCGTCGAATGGCGTGACGGTTAGGCAGAAGTGGTCGAGGTTGCGGCCCTCGGCGCCTGGACCCGCGCCGCCCACCACGCCCAACGGTCCGTCCAGGGTCACCAGGTCGATCAGATTTACGCCCGCCCGCAGGTGCGTCAGGCCCAGCTCCGGGCGATCCCGGTCCACCGAACAGCCCAGCACCCGGGTGTAGAATCCCACCATCGCGGCCTTGTCGCGGATGCGCAGCACGATGTGGTCGAAGCCGGCGAGTTGAAGCGGATGGTCGTTCATGGGTCTCAGATAGTCTCCCCGGCTACAGCAGCAAGCCGAACAGCCGGCAGTCTCGGCGATCCCCGTCACGCAGGACGTGGCCGCGTAGCAGCCCCTCCTCGGTGAACCCGAGCTTCTCCAGCAGGGCGTCGGAGCGCCGATTGCCCAGGTGGGTTCGCGCCGTGAGCCGGCGAACGCCACTCGAGGCGGCGTGCGCGATCACCGCTCGCATGGCTTCCAGACCATATCCCTGGCCCCACGATCCGCGCCCCAGCATGAAGCCGATCTCGGCCCGCTTATGCCAACGGTCGATGTCCGACAGGTCGCAGAGGCCCAGGAAGGTCTCGTCCTGCAAGGTTCGTATCGCCCAGAACACCGCGCGACCGGCCGACATATCTTCGATCTGACCGGCGACGATGGCTCGGATCAGGTCGGGATCGTCGATCTCGGGCACGTCCCAGTGCGCCATGACCTCGGCATCGCTCATCATTGGAAACAGCAGGTCAGCGTCCGAAACCTCGAGAGGGCGGAGGTTTAGGCGTTCGGTTTCCAGAATCATGGCCTTGCCCGCGACGTGCGACGCCCTAGCTATGGCCTTGCGCTCGTCTCAGTGGTAGAGCGCGCGCTTCATTTCGGCTCCGTTCCTCCGGCCGACGCTATCGGACGTACACATGCTGCTTGGCATCTTGCTCACCATCCACATCATCGTCTGTGTCTGCCTCATCGGCGTTGTGCTGATGCAGCGGTCGGAAGGTGGAGCCCTTGGCATGGGCGGCGGACCGTCCGGCTTCATGAGCGCGCGCGGCGCCGGTGACCTGCTCACCCGCGTCACCTGGATCCTTGGATCGATCTTCTTCATCCTGAGCCTGGCGCTCACCCTGTTGTCGGGGCGCGAAGGGGGTTCGGAATCGATCGTCGATCGGATGAAGATCGACGCCATCGACCCCAACAAGCTGAACCAGCCGGCGCAACCGGGCCCGGTCAGCCCGAGCTCGGCTCCGGCGCCGCTGACCGCGCCCACCCCGCAGGTCCGCAATCCCTTCAATGGCGGCGCCGAAGGAACCGCTTCGCCGGCCGCTCCCGCGCCGACCAACCCCTGATCTAAGGTTTTCATGGGCAAGCCGACCTCATCGCCGCATCTGCGGCGCGATCTCCCGTGGCTTGCGGGGTGCGGCCTTTACGCTTCTCAACAGGTTTTCGCGAATCAGCTGAGGGCCAACGCCCCGAATCACCGCTACTCTGAACGCCCATGACCCGGTACATTTTCATCACCGGCGGCGTGGTCTCCTCCCTGGGAAAAGGTCTCGCCTCCGCCGCGCTTGGCGCGCTCCTGCAGGCGCGGGGCTACAAGGTCCGCCTTCGTAAGCTCGACCCCTACCTGAATGTCGATCCCGGCACGATGAGCCCCTATCAGCACGGCGAGGTCTTCGTGACCGACGACGGCGCCGAGACCGACCTCGACCTGGGTCACTACGAGCGCTTCACCGGCGTGAACGCGACCCGGGCCGACAACATCACCACAGGTCAGATCTACAAGACGATCATCGAGAAGGAGCGGCGCGGCGACTACAACGGCGCTACGGTCCAGGTGATCCCGCACGTCACCGACCAGATCCGCGAGTTCGTGCTGTCGGACCCGGGGGAGGGCGTTGATTTCGTCCTGGTGGAGATCGGAGGCACGGTCGGCGACATCGAGGGCCTGCCGTTCTTCGAGGCGATACGCCAACTGGGTCAGGAACTGCCCCGCGGCCACGCCTGCTACATCCACCTGACGCTGCTGCCCTATATCAAGACCGCGGGCGAGATGAAGACCAAGCCGACCCAGCACTCCGTCAAGGAGCTGCGGTCCATCGGCATCCAGCCCGACATCCTGCTCTGCCGCTGCGAGAAGCCTATTCCCGACGGCGAGCGCCGCAAGATCGGCCAGTTCTGCAATGTCCGCGAGAGCGCGGTCATCCAGGCGATGGATTCGACCAATATCTACCACGTGCCCCTCGACTATCATGCGCAGGGCCTGGACCGGGAAGTGCTGGACGTCTTCGGCATGGCCGACACCGCGCCGGCTCCCGACCTTTCGCGCTGGCAGTCGATCTCCGACACCCTGACCAACCCCGACGGCGAGGTGAATATCGCCATCGTCGGCAAGTACACCGGCCTCACCGACGCCTACAAATCCCTGGTGGAGGCGCTGATCCATGGCGGCGTCGCGCAGAACGTGCGGGTGAAGTTCGACTGGATCGAGGGCGAGGCCTTCGAGCGGGAAGAGGGCCTGATCGCCGAACGTCTGACCGAGGTCCACGGCGTCCTGGTCCCCGGCGCCTTCGGCGAGCGGGGCTCGGAGGGTATGATCCGCGCCGTCCAGTTCGCCCGCGAGCACATGGTCCCCTATTTCGGGGTCTGTTTCGGCATGCAGATGGCGATGATCGAGGCGGCCAGGAACCTGGCCGGCATCAACCAGGCCTCTTCCACAGAATTCGGCCCTACCGCCGAGCCCGTGGTGGGTCTCATGACCGAATGGACGAAGGGCAATGAGCGGCAGGTCCGCAAGGAAGGCGACAACCTGGGCGGCACCATGCGTCTGGGGGCCTATGACGCCATCCTGACGCCAGGCTCCAAGGTCAGCGAGATCTATGGCGACGTGACCATCAGCGAGCGCCACAGGCACCGCTACGAGGTCAATATCGACTACCGAGACCGTATCGAGCAGACGGGCCTGGCCTTCTCCGGCCTTTCGCCCGACGGCGTCCTGCCCGAGATCTGCGAACGCAGCGACCACCCTTGGTTTATCGGCGTCCAGTTTCACCCGGAGCTCAAGAGCCGCCCCTTCGAACCTCATCCCCTGTTCGCCAGCTTCATCGGCGCGGCGAAAGACCGTTCGCGGCTGGTCTAACGATGTTTTCCGAGTCAGGCTCAGCTTATGCTGACCTGCGACGACATCCGGTCCATCGCGCTGACCTTGCCGGAGGCGGAAGAACTGCCGCACTTCGACTCCACCTCCTTCCGGGTGAAGGGCAAGATCTTCGCCACCATGGGCGATGAGCCGCGTGCGACCCTGAAGCTCGACCCTGAGGACCAGCGCAACCTCGTAGAGGCCCATCCGGGGGTGGTGAGCGCTGTGGAAGGGTATTGGGGCCGCAACGGCTGGACCAAGGTGCACTTCGCCGCCATGGACCCCGAGACCCTGTCGGGACTGATGAGGATGGCCTGGGTCAATGTGGCGCCCAAGCGGCTCGTAAAAGCTTTCGCCCAGGACGCTTGAAACGAAGCGGGGATTGCGTCATACACCCGCGCTCACGTCGGCGGCCCGCAGGCCGCCGCTTCCATTTCCACGCCTGAGAGATTCTCCCATGGCCGTTCCGAAACGCAAAGTTTCCCCCTCGCGTCGCAACATGCGCCGCAGCCACGACGCCCTGGGCGCCAACTCCTATGTCGAAGACAAGGAAACCGGCGAACTGAAGCGCCCGCACCACGTCGATCTGAAGACCGGCATGTACAAGGGCCGCCAGGTCATCACGCCGAAGGAAGACTAGCTCTTCCGCGCTGCGCCTTCGGGCGCGCGAACCTTCGAGCTCGTAGACTAGAAAAGCCACCCGCTGCGGGATCCGCGGCGGGTGGCTTTGCCTTGGGCGTCGGCCGAGCGTGACGCCCGGAAATGGAAGCCGATTCCGGCGACCGTCACGCGACCGCTGAGAGACTCAGTAGCCGGCGTAGCGCATCCCCGCGCGGGTCTCGGCGATGGCGCTATCCACGGCGCGGATGGCGTTGCCGCGATGGCCGCCCTTGTCGTTGTTGGCCGCCACTAGGTGCGAGCGTGCGCCTTGCAGAGCGTCCAGCGCCGCCTCCATCTGCGGCTGCGCGGCCGTGGCGTGGCCGATCAGGGCGCCCAGCGCCAAGGCGCTGGCGAAGCCCGCAATGTTCAGTCCAACTCTGATCTTCGGTGTCATATGGGTTCTCCCTGACATCCCCCCGGCCAAGGTGCGCCGATCGCCCCAAACTGGGGACTGGCGAATTTTAGGCCTGTCGCGGCGACCGAAGATCTCCACGGGATTTGCCCCGCGCGCCGAAGCTGGCTAAGGGTCGCGCGCCTTTTCTCAATGCCCACCCGGGGACTGCCATGACCGAGATCGTCGACATCACCGCCCGCGAAATCCTCGACAGCCGTGGCAACCCGACGGTCGAAGTCGACGTGGTGCTGGAGGACGGCTCCATCGGCCGCGCCGCCGTGCCGTCGGGGGCCTCCACGGGCGCTCACGAGGCGGTGGAGAAGCGGGACGGGGACAAGAGCCGCTACGGCGGCAAGGGCGTTCTGCAGGCGGTCGACGCCGTCAACGGCGAGATCTACGACGCGCTCTCCGGCTTCGAGGCCGAGGACCAGCGCCGCCTCGACACCCTGCTGATCGAACTGGACGGCACCCCCAACAAGTCGCGCCTGGGCGCCAACGCCATCCTGGGCGTCAGCTTGGCCGTCGCCAAGGCCGCGGCCACGGCCGCCGACCTGCCGCTCTACAAATATGTCGGGGGCGTCTCGGCCCGCGTTCTGCCGGTGCCGATGATGAACATCATCAACGGCGGCGCCCACGCCGACAATCCCATTGATATCCAGGAGTTCATGATCCTGCCCACCGGCGCGGTCACCTTCGCCGAGGGTCTGCGCATGGGCGCCGAGATCTTCCACGGCCTGAAGAGCGCTCTGAAGGCCGCCGGCCACAACACCAATGTCGGCGACGAGGGCGGCTTCGCCCCCAACATCGCCACCGCCGAGGAGGCCCTGGCCTTCATCGTCAAGTCGGGCGAGGCCGCGGGCTACAAGGCCGGCCGTGATTTCGTTCTAGGCCTGGACGTGGCCGCCACCGAGTTCTTCAAGGACGGCAAGTACGTCATGGCCGGGGAGGGCAAGACCCTCGATCCCGCCGGCATGGTCGACTACCTAGCCAATCTGGTCTCCCAGTTCCCCATCGTCACCATTGAAGACGGCTGCAGCGAGGATGATCTCGATGGCTGGAAGCTGCTGACCGACAAGCTGGGGGCCAAGGTCCAAATCGTTGGGGACGACCTGTTCGTCACCAACCCCAAGCGGCTGGCCATGGGCATCGACAAGGGGCTGGCCAATTCGATCCTGGTAAAGGTCAACCAGATCGGGACCTTGTCGGAAACGCTTGACGCCGTGGAGATGGCGCACCGCGCAGGCCACACCTCGGTGATGAGCCACCGTTCGGGCGAGACCGAGGACTTCACCATCGCCGATCTGGCGGTCGCCACCAACTGCGGTCAGATCAAGACCGGCTCGCTCGCTCGCTCCGACCGCACCGCCAAGTACAACCAGCTCCTGCGCATTGAGGAAGAGCTGGGGGACCAGGCCGTCTATCTCGGCCGCGCGGCGCTCAAGGGGCGATAGGCTCGCCGCAGGCGCCATGCATCCCGGCATCCGTCGCGCGGAAGCCGGGATGACAGCCTTGATGAATTTTCCAAGCCCGCGCCGCAGCTTGACGCCCGCCCCTCAAGCTTGACCGCAACGCAATATTAAACATGAAGCGCGACATTGGCGGGGTCAGAAACGCTTTTGATTCCAGGCCCGTGCTCGCAAGAATTCGCCCCTATCTGCCGACCACTGCCCTGGCCTTCCTGATCTTCTATTTCGGGTTCCATGCCTTCACGGGTGATCGGGGATTGCTGACTTCAGACGCCCGCGACGCCGCCCTGGCCGCCAAGATTTCCGAACTGCACACGGTGCGCATCGAGAGGCAGGACCTTGAGGCCCGCGCCCGGCTTTTGCGCGACACCAGTCTTTCGGCTGATCTGCTGGAAGAGCGGGCCCGTTCCCTGCTAGGTTTCGCAGACCCGAGAGACTATGTGATCCGGGTGAAGCCGTAGGGCGGATTCGTTCGTTCTAGAGCGCGACAGCCGAACTCAGATACCGGTTTTGGCGACTGTCGGGCTCTAATCCAAGGTCTGAAGCGTTGTCGCTTGGGCCAGGACGCGAAGACGCGCTTAGAACGACCGACTCGGGAACGAGGCCAAGTGGCGAACTCCACGGAGAAACGAATGACGCGCGGGCAGGCAAGCTCGACTTCCAAGCGGAAGAAGAATGACACCGGTGTCATAGGTGATAATACGGACCCCATGACCAAGGATTCCCTGCTCAAGTTCTATCGCGACATGCTGCTGATCCGCCGCTTCGAGGAGCGGGCGGGCCAGCTCTACGGCATGGGTCTGATCGGCGGCTTCTGCCATCTCTATATCGGCCAGGAAGCCATCGCCGTCGGCGTGCAGTCCATCAAGGAAGCCGGCGACCAGGTGATCACCGGCTACCGCGACCATGGCCATATGCTGGCCTGCGGCATGGATCCCAAGGAAGTCATGGCCGAACTCACCGGCCGCTTCACCGGTTCGTCCAAGGGCAAGGGCGGGTCGATGCACATGTTCTCGACGGAAGCCGACTTCTACGGCGGCCACGGCATCGTCGGGGGCCAGGTGTCACTGGGCACCGGCCTGGCGCTCGCCAACCACTACAAGGGCAACAAGAAGGTCGCCTTCACCTACTTCGGCGACGGTGCGGCCAACCAGGGCCAGGTCTATGAGAGCTTCAACATGGCCACGATCTGGAAACTCCCGGTCGTCTATGTGATTGAGAACAACCAGTACGCCATGGGCACTTCTATCGAGAGGTCGTCCTCCGAAACTCACCTCTACAAGCGTGGCGCTTCGTTCCGGATTCCGGGTGAGGAAGTCGACGGCATGGACGTTATCGCCGTGCAGGAGGCCGCGAAGAAGGCCGCGGCCCACGCCCGTTCGGGCGAAGGCCCCTACATTCTCGAGATGAAGACGTACCGCTACCGCGGCCACTCCATGAGCGACCCGGCCAAGTACCGAACCCGCGAAGAGGTCGATGAGGTCCGCAAGACCCGCGACCCCATCGACCACCTGCAGGAACTGCTGGCGAAGAAGGGCTGGGCCGACGAGGCCGCGCTGAAGGCCATCGACGCCGAGGTGAAGAAGATCGTCGCCGACGCCGCCGAGTTCGCCCGCACGTCCCCCGAGCCAGAGCCTTCAGAACTCTATACCGACGTCTACCTGGAGGCCGCTCAGTGACCGACGTACTGATGCCGGCCCTCTCTCCCACCATGGAAGAGGGCACACTGGCCAAATGGCACGTGAAGGTGGGCGACACCGTCCGGTCCGGCGACGTCATCGCCGAGATCGAGACCGACAAGGCGACCATGGAGGTCGAGGCCGTCGACGAGGGCGTGGTCGAGGAAATCCTGGTGCCGGAAGGCTCCGAGGAGGTGAAGGTCAACACCCCCATCGCCCGTCTGTCGGGGGAGGGCGCCGCCGCCGCGCCGGCTCCCAAGGATGCGCCGGCTGACAAGGCCGAGACCAAGCCCGAGCCCGCCGCCAGCGGCGATCCGGAAAAGCAGCCCGCCGAGGCCGCCGAGCCTCAGCCCGAGGGCGAGGGCGCCACCCCGGTGACGCCGAAGCCTGCCCTGCGCGATCCGGAACTCCCCGAAGGCGTGAAACTGGTGAAGACCACCATCCGCGACGCTCTGCGCGACGCGATGGCTGAGGAGATGCGGGCCGACGAGAACGTCTTCCTGATGGGCGAGGAAGTCGCCCAGTACCAAGGCGCCTACAAGGTCTCCCGCGGCCTGCTGGAGGAGTTCGGCGAGCGCCGGGTGATCGATACGCCGATCACCGAGTATGGCTTCGCCGGCCTCGGCGTCGGGGCGGCGATGGCGGGCCTGAAGCCCATCATCGAGTTCATGACCTTCAACTTCGCCATGCAGGCGATCGATCACATCATCAACTCCGCCGCCAAGACGCTCTACATGTCCGGCGGCCAGATCAAATGCTCGGTCGTGTTCCGCGGCCCCAATGGCGCCGCGGCCCGCGTAGGCGCCCAGCACAGCCAGGACTATTCGGCCTGGTACGCTCAGGTGCCCGGCCTGAAGGTGGTGGCGCCCTATGACGCCGCAGACGCCAAGGGCCTGCTCAAGGCCGCCATCCGCGACCCCAACCCCGTGGTCTTCCTGGAACACGAGATGCTCTACGGCGTCGAGTTCGACGTGCCGGCCGACGTCGACTGGGTCGTGCCCATCGGCAAGGCCAGGATCCGCCGCGAAGGGGCCGACGTCACCATCACCGCCCACTCGCGCGCCGTGGGATTGGCCCTGGAAGCCGCTGAGAAGCTGGCCGGCATGGGCATCGAGGCCGAGGTCATCGACCTGCGCACCCTGCGTCCCCTGGACCACGACACCGTCGTCGAGAGCGTGAAGAAGACCAACCGCCTCGTCACCGTCGAGGAAGGCTGGGGCCCCATGGGGGTCGGCGCCGAGGTGATCGCCCGCGTCCTGGAGCACGCCTTCGACTACCTGGACGCGCCTCCGGGCCGTGTTCACCAGGAAGACGTGCCCATGCCCTACGCGGCCAACCTGGAGGCGCTGTCGCTGCCCTCGGTCGACAAGATCGTGAAGGCGGTGAGGGCGGTCACCTACAAATGAGCCCCGACCCCTTCACCTGGCGGGCGGGGGGCTGCCACTGCGGCGGCGTGCGGTTTGAAGTGGCCTTGCCCGAGGTCGTGGAGGCCCAGAGCTGCAATTGCTCCATGTGCGCCAAGACCGGCTATATCCACGTCATCGTCCCCGAGAGCCGCTTCCGCGTGACCAAGGGTATGGAGCGGCTGGCCGAGTACACCTTCAACAGCCGGGTGGCCAAGCACCTGTTCTGCTCGGAATGCGGCATCAAGAGCTTCTACCGCCCCAGGTCCAACCCCGACGGCTGGTCGATCAACGCCCGCTGCCTGGACGAGGCGCTGAACCTCGACCTTACCGCCTTCGACGGCCAGAACTGGGAAGCCAACGCCGACCAGCTCGCCCACCTGTCGCTGGAGCCGTCATGACCATCTTGCGCGCCTGCGCCCCCCACAACCGCCCGAGCGCCTGACCATGTCGATCGAGATCCTGATGCCCGCGCTGTCGCCTACGATGGAGGAGGGGACCCTCGCCAAGTGGCACGTGAAGAAGGGCGACGTGGTGAAGTCCGGAGACGTGATCGCCGAGATCGAGACCGACAAGGCGACCATGGAGGTCGAGGCCGTCGACGAGGGGACCATCGAGGACATCCTGGTCCCCGAGGGCACGGAGAACGTGAAGGTCAATTCGCCGATCGCCAAGCTGTCGGGGGAGGGCGAGGCCGCTACGCCGGCCGCCAGCCCCAAGGCTGAAGCCGCGCCGGCCCCGACGAAGGCGGAGCAACCCGCAGCCGCGACTGCCCGCGCCTCGGCTGCGCCCAACGTCGCGCCTGTCGCCAAGTCGGTCCAGTCCGCCGAGGGCCAGCGCGTCTTCGCCTCGCCGCTCGCCCGCAGGATCGCCGCGCAAAAGAACCTCGATCTCTCGGCCCTCAAGGGCTCCGGTCCTCACGGCCGCATCATCAAACGCGACGTGGAGGGCGCGCCCCCCGGCGCCGCCAAGGCTCCGGCCGGCGCAGGCGGCGCGGCGGCGTCGGCCCCGCGTCAAGTCCAGAGCCTGGCCCAGATGGGTATCCCGGACGGGTCATACGACCTCGTCCCCCTGGATGGGATGCGCAAGACCGTGGCCCGCAGGCTCACCGAGAGCTTCCGCGACGTGCCGCACTTCCCGCTCACCATCGACCTGGAGATCGACGCCCTGCTGGCCGGTCGGAGCAAGATCAACGCCTTGCTGGAGAAGCAGGGCGTGAAGGTCAGCGTCAACGACCTGGTGATCAAGGCCGCGGCCCTCGCCCTGAAGCAGGTGCCGGAGGCCAACGCCTCCTACTCGCCGGAAGGTATCGCCATGCACCACCACGCCGACATCGCCATGGCCGTGGCCATCGACGGTGGCCTGATCACCCCGATCATCCGGGCGGCCGAGACCAAGGGCCTCGGCACGATCGCAACCGAGGCCAAGGATCTGGCGGCCCGAGCCCGCACCCGTAAGCTCAAACCCGAGGAGTTCCAGGGCGGCACCTTCTCGGTCTCCAACCTGGGCATGTTCGGGATCAAGGCCTTCTCGTCGATCCTCAACGAACCGCAGGGCGCCATTCTCTCGGTGGGCGCCGGCGAGCAGCGCCCGGTCGTCAAGAACGGCCAACTCGCCATCGCCACGGTGATGACCGTGACCCTGACCTGCGATCACCGCGTGGTGGACGGCGCCATCGGCGCCCGCTGGCTGCAGGCTTTCAAGATCCTGATCGAAGATCCCATCACGATGATCGTCTAGGGCCTGACCATGAGCATCTATGATTTCAGCGCCGAGACCCTCGACGGGAAGGCGACGCCGCTTTCCACCTATCGCGAGAAGGTGGTCCTGATCGTCAACACTGCGTCGAAGTGCGGGTTCACCCCGCAGTACGAAGGACTGGAGGCGCTCTATAGCAAGTACAAGGCCCGCGGCCTCGTGGTGCTGGGCTTCCCCTGCAATCAGTTCGGCGCCCAGGAGCCGGGGAACGCCGAGGAGATCGCCAGCTTCTGCGCGCTGACCTATGAAGTCGACTTCCCGATGATGAGCAAGATCGACGTCAACGGCCCCAAGACCCATCCGCTGTTCGCCTATCTGAAGAAGCAGAAGAAGGGCGTGCTGGGCACGGCCAACCTGAAGTGGAACTTCACCAAGTTCCTGGTGGATCGAAAGGGAGAGGTGGTGGGCCGCTTCGCCCCGACGGTTGAACCCAAGTCGCTGGAAGGCGCCATCGAGGCCCTGCTGTGATGGCCGACACCTTCGACGTCATCGTCATCGGCTCGGGTCCGGGCGGCTATGTCACCGCCATCCGCGCCAGCCAACTGGGTCTGAAGACCGCGATCATCGAGAAGGAAGCCCTGGGCGGGGTCTGCCTGAACTGGGGCTGCATCCCCACCAAGGCTCTGCTCAAGACGGGCGAGGCCTATGAGCAGCTCTCCCACTTGGCCGACTACGGCATCAAGGTGGAGAAGGCGTCTTTCGACTTCACGGGCATCATCAAGCGCTCGCGCAAGGTGGCGGCCCAGCTGAATTCCGGCGTCGCCTTCCTGATGAAGAAGCACAAGATCGAGGTGGTGGAAGGCTCCGCCAAGCTCGAGAAGGGCTCGCCCGCGCCCAAGGTCGTCGTGGCCCTGAAGACCGGCGGCGCGCGGACCCTCACCGGCAAACACGTCATCCTGGCCACCGGCGCTCGGGCCCGCACGATCCCGGCCGTGGGCCTGGAGCCGGACGGCGACCGCATCTGGACCTATCGGGAGGCCATGGCGCCCAAGGCCGCGCCCAAGTCGATCATCGTCATCGGCTCCGGCGCCATCGGCATCGAATTCGCCAGCTTTTACAGGGCGCTGGGGGCGGATGTGACGGTCATCGAGACCCTCCCGCGCATCCTGCCCGTCGAAGATGAGGAAGTCTCTACAACCGCCCGGAAAGCCTTCGAAAAACGCGGTATGAAGTTCCGCGTGGGCGCCCAGGTGGAGAAGGTGGAGAAGCCTAAGTCCGGCGGCGTCGGAGTCACCACCAGCAGCGGCGGAAAATCCGAAACCCTGGAGGCCGAGGTGGCAATCGTCGCCGTCGGCATCGTCGGCAATGTCGAGGACATGGGCCTGGAAGCCCTGGGCGTGAAGATCGACAGGACGCACATCGTCACCGACAGCCACGGCGGCACGGGCGTGCCCGGCCTCTACGCCATCGGCGATGTCGCGGGCCCGCCATGGCTCGCCCACAAGGCCAGCCATGAGGGCGTCCACTGCATCGAATACATCGCGGGCCTCGCACCGTCGAACCTCAGCGCCCCCATCCCCGGCTGCACCTATTCCACCCCACAGATCGCCTCGGTGGGGATCACGGAGGCCGGAGCCAAGGAGAAGGGGATCGCCGTCAAGGTCGGCCGCTTCCCGTTCCGGGTGAACGGCAAGGCCATCGCCTCAGGCGAGACGGAGGGATTCGTGAAGACGATCTTCGACGAGAAGACCGGCGCCCTGCTCGGCGCGCACCTGATCGGCGGCGAGGTCACCGAGATGATCCAAGGCTTCGCCCTGGCCATGACCCTGGAGGCGACAGAGGCGGAACTGATCGCCACCGTCTTCCCGCACCCGACGATGAGCGAGGCGATGCACGAAGCCTCGCTCGACGCCTATGGTCGGGTCCTGCACATCTAGGGCGGTCAGAGCGGATCGGATGCTAGCTCGCCCGGAATGGACCTTGCTGATCGCCCTGGCGATCGGGCTGCTAATTGGTCTTGAGCGGGAACGGCACAAGGGCGATGGCCCCACGCGGGCGCCTGCGGGCCTGCGCACATTCGCCATCGTCGGCCTGTTAGGCGGCCTGACCGCGACATTCGGCGACAGTGGTCTGGTCCTGGTCGTCGGGGCGCTGGTTGGAGTTGGTATCCTGATCGCCTATGCCCTGGGCGACCGTAGCGATCCCGGGCTGACTGGAGAGGTCGCGCTGATCGCGACCTATGTGCTGGGCGTCCTGGCGCCTACCAAGCCGATCCTCGCGCTGGAGGTCGGGATCGTCGTGGCGGCTCTGCTGGCGTTCCGTGTCCAATTGCACCACGTCGTCCGGGAGCGGATAACCGACCAGGACCTGCGGGACGGCCTGACCTTCGCGATCGCGGCGGTCGTCATCCTGCCGCTGTTGCCCAACCGCGCCATTGATCCCTACGGCTTGCTCAACCCTTTCGCGCTGGGCCGGCTTGCCGTGGTCGCCATGGGGCTCAGCGCTGTCGGCTACATCGCCCAGCGGCTGGTGGGCGCGAGATACGGTCTCCTGGTCGCCGGTCTGGCGTCCGGCCTCGTGTCGAGCACCGCCGCCGTGGTGGCCATGGGCGGGCGCTCGCGCGCCTCCCCGACCGCAGGCTCCGCCAGCGCAGCAGGCGCGGTCGCCTCCCTGGTGGGCAGCCTGGGTTACCTCACCGCGCTGATCGGAGCTGTCAGTCCGAACTTGCTGGCGGTTCTGGCGCTTCCGTTGGGTTTGGCGGCGGGGCTCATCCTGCTCTACGCGGCTTGGCTTGTCCGCGGCACGCCTCGCGACACCGAAGACGTGACGCCGACTGGCCGCGCCTTCAATGGTCTGGTGGTTGCGTGGTTCGTCGTGCTGGTGGGTGGCTTCAGCCTGCTGTCAGAACAACTGGTCATCTGGCTGGGGACGCCCGGCGCTCTCGTGGGAGCCGGGGTGCTGGGCCTTGCCGACGCCCACGCCGCCGCGATCTCCATGGCGACTCTCAATGCCAACGGCAGCCTGGCCTCTGGTCCCGCGGCGATCGCCGTGCTTCTGACCTTCACAACCAACATGGCGATCAAGGTTCCGGCCGCCTTCATGTCAGGGAGCCGGCCCTATGGAATCAAGGTCGTTTGGGGCGTCCTACTGCTGCTGGTCGGACTGTGGGCCGGGGAGGCTATCATGCTCCTCTCCGGCCCAAGCCTTTAGAGCAGTTTAGATCCGCTCGATGATCGCGGCCGGAGCCATACCGCCGGCGGCGCACAGGGTGGCCATGCCGACAGACAGGTCGCGGCGTTCCATCTCGTCCAGCAGGGTCCCCAGGATCATGGCGCCCGTCGCCCCGATGGGGTGACCGAGCGCGATGGCGCCGCCGTTGACGTTGACGATGGCCGGATCGACGTCCAGGTCGCGCATGAACTTCAGTGGCACCACGGCGAACGCCTCGTTGATCTCGACGAGTTGGATGTCCTTCATGGTCATGCCAGCCTTCGCCAGGGCCTTTCGGGCCGCAGGGCCGGGTGCATTCAGCATCAGCTCGGGCGAATCGCCCGCAGTGGAGACCGAGCGGATCTTGGCTCGGGGCTTCAGGCCGTGGGCGCGGGCATATTCCGGGGAGGCGATGACCACAGCGCCGGCGCCGTCCACCACGCCCGATGAATTGCCGGCATGGTGCACGTGGTTGATCTTCAGGTCGGGATAGGTGGCTTCAACCAACCTGCGGAAGCTGAGGCCCTGTTCGTCCAGCGGCACGTCATAGAGACTCGCGAATGCGGCCTTCAGGGCGGCAAGCCCCTCTGCGGTCGTGCCGGCGCGGGGATATTCCTCCCGGTCCAGGGCGACACTGCCGTCGTCGTTGTAGACGGTGATCAGGCTGCGGTCGAAATACCCGTTGGCGATGGCGTGGGCCGCCCGGCGTTGGCTTTCCAGAGCCAGGGCATCCACGTCCTCTCGGGTGAAGCCCTCCAGTGTCGCCACTACGTCACCGCAGACGCCCTGGTGCGGCTGCGGGTGAAGGCCGCGCAGGTGCTCGTTGCCGGAGTCCAGGGTGGGGCCGACCGGGCGCTTCAGGGTCGAGCCGTAGGACATGGACTCCACACCGCCGGCCACCACCAGGTCCTGGGCCCCAGACATCACGCCCATGGCCGCCAGGTTCACGGCCGTCAGGCCCGAGCCGCAGAAGCGGTCCAGGGACATGCCGGCCGCTTCGTTGGCGTAGCCTGCGTCCAGCGCCGCCATGCGGGCGATGCAAGAGCCCTGTTTGCCGAACTGGGTGCCGCAGCCGGCGATCACGTCGTCGATGTCGGCGGTGTTGAGGTTGTTGCGCTCGGCCAGGGCCTTGAGGACCGTGGACAGGATGCGCTGCGGGTGGACGCCGGACAGAGCGCCCTTCTCGGGCTTACCGACGCCGCGCGGCGTGCGGGCGACATCGATGATCCAGGCCTCGGCCATAGCGTGTTCCTCTCAAGGATAGGTTTGCTGTTGTTGGACCGAGGATGAACCCGGCTCCCCCACGGCAACCAAGCCCTCATTAGGGCCGCTTGCGAACCAGGGCGTCGAGGCTCCAGATTCCACCACCGGCGACTGCGAGGTAGAGGAAGATGAAGCTGTAGAGGATCGCCGGTTCACCGTGGTTCAGAGCTGGGAAGAAACTCGCGGGAGCATGCGCCATGAAATAGGCGACCGCCATTTGCCCTGACAACACCAAGGCGACCGGTCGCGTGAACAGGCCCAGAGCCACTAGGCCACCACCCACGATCTCAAGCCACGCGGCGACCACTAGCAGCAAGGGGAGGGGGTCTGGCGCGCCCTCCTGCGGGCCGGGGAATCCGAAGACCTTCATCAGGCCATGCTGCATGAACATCAGGGCGGCGATGATGCGCAGCAGACTCAGGACGCGCGGCGCCCAGACATCGAGGTTCGGCATGGTGTGTGCTCCGCGCGCCGGTCAGGCGTCTGCTTCTATCCCAAGCATTAGGCGGCGCGGCGGCCCTCGGCCTCGACCATGCGCTGGATGACCACATAGTCGGTCTTGCCGGTGCCCAGGACGGGCACTTCCGGCACCTTAATGATCTTCTTGGGCACGTTGAGCTCCGAAGCGCCTATGGCCTTGGCGTGGGCCACCAGCGCCGTGGAGTCGGCGTCCAGGCGGTCGGTGACCAGCACCAGCCGCTCCCCCTTGCGGGCGTCCGGCATGGCGATCACCGCGTGCCGATTGTCGGGCCAGACGGCGACGGCCAAGTCCTCGGCGGCGGTGAGAGACACCATCTCGCCTCCGACCTTGGCGAAACGCTTTACCCGACCGCGAATGGTCACCCAGTCGTCGGCCGTAATGTCCACCACGTCGCCGGTGTCATGCCAACCGTCGGCCAAAGGCTCAATCGTGCCGTCCGGGCGCAGGTAACCGCTCATCACGTTGGGGCCGCGAACGTAGAACCGCCCACCGCCCGGAATGCCCTCCACCGGCTCGAGGCGAGTCTGGATTCCCGGCAGCAGGCCGCCGACCGTACCGCGACGGTTGTCGACGGGTTTGTTGACCGCGATCACCGGGGCGGCCTCGGTCGCGCCGTATCCCTCCAGCACCGGCACGTCGCCGAACCTGTCGCGGATCAGGTTGTGGGTCTCTTCCCGCACCTTCTCCGCGCCGCAGACGATGAATTTCAAGCCCGCCAGCTCGTCATACTCGGCGACCCTGGCGTACTGATTCAGGAAGGTGTCGGTCGCCAGGAGGATGGAGGCTTTCGAATCCTTCAGCAGCGGGGGGATCACCTTGGTGTGCAGGGGCGAAGGGTACTGGAACGCCTTCATGCCGGTGAGGATCGGGAGCAGGGCGCCCCCGGTCAGACCGAAGCAATGGAAGGTGGGCAACGGATTGAACATCACCCAATCCGGATCCAGCGGGATGTGAGCGGCGATCTGGTAGACGTTGGCCACAAGGTTCGCCTGGCTCAACACAACGCCCTTTGGCACGCCGAAACTGCCCGAGGTGAACAGGATCACCCCCGGATCATCCGGCCGGGTCTCAGCCACGAAGCGCTTGGGGAAAGCCGCGGCGGTCGCGGCGAAAATCTTGTCGGCCAGGCCCACCTTCTCGCGCACGTCCTCCAGGTAAGTCACGGTGGAGACGTCATCCAGGGCGTCGATCAGATCATGAAGCTGGCCCTGCTCGATGAAGCGATGCGAGGTCAGCACCCGCTTCACCCCGGCCAGCTTGCAGGCGCCCTTCAGGTTCCGGATGCCGGACGTGAAGTTCAGCATCGTGGGAATGCGCCCGAAGGCATGCAGGGCGAAGAAGGTGACGATGGCGCCCGAGCTGGCGGGCAGCATGACCCCGACCCGCTCACCCTTTTCGGTCAGGGCCGCGATCTTCCGACCCAGCGCGAAGGCGGCGCGGATCATATCCGTATAGGATAAGGGGTTGCGCTCCTGGTCCTCCAGGATCGGTTTCTTGGCGCCGAACCTGGCGCGCGCCTCAAGCAGGGCGCCGAACAGGGTCTGCTGGCTCTCAAGCGGATCAAATGTACGCGACAAAGGCGAAGACCTCCCCGAGCGGATCGCCGTTTCTTGGAGCGCAAGCGTATCGTTCGAGGTCGCCATTGCAAGGATACGTTACAAGCCGTGAGGTGGTTTCACGGAGCAGGCGGAGAAATTTCCTCAGGAATCGGGGCCGGGTCAGGGATTTCGGCCCTTGGGGGGGCTGCCTCAGCTTCGCGCTCGGCATCCACCTTTGCCGCCACATACCCTGTGATCTGGTCCATCCATGGCTGGCGGAAGCGATCCTCCTCCAGGTGCAAGGCCGCCAACGCGCCGGGAACCGCCACCGAACGGCACTGGGGAAGCGCCTTGCAGAGCGTCAGCGCCTCCTCGGTGGTTTTGTCGGGCAGCAGCATCAGGACATCGGCCTTCACCGCCGCAGCATTGGCCTCTGCCGCACGGCTGGCGGCCTGGTGCGCACCGCGCCAGCCGAGGCTGGCCGAGGACATCCTCAGATCGGGATTGGCGGTCTGCCAGGCCTGCTGCACCCGGCCGCGCCAGGCGTCGTGGGTCAGGCCAGCGCCCCGGGCGTCGGGCGAGGATCGGCTCCAGGGCCGCCAATCGGTGGAGGGCAGGCGACCCAGACCCACGCGGCCGGCAAGCGCCTGAGCTGAATCCGGGCTGACCGCCTTGGACGCCACATCGGGCGAGGAGATGATCACGCCATCCACCTTCAGGCCGGTCTCCACGGCCCTTAGGGCCACCACAGCGCCGTCCGCGTGGGCCAACAGGATAAGGGGAGAGGTTTCGGGCGGTCGGATCACCACCCGCACCAGGGCGCGGACATTGGCCACGTCGGGCTCGAAGCTGGGGACGAACCCCAGGTCCCGAGGCAAGGTATAGCGACCTGATCCGCCCTGACCCGCGCGTTCCAGAATCCAGACGGTGTAGCCGCGCCGGATCAGGCCGCTTGCGGTCTCGAACCAAGCCTCGGCCGATTCCCCGTAGCCCGGCAGGATCACGACGGTCGCCCTCGGCGTCCGCCAGCCGGCCGCGACGCCATAGCGCTGCGCAGGTTTTTCGCCGGTCTCGATGAAGCCCCAGGCCCAGCCTTCCGGCGGATAGAAGCGCGGACTCAGCGCCGGCGGCGCCTGGGTCTGGGCGAACGGCCCCATCAGGTCGCCGCGGCCGCACGCCGCGAGCAACAGGAGCAAAGCGGCGACTGCCAGCGTGCGGACCATGCCGTCTTTGAACCCAGATCGCCGCTGTGGCGCAAGGCCGCTCAATCGTGGCTTGATCCAGAGGCCCCGAACGCCGATCTAGGGGGCATGGCGACCGTTATCGACACCGTCACCGGCGCAAGGCCGCGGCATCCCGAAAAGCAATCGCGGCCAGACACCCCGATGCTGCGCAAACCCGAGTGGCTGCGGGTCCGCGCGCCCGGCTCGCCGGGGTATTCCGCCACCAAGGCCATCGTGAAGGAACACGGCCTCACCACGGTCTGTGAGGAAGCTGCCTGCCCAAACATCGGCGAGTGCTGGAGCATCAGCCACGCCACGATGATGATCATGGGCGACACCTGCACCCGGGCCTGCGCGTTTTGCAACGTCATCACCGGCAAGCCCCAGGCGCTGGACCCCACCGAACCGGCCCGCGTGGCCGACGCCGTGGTGAAGATGGGTCTGAAACACGTGGTCATCACCTCGGTGGACCGCGACGATCTCGCCGATGGCGGCGCCGCCCATTTCGCCGAAGTGGTCCGAGCGATCCGCGCCCAGGCGGTGGGCACGACGATTGAGATCCTGACGCCCGATTTCCTGCGCAAACCGGCCGCAGCCGCCGAGTTGGTGATCGACGCCAAGCCCGACGTCTTCAACCATAACCTGGAGACCGTGCCGCGCCTCTACCTGTCGATCCGGCCCGGCGCTCGCTATTTCCACTCCCTGCGGCTGCTGGAGCGGGTGAAGGAGCGTGACCCCGAGCAGTTCACCAAGTCGGGCCTGATGGTGGGCCTAGGCGAGACCAAGGAGGAGGTCATGCAGGTGATGGACGACATGCGTTCGGCCGGCATCGACTTCCTGACCATCGGCCAGTACCTGCAGCCGACCCGCAAGCACGCCGCCGTTGACCGGTTCGTGACCCCCGACGAATTCCACGCCTATGAGGAGATCGCGCGGGCCAAGGGTTTCCTGATGGTCTCGGCTAGTCCGTTGACCCGATCGTCGCACCATGCGGGCGAGGATTTCGCCAAGCTGCAGGCCGCCCGCCGGGCCAAGGACGCAGCTTAAGTCTTGCGCCACCACGTCACCAGGACACTGCCCTATAGTCCCGACCAACTGTTCGCTCTGGTGGGCGACGTGGACGCTTATCCGCAGTTCGTGCCCTGGATCGTGGGCATGCGGACCTGGAACGCGCGAACCGACAGCTGGGGCATGAACTGGATCGATGCCGAGGCCAAGGTGGGCTTCGCCTTCCTGAAGGAAAAATTCTCCACCCGCGTCCGCCGCGATCCAACGGGCCGCCAGATTGATGTCGGCCTGATCTCAGGGCCCTTCAAGTCTCTGCGCAACCAGTGGAAGTTCGAGCCCGAAGGTGACGGGACCCGCGTCGAGTTCGACATCGACTTCGCGTTCAAGTCGAAGATTTTGGAGGCCGTGCTTACCTCCAACTTCAGCCATGCGGTCGACAAGCTCATGGAATGCTTCGAGGCGCGGGCGAAGGCGCTCTACGGCTAGGTCATGCGGTCGCGCAGAGCCTGCAAGGCCACCTGAACAGCGGCGAGCTGGATTTCCGATCGAGTCTCGTACTGGAAGAATTCCTGGCGGTGCATCAAACCGTGATTGGTGCGCGCCGTGGCGATATGGACCGTGCCCACCGGCTTGAAGGACGTGCCGCCGTGCGGACCCGCTACCCCCGTGATCGCCACTGAGATGTGGGCGTTGGAGGCCTCCAAGGCGCCCTCCGCCATCATGCGCGCCACCGGCTCTGAGACCGCACCCAGGTCGGCCAGCAGGTCGCCCGGGATGCCCAGCAGTTCCTGCTTGGCGCGGTTGGTGTAGGTGACAAAGCCCCGCTCGAAGACCTCAGAGGCGCCAGAGATGGAACAGATCGCCCCGGCGACCAAGCCACCGGTGCAGCTCTCGGCGGTCACGATGCGCAGGTTGCGTTCCCGAGCCTCGTCGATGAGCAGGCGCGCGAGGGTCTCGATCTCAAGGGAAAACATGGGCGCGCGACTCCGACACAGCTAGGCAAGGGTGAAGCAAGACCACAACATCGCCGAGACCTCGGACACAAGACGATTCGAAACATGACCACACAGGACGCCCGCGCAACCTCCGCTGCGGGGCGCTCGTCGGCGCTCTTTGCGGTCACCATCTTCGCCAGCGCCAGCCTGGTCTTCCTGGTCGAGCCGATGATCGCCAAGCTGGTTCTGCCCATGTTGGGCGGTGGGCCTTCGATCTGGAACACCAGCCTGGCCTTCTTCCAGACCGCCCTGCTTGCGGGCTACGGCTACGCCCACCTGCTCCAGAGGGTGGGGTCGATCCGCATGCAGGCGGGCATCCACCTCGTGGCTCTGGTCCTGGCGGCCCTGGCCCTTCCCCTGCACGTCACGGGTGTCTTCGGGGCGCCGAGTTCTCAGCATCCGGCCTTGTGGTTGCTGGGGGTGATGACCGTTTCCATCGGCGCGCCCTTCGCCGTGCTGTCGGCGACGGCGCCGCTGGTTCAAGCGTGGCACGCCCGCACCCTGCACGCCGGCAGCGGTTCGGAACCCTACGTCCTTTACGCCGCCAGCAATCTGGGCAGCCTGATCGCCCTGTTGGCCTATCCGATCCTTGTGGAGCCGCTGTTCAGCCTAAGGGGACAGGCTCTCGGCTGGAGCCTCGGCTATGGAGGCTTCATCCTGCTGATGGGCGCCCTGATGTATTTCGTGACCCGCACGGCGGGACAGTCGGCCGTGGTCGCGGACGCGCCTCAGGACCTCGCGGCAGTTCCGACCTGGCGCAATCGCCTGACCTGGGTGGCCCTGGCGGCCATTCCCTCCAGCTTGATGATGGGGGTGACCACCCATCTGACGACGGACGTGGCCTCGGCGCCGTTCATCTGGGTTGTGCCGCTGGCCCTCTATCTGGTCACCTTCATCATCGCCTTCTCCGCAAAACCGGCCATGTCGGAGGCGACGACGCTGATCCTGCAGGCCGCGGCGGTCGCCGCCTGCGCCTCCATCCTGCCGTTCAAGTCCAGCAGCCTCTTGCTGCAGCTCTTCATCCACCTGTCGGCCTTTTTCCTGACGGCGCTGATGTGCCACCAGGCCCTGGTGGCGCGCCGGCCGACGCCGACCCATCTGACGCAGTTCTATCTGTGGATGTCGTTCGGCGGCGTGGTTGGGGGAGGGTTCAACGCCTTCCTGGCGCCCGTGATCTTCAACAATGTCTGGGAGTACCCTCTCGTCCTGGCCCTGGCCTGCCTGGTGCGGCCTTGGGGTGAGGGGCCTGTGGAGCGTTGGCGCTGGGTGACCTTCGCCCTCGGCTGCGTGGCCGCCGTCGCCGCGCCCCTGGCGACCTTCGCGGCCTACAGCGGCGAGATCGGCCGCGCCCAAGTGCTGGGCATGACGGGCCACGACCTCATGCTGATGCTTGTGAAGGTCGCGCTCGCCGCAGCCGTGATCTGCGCCTTTCTCGTCCGCCGCCGCGGCATCGTCTTCTTCGGGATCATCACGATCATTTCGCTGGCCGCCGAAGGGGCGGGAGACAAGGTCGATGTGCTGAAGAGCTGGCGCAGCTTCTTCGGCGTGGTCAGGCAGTCGGAACTGCAGTTGCCGCGACTGGGCGGAACCGTTCGGATGCTATCGCACGGCACAACGCTGCACGGCGCCCAGGCGCAGGATCGGCGGTGGCGCTGCCGACCTCTGGTCTATTACGCGCCAGAGACCCCGATCGGCCAGGTGTTCAGCCAGCGGCTCGGCGGGAAACCACCCCAGCGCATTGGCGCCGTGGGCCTGGGGACAGGGGCCGTGGCGGCGTACACCCGGCCGGGCGACCACCTGACATTCTTCGAAATCGATCCCCTGGTGATCCGCGTCGCCACTGATCCCGCCAACTTCAGCTACACGACCGAGTGCGCCAAGGGGCAGGTGGACTATGTGCTTGGCGACGCACGCATGACTCTGGCCAAGCAGCCGAGGGATCAGTTTGACGTCCTGCTGATCGACGCCTTTTCCTCCGACAGCGTGCCGGCCCACTTGCTGACCGTGGAGGCGATGCGAGGCTATCTTACCCGTATCAAGCCGGACGGCGTGCTGGTCCTGCACCTCTCGAACCGCAACCTGGAACTTCTGAACCCGGCGATGGCCGTGGCCTATGCCGCCGGCGGCGAGGCCCTGCAACAACGGCATGACGCGGCCAAGAACTCGCCCATGCTGTGGGAGTCCTCGGAGGATGTCCTGATCGTGGGGCGCAACGAGAAAGCGCTCGCCGCCTTCGCCGCCGATCCGCGCTGGAAGCCGACGGAGCCGGTGCTCGTCAAGCCCTGGACTGACGACTATACAAACCTCGTCGGCGCCCTCTATGGCCGAATGAAGGAGCGTTGGCGTTGGCTGCCCTAGGTTAGGCAGGCGTCTCCACAGTGGCCACCGCCTGAGCCATGAGGCCTTCGCCACGGCCGGTGAAGCCCATACCTTCCGTCGTGGTGGCCTTTACGCTCACGCGGTCGAGGGGAAGGGTCAGCAGTTCGGCCAGCCGGGCGCGCATGGCGTCGCGATGCGGACGAATTCTCGGGCGTTCGCAGATCAGGGTGACGTCGACATTTAGAATGACGCCGCCCCTGGCCGTCACCAGGCTTGCGGCATGGACAAGGAAGCGATCAGAGGACGCCCCCCTCCACTGCGGATCGGAGGGCGGGAAGTGCTCCCCGATATCGCCCTCGCCGATGGCGCCCAGGATGGCGTCGGTGAGCGCGTGCAGACCGGCGTCAGCGTCGGAGTGGCCGATCAGCGTCTGGTCGTGGCCGATCTCAACGCCACAAAGCCACACCGCCTCGCCGGGCCCCCAGCGGTGGGCGTCGACCCCAAAGCCCGTGCGGACGATCCGCTGACCACCCGCCAGTCGTTCGGCCATGGCGAAATCCTCCGGGTAGGTCAGCTTCATCAGCAAGGGATCGCCTGCGACCAGGGCGATCTTGCCCCCCGCGCGCTCGACAACGGCGGCGTCGTCCGTGGGTTCGCCGTCAACTGGCCAGACAGCATAGGCGTCAAGCAGGGTGCGGAGCCGGAAGGCCTGGGGGGTTTGGGCGCGCCAGAGGCCATCGCGGGGGACGGTCTTGGCCACGATGCCAACGCCGCGTTTAAGGGTGTCAGCCACGGGAAGAGCGGGGATCGCGCCGTCAGCCTTAACCAGGGCGGTCAGGAGGGTCTGAACGTGCGCGGAGGTCACAAAGGGGCGGGCGGCGTCGTGGATCAGGACCGCCTCGCCGTCGTCGGCCGAGAGGGCAGCGAGGCCCTTCCGGACCGACTCAGCTCGCGTGGCGCCGCCCGCGACCGCCTTCCAGCTGGCCACCCCGGCCAAGGCTTCGCCTGCATCCGCCACGCGTTCGGGGGCGACGACAACGATGATTTCCCCGGCTCCGGCGCGGCTCAGCGCCTCCACCGACCAGCGCAGAATCGGCCGCCCATTGAGGCTGCGCCATGGCTTGGGCGCCCCTGGTCCGGCCCTGGTGCTAGAGCCTGCGGCGACAACGACGGCAGAAAAGTTCATGGCGACGTTGTTTAGAGGGCGATCGTGTCGTGTCTAGGCTTTACGGCGCTGCACAATATGCCTAAAAAGGCGGCGATGGGGTTGATTACAAAATGAGCAACAAGCTCGCAGTCGGGGATATCGAGGTGTTGGGCCGGGCGTGGATCGCGCCCATGACCGGCGTTTCCGACCTGCCGTTCCGCAGAGCCGCCAGCAAGCTGGGCGCCGCCTATGTGGCGACCGAGATGGTCGCCTGCGCCGAGTTCTCCAGGGGCCGTCCCGACGTGGTGCGACGCGCCGCGGTGGGCGAGGGCCTGCCGTTGATGGTGGTCCAGCTCGTCGGCCGCGATCCCGCTCACATGGCGCGCGGCGCCGTCCTGGCCGCCCAAGCGGGCGCGCAGATCATCGACCTGAATTTCGGCTGCCCGGCCAAAGAGGTAACCGGTGGCGCCCAGTCCGGCTCGGCCCTGATGCGTGAGCCCGATCTGGCCGAGGCCCTGATCGCCGCAACCGTGGACGCCGTCGATGTGCCGGTCACCGTCAAGATGCGCCTCGGCTGGGACGACGCCTCCCGCAACGCCCCCGAGATCGCCGCCATGGCGCAACGCCGCGGCGCCAAGGCCGTCACGATCCACGGCCGCACGCGGAGCCAGTTCTACAAGGGCGTCGCCGATTGGGCCGCTGTCCGCGCCGTGAAGGATGCGGTCTCCATTCCGGTGATCGTCAATGGGGACATCGTCGATGGCGCCACAGCCCGCGAGGCGCTGACCCAGTCCGGCGCCGACGGCGTGATGGTCGGCCGCGGCGTCTACGGGCGCCCCTGGGTCGCGACCCAGATCGAGACCGAATTGAACGGCGGAACCTTCGTCGAACCCGATGCGGAGACCCGTCTGGGCATCGCCCTGGAACACTTCCGGGACAGCTTGAACTTCTACGGCGACCGCCTGGGGCTGCGGATCTTCCGCAAGCACCTGGCGTCCTATGTCGATAACGCGCCCTGGCCCATGCAGGTCGAGGCCAGGCAAAGCGCACGTTCCGCGCTTTGCCGCCTGGAGGATCCCGCCCTGGTCGAGGAAGGCCTGATCGCGCTCTGGCGCGATCCCCAAACGAGATTGGCGGCATGAACACTCGAACACGGGCCGCAAACAGCGGCGTAAATCTGGATGTCCTGAAGGCCGCGGCCTTTGACCTCTCCCCTGAACCGGCCCTGGTGGTGAACGGCGACGGCGCTCTGGTCGCCGTCAATGAGGCTGCTGAGGCCCTGTTTGGTCAGGGCCTCAGCCTCCTGACCCGGGGCCGCTTCGGCGCGGCTCTACCGGAGGGGTCGGCTCTGGTCTCGCTCCTCAATCGGGCCTTGGAAGAGGATGCCCCGGTCCGCGAGCGCGGGGTCGAGATCAGCCTGTTTGGCCACCCCTCCTTCGAAGCCGATGGCGCGGCCGCCCCTCTAGGGGATGGCTCAGTCCTGCTGACCCTGCACGTCAAGGGCGGCGCCTTGGGCGGTGAGCGCACCGGGGCCGAGGCCGCGGGTTTGCGGACTATCGTAGGCTTGGGCCGCATGCTGGCCCATGAGATCAAGAACCCACTGATGGGCATCCGCGGCGCGGCCCAACTGCTCAAAGCCGGCGCCAAGGCCGAGGACACCCCACTCGCCCAGCTCATCGTCGACGAAACCGACCGCGTCCGCCGGCTGGTGGATCGCATGGAGGCCTTCTCCGACGACGCCCTGCCAGTCTGCACCCCGATCAACATCCACCAGGTCCTGGACCGCGTCCGGGCGCTGGCGGTCAACGGCTTCGCCGACGGCCTGGTGCTCAAGGACCTCTACGACCCCTCACTGCCGCTTACCTATGGCGACGAGGACCAGCTGATCCAGATTTTCCTGAACCTGGTGAAGAACGCCTCGGAGGCCGCCCACAGCCGGGGTGACAACCGTGGCGAGGTGACCATTCACACCGCCTATCGTCACGGCGTCCGGGTCCGGGCCGCCAAGGGCCAGGCCCTGCGCGGCGCGCCCCTGGAAATCCGCATCCAAGACAATGGCCCGGGGATCCCGCAGCATCTGCGCGACAGCCTGTTCCAGCCCTTCGTCACCACCAAGGTCAACGGGGCGGGCCTCGGCCTGGCCCTGGTCTCCAAGCTCGTGTCCGGCCACGGCGGCTTGATCGATTTCGAATCCGAGCCTGGCCGCACGACATTCCGCGTGCTGCTCCCCATCGCATCTGAAGAGGACGTCTCGGCATGAACGCGATCGCCGCTAACGCCAATAAGAAGATCCTGATCGCCGACGACGACTCCTCGATCCGCCTGGTGCTCAGCCAAGCCTTCACCCGCCTTGGGTATCAGGTGCGCGCCACCGGCAACGCCACGACTCTATTGAAGTGGGTGTCGGACGGGGAAGGGGACCTTGTGGTCACCGACGTCATGATGCCCGACGAGAACGTCTTCGACGTGCTGCCGCGCATCCGCAAGGATCGCCCTAAGCTGCCGGTTATCGTGATGAGCGCCCAGAACACCCTGCTGACGGCGGTCAACGCCGCCGAGGTGGGCGCCTTCGACTACATCTCCAAACCCTTCGACCTGGACGACATGACCTCGGCCGCGCGGCGGGCCCTGGCTAAGCCGGCGGACTCCGAAGCCTCCAAGGCCCAGGCCCGCGCGGTGCGCGACGAACGCTTGCCGCTGATCGGCCGCTCGGGCCCGATGCAGGACGTCTATCGCACCATCGCCCGACTGGTGGGCGCTGACCTCACCGTGCTGATCCTCGGGGAATCCGGCACCGGCAAGGAGCTGGTGGCCCGGGCCCTGCATGATATGGGACGTCGCAAGGACGGCAAGTTCGTGGTCATCAACTTGGCCGCCGTCCCTCGTGAAAGGGTCGAGACCGAACTGTTCGGCCGCGAGGACGGTGACCACGGAAAGCTCGTGGAGGCCGACGGCGGCACGCTGTTCCTGGACGAGATCGGGGACATGCCGCTGGACGCGCAGACCCGCCTGCTACGCGTCATCGACGGCTCCGAGCCAGCGCTGAATCCCAAGACCGGCCGCCGTCCCAATGTGCGGATCATCGCCGCCACCAACCGTGACCTGCGCGGTCTGATCCAGCAGGGCCTGTTCCGCGAGGACCTGTTCTTCCGCCTTAACGTCGCGCCATTGCGCCTGCCGCCGCTGCGCGATCGGGTGGAGGATATCCCAGACCTCGCGCGAGCCTTCCTGCTGCGCGCCAACCGCGAGGGCCTACCGTCAAAGACCATCGACGCCGCGGCCCTTGAGCGCCTGAAACTGCATTTCTGGCCCGGCAATGTCCGCGAGCTGGAGAACCTGATCCGCCGCATCTGCGCCCTCTATGCCGAGGAGCTGATCAGCGCCCGGATCGTGGAGCGCGAGCTGGCCGACCAGCAGCCGCAGGTCCAGGGGCAGGAGGGGCCGGTCACTCTGGCCACCCTGGTGGAGCGACACCTCGGTGGCTACTTCGCCGAGCAGCCGGACGGCCTGCCGCCCGCGGGGCTCTATGATCGGGTGCTGGAGGAAATTGAACGGCCGTTGATCCAGCTCACCTTGACCGCGACGCGCGGCAACCAGGTGCGGGCCGCCGAGATTCTTGGTCTCAACCGCAACACCCTGCGCAAGAAGATCCAGGACCTGGGCGTGGAGATGGCGCGGGGACGGCGCTGAGCGTCCTGACGCGGATGTGAAGCATTCTCGCAACAACCTGTTGAGTCTCAGGCACAGTTCCGCCTAGGGTCGCCGCGTTATGGCGTCCCTGACCCACGACGGCGAGAATCCTCGAGCGCCGGCCGCGCGGCTGTGGCGGGCTATACAGTCACGCTATGTGCTCGGCGGCGGCTACGCCCTGGCCCTGCTGCTCACCGGCGTCGCCATCCTGCTGGCCGCCTCGCCGCCGGAAACCGGCCCCCTCGCGCCGGCCAGTAAGAACATCCTGGTGCTGCTAGGCTTCAACCTCGTGCTGATCCTCGGCCTGGCCGGGATCATGGGCGCGCGGCTGGTGGCCCTGCTGGACGCCCGATCCATGGACGCCGGCGCCCGCCTGCACCTGAGATTCGTGGCGCTGTTCGCGCTGGCCGCCGTCGCCCCGGCTGTCGTCGTGGCGCTATTCTACGGGGTGCTGGTCAACCGAGGCGTGGAGAACTGGTTCTCCGAGCGGGTGCAGACCGTCGTTGAAAATTCCGCGACGGTGGCCCGGTCCTATGTCGAAGACCAGAAGCGCTACATCGGCGACCACGTGACCCTGATGGCCGTGGACCTGAACCGCGCTGCGCCGGCCCTGCAGTCCAGTCCCATCACTTTCAGCCACTTCCTGGCCTATCAAGCTTCATATCACGCCTTTCCGGCCGCCTATCTGATCGATCGCGAGGGTCGGGTGCTGGCGCGCGCCGAGGCGGGAGACGCGCCCGCCTTTGTCACGCCGCCGGAGAGCAGTTTCCAGGCGGCCGACGAAGGCGACATCTCTGTACCGGCCTTTGACTCCGCCGACCTGATGCGGGCGGTGTTCAAACTGGCGGCCTATCCGGACGCCTACCTCTACGTGGCTCGCCCCGTGGAGAAGGGGATCATCAACCACCTTACGGATGCGGACGCCTCGCTGGTTTCCTACCGCGAGGCGGCCCAAAGCCGACAGCGAATCCAGGTTGTATTCGCGCTCTCCTACATGGAAACCGCCCTGTTGGTGTTGGTGGGCGCCGTGTGGTTGGGCATGGCGGCGGCCAATGCGATCTCCGGTCCCGTCGGGCGTCTGGTGCAAGCCGCCGGCCGGGTCGCGGGCGGCGATCTTACGGCGCGCGTGGATGCTGAGAAGGACTCGGATGAGATTGCCGTGTTATCTCGCGCTTTCAATAGCATGACGCATGATCTTCAGGCTCAACAGGCGGCGTTGCAACGCGCTCGTGACGAAGCCGAACAGGACCGACAGTTCATCGAGACTGTGCTTGCGGAGGTTTCGGCCGGGGTTATTGGCCTGGACTCCGAGGGTAGGATCTCCGCCGCCAATAGGCAGGCGACCGAACTGCTTGGCCTGGATGCCTCTCCGGCGCGCGGGCGCCAGTTGGCCGAGGTTGCGCCGGAATTCGTGCCGATCGCCGAGAACGCCCGGATCGCCGGTGAGGCCGAGGAGGAGGTAGACGTCGATCGCAACCGCGAAACCCGCCGCCTGCGGGTCCGCGCCAGCCGCAGCGAAAGCGGTCTGGTGCTGACCTTCGACGATATCACCCGACTGGTTTCGGCCCAGAGGAACGCCGCCTGGCGCGACGTGGCGCGGCGCATCGCTCACGAAATCAAGAACCCCCTGACGCCGATCCAACTCTCGGCCGAACGCCTGCAACGCAAGTTCCGCAAGGGCGTGCCGGCGGAGGATCTCGAGATCTTCGACCGTTGCACCGACACGATCGTGCGTCAGGTCGGTGACATCGGCCGCATGGTGGACGAGTTCTCCGCCTTCGCCCGGATGCCAGCGCCCAAGTTCGCCGAGCAGGACCTTGTGGAACTACTTCGCGCCGGGGTGTTCGCCCAGCGGGTCGCCAGTCCCGATATCGAGATCGAACTGGTGGAGCCGCTGCCGGCGACGGTGCTGATGGCGGATGGTCGCATGCTGGCCCAAGGCCTGACCAACATCTTGAAGAACGCCGCCGAGGCGGTGACCGCCCGTCTAGCCGAAGATCCCGAGCCAAAAGGCAGGATTGTCGCCGAGCTGACCTCAGACCGGTCCGAGGTTTGCATAAGCGTCGAGGACAACGGGGTGGGGTTGCCAGACAAGGACCGCGACCGATTGACCGAGCCCTATGTAACGACCCGGGAGAAGGGGACAGGCCTTGGTCTGGCCATCGTCAAACGGATTCTTGAAGACCACGGCGGCGAACTGATTCTCACAGATGCGACGCGCGGCAAGGGCGCCCGCGTCCTGCTGAAACTACCGACGACGGCGCGGGTGAAGATCCCCGGCGTTACCGACGATCACGGACTAGAGGTGACCAATGGCGGCTGATGTTCTGGTTGTGGATGATGAGGCTGACATCCGCGAACTCGTGGCCGGCATCCTGTCGGATGAGGGTTATGCGGTGCGGACCGCCAACGACTCCGAATCGGCGCTCGCCGCCATCCGGGCCCGCAAACCGGCCCTGCTGGTGCTCGACATCTGGATGCAGGGCGGAGGTATGGACGGCCTGGAGCTGCTGGACATGCTCCGCACGCTGGACGCCGACTTCCCGGTGATCATGATCTCGGGCCACGGCAATATCGAAACCGCCGTCAGCGCCATCAAGCGAGGCGCCTACGAGTTTCTGGAAAAGCCCTTCAAGTCCGACAAGCTGCTGCTCATCGTCGAGCGCGCCCTGGAGGCCACCAGCCTGAAGCGCGAAAATAGGCGGCTGCGCACCCAGGCCCTCATGCCTGACGGCCTGGTGGGAAAGTCGATGGCGACCCAGCAACTTCGGACACTCATTCCCAAATTGGCGGGCGCCAACAGCCGCGTGCTCATCGCCGGGCCGCCCGGAGCCGGCAAGGAGACCGTCGCGCGGATGATCCATTCGGCCAGCGCGCGGGCCAAGGCCGAGTTTGTGGTGATCAGCGCCGCCGGCATGACGCCAGAGCGGATGGATGTCGAACTGTTTGGCGAGGAAGCTGAAACCGGCCGCCCCGCCAAGATCGGCGTCTTTGAACGCGCCCATGGCGGCACGCTCTACCTGGACGAGGTGGCCGACATGCCCTTCGAGACCCAGAGCCGGATTTTGCGGGTGCTGGTGGAGCAGCGTTTCCGACGTGTGGGCGGCGATAGCGATGTGCAGGTGGACGTGCGCGTGGTCTCTTCCACCTCTCGCGACCTGCGGGAGGAAATCGCCGGCGGCCGTTTCCGCGAGGACCTCTTCCACCGGCTGAATGTGGTGCCGGTGACGGTGCCCGGCCTGGCCGAGCATCGAGAGGATATCCCGGAGCTCGTGGACTACTTCATCCAGCGCATCTGCGACGCCACCGGCATGCCGCGCCGGCGACTGGCCGATGACGCGCTGGCCACACTCCAGGTCAAGGCGTGGCCCGGAAATCTGCGCCAGCTCCGCAATAACGTGGAGCGCACGCTGATCCTGGCCTCGGGCGACCCAAGCGAGGCGATCAGCGCCGAGATGTTGCCGGGCGACTCTTCACCGTCGGACCAGGGCTCGTCACTGGGCGCCGACCGGATCATCGCTCTGCCGCTGCGTGAGGCCCGGGAAGTGTTCGAGCGGGAGTATCTGAACGCTCAGATGCTGCGCTTCTCCGGCAATATCTCCCGCACCGCGGCCTTCATCGGCATGGAGCGCTCGGCTCTGCACCGCAAGCTGAAGTCGCTGGGCCTGTCGGGCGCGCGTCCGGTGGAAGAAGAGGACGCCTGATGGGCCGCATCGCCTATGTGAACGGGCGCTTCTCGCGTCATGACCAGGCCGTCGTCCACATCGAAGACCGCGGCTACCAGCTGGCCGACGCGGTGTACGAGGTCTGGTCGCTGTTCGACGGCAAGCTGGCCGACCCGGAGGGGCACTTCGCGCGCCTGGAACGCAGCCTGGGTGAGCTGAAGATCGCCATGCCCATGGGCCGCAGGGCGCTGACCATGGTGCTGAAGGAGACTGTGCGTCAGAACCGCATCCGCGAGGGCCTAGTCTATCTGCAGGTGGGCCGAGGCGTTGCGCCGCGCGATCACGCCTTTCCCCACCCCGACACTCCGCCCAGCATCGTCATCACGGTGAAGCCCATCGATCGCGCCGCCACCGAGGCCAAGGCCGCCAAGGGCGTCTCGGTGATCACCACGCCCGAGAACCGCTGGGGCCGGTGCGACATCAAGACGGTGGGCCTGCTGCCCAACGCCATGGCCAAGCAGGCGGCCAAGGAGCGCGGCGCAGCCGAGGCCTGGTTCGTCGACGAGATGGGTCTGGTTACGGAGGGCTCGTCCTCCAACGCCTGGATCATCGATGCTGACGGCACGGTGCGCACTCGTGCCACCAACGCCAATATCCTGCGCGGCGTCACCCGCTACAGCCTGCTGGATATCCTGAAGGAACAGGGAATGAAGGTGGACGAACGCCCCTTCACTCCGGAGGAGGCCCGGGCCGCCAAGGAGGCCTTCATCACCGGCGCGGGCACGCTTGTCCTGCCCGTGGTGGCGGTGGATGGACAGCCGGTGGGGGATGGAACCGTCGGACCGGTGGCGATGAAGCTGCGAAGCCTCTATATCGAGCGTGCGCGAGCAACTGCGATCTGACACCAACGGCGCGATTGCGCCGGCCATCAAGAGCGGTCTAGCGTCCAACTTGTGTGTGGCGACCGGTTTGCGGACGCCGATCTAGAAAAAAGGGCGAAAAGCCATGTCGAACGAAAAGAAACAAAACCTGCAGGACACGTTCCTGAACAGCGTGCGCAAGTCAAAGACGCCGCTGACGATCTTCCTGGTGAACGGCGTGAAGCTGCAGGGTGTGGTCAGCTGGTTCGACAATTTCTGCGTGCTTCTCCGACGTGATGGCCAGTCGCAACTGGTCTACAAGCACGCCATCTCGACCATCATGCCGGCCCAGCCCGTGCAACTGTACGAGCCGGCGGAAGACGAGGCCGATTGAACTCTAAACTCATAGATCGCGAAGTCCCCCCTCAGGGGGCCGTCGTCATCCACCCCGTCCGTGACGAACGGGGCCAGTCCCGGAGCGCCGAAGGGCGGCTGGAGGAAGCCATTGGGCTTGCTCTAGCCCTGGATCTCGAGATCACCGACGCCTTCATCGCGCCGTTGCGCAAACGCGTGCCTGCGACCCTGTTCGGCAAGGGCAAGGTCGAGGAGATCGGCAAGATCATCGAGGCCGCCGAGGCCGACGTAGCGGTCGTCGACGACCAGCTGACACCGGTGCAGCAGCGCAATCTGGAGAAGACCTGGAAGGTCAAGGTCATCGACCGGACCGGCCTGATCCTGGAGATCTTCGCTCGCCGGGCGCGGACCAAGGAAGGCCGCCTGCAGGTCGAGCTGGCGCGCCTGTCATATGAGAAGTCGCGCCTGGTCCGCACCTGGACCCACCTGGAGCGGCAACGCGGCGGGGCAGGGGTGATGGGCGGTCCTGGGGAAACCCAGATCGAGACCGACCGCCGGCTGATCGCCGACAAGATCGTCAAGCTGAAGAAGGACCTGCTGGAGGTCCGCCGCACGCGCGACCTGCAGCGTGGCGCGCGGCAGCGGCATCCGTACCCGGCCGTCGCCCTGGTGGGCTACACCAACGCCGGCAAGTCGACCCTGTTCAACCGCCTGACCAAGGCCGAGGTGGTGGCCGAGGACATGCTGTTCGCCACCCTGGATCCGACGATCCGCATGCTGGACCTGCCCGATGGGCGTCCGGCGATCCTGTCCGACACCGTGGGCTTCATCTCCGAGCTGCCGCACGAACTGGTGGAGGCCTTCCGCGCCACCCTGGAGGAGGTGAAGGAGGCTGACGTCATCCTGCACGTCCGCGACATCTCCAGCGACGAGACCGACGCCCAGGCCCAGGACGTCCGCACCGTACTGTCACGCCTCGGCGTGGAGATCGAGGAGCGGCGGCTGATCGAGGTCTGGAACAAGCTCGACATGGTCGATCCCGAGGCCCGCGACCGGGTCATCGGCGACGCCCGCCGGGCCAATCCTCCGGCCATCACGGTCTCGGCCGTCACCGGCGAAGGCTGTGATGAGTTGCTGGCCTTGGTGGCCGAGATGGTGGACGAGGCGCCCGCCGTCGAGATCACCGCCACGGCGGCGCAGGGCGCGGCGGTGGCCTGGCTCTATCGCCACGGTCGGGTTCTGGAGCGCGAGACCCAGGACGACGGTGGCACGCGCCTTGCGGTGAAGCTGAGCGCCCAGGCCCTGGGCCAGTTCGAGCAACTTTTCCCGCAGGCCCGCCTGCGGGCCTGACGCCGGAGCGTTCCGTGGACTACGTCCCTATCCAGCCGGGTCCGCGCCATGTGCCTGGCCACTTGATCCTGATGTTCGGCCTGGAGGTGTCGTTGGCTCTGGCCGCCGCCTGGGTGTCACTAATCCGGGCTCCACCGACGGAGATCATGAACCATCGCGAGTTGATCGTGACGGCGGCAGGCAACACCTTGCCGTTCGCTCTCCTGGCCTGTCCGCTATTGGCCTTCGTCGCCTTCGTGCGTCGCGCCGACGGTGCGGTCTGGCCGCTCCTCTGGTCTCCAGCCATCTGGGCTCTGCTGATCCTCGCGGGCGCCCTCTAGCGCCCTTCGCGGCCGGACGATCATTTTTCTACAGAATTGACCCTACCTGCGGTGAACGAAATAGTCTGGCCGTTCCGGGGCTTAGCCTCGGACGTACTCCGCGATCCACGGCATCACTCGCTCCAGAGTGGTCCGCGATGCTGGCCCGGGGGGGTTAGTCTCGCGCTGCGGGCCGGCTCGCCATGTATTGCGCGATGCCGGTCCGCAAACCGAGGAAGATCGCGGCGGTGTGCAGTTCCAACACTTCCGACAGCCGCGGAGAAAACACCACGGCGCACCCGTCATCCTCAAGCGTCAGCAGGCCCGCTACCCCTGCGTCGGCGAGCAGCTTGTTGATGTGCGCCCGGGAGACGCCGTAGTCTCGAGCCAGGCCGTAGCGCGACAGCGGCGCCCGTTCCAGCGGCTGTGCTCTGCCCGCCGGCTGGGTCAACATCAGGTCCATCAGGATCAACATTCCGCAGTCCCGTTCTAAGAACAGGCCCAGGCCGTCAGCATAGATCTGGCGTGCCAATTCGGAATTGTCTCCGTTCGCCCCGGCTAGGGTAAGGCACAGGGGAAGGAACTCGTCGGTCTCGATCAGTTCCAGGACCGGCGCCACAGTGGGATCGAACAGTCGCATCGCCTCGAGCATCGCACGGAAACGCGCCCGATAGTGCCCGATCAGAATTGGACCGAGGATCAGGCCGTGAGTCGTCCAGCGGCCATCGCCCGGTTCCGCGCTGACCAGGCCATAGCGCAGCAGGTGTTCGACATACTTCAGCGCCCGGCCCGCGCTCCCGATGCCGCGGGCCTTGGACATTTGGCTGAGATTTTGAGCCGTGAGCGTACCGCTGCCCGCCAGGAGCAAGGCGATCAGCCCCATGTTGAATCGCCCCCGATCTCCCAGCAGCCATCGGTGCCCTTCCGGCAAGGCGTGGTAGGCGTCCCGCGCCAGCTTGGCCTCAAGGTCGATGGCTGCGTGGAACCGCGGATTGGCCCGGGCTTGGGCAAGGCCGTCCCAGGTTGCGGGATCGGTGCTCACCCGCGGGCTTTCTCGGCCGCCTTGGCGGAGTCCCAAAGGGCGTCCATTTCGGCCAGATTCGACTGTTCCGGTGTCTTGCCGCGGGCCTTCAACTCGGTCTCGATATGGCGGAACCGCCGCGTGAACTTGGCGTTGGTGGCGCGCAGGGCGTCCTCCGGGTCGATGTCCAGGGCGCGCGCGATATTGGCCACGACGAACAGTACGTCACCCAGTTCGGCACGCGCCTTGGCGCGGTCATTGGCGGCGATCTCGACCTTCAGCTCGGCGACCTCCTCGTCGAGCTTGGCCACCACCTCACCTATTGTTGGCCAGACGAAGCCCACGGTGGCCGCTCGACGCGACAACTTCACGGCGCGGGTGAGAGCCGGAAAGCTCGCAGGCACGTCATCAAGGAGGCTGTCACTGAGGCCTTTTCCGGCGCGTTCCTGGGCCTTGATGACTTCCCAGGCCTGGGTCTGTTCGGCCGCTGTGCGCTGGGCCTCAGCGCCGAAGACGTGGGGGTGGCGCCGGATCATCTTCTCCGAGATCGCGAGGACCACGTCGTCGAAGCCGAAAACGCCTTGCTCCTGCGCCATGCGTGAATGGAAAACCACCTGGAACAGCAGGTCTCCAAGTTCGTCCCGCAGATCGGTCAGGTTCTTGCGTTCGATGGCGTCGGCCACCTCATAGGCTTCCTCCACCGTGTAGGGCGCTATGGTCGCGAAGGTCTGCTCGAGGTCCCACTCGCAGCCGCCGGCGGGATCGCGCAGCCGAGCCATGATGGCCAGGAGCCGATCTATCGGGCGTTCGGCCGGAACCATCTGTGGAAAATCCTGGTGTGAAAGCGAGACGGCCGACTCCGGCGCGCACTGATCTGACCGCGCGGCCCCAGGCCAGGCAAGCCCGATTCCGTCGGTTCAGCGTGCAGCGTACGACTCGCCGCGACCGTAGCGGTAGGCGAAGCGGTCGAAGGCATAGTTGGCGTCAGACCAGGTGGACTTGGTCCAGGCCTCGCGGATGTCGCTCCCGTACCATCGAAAATGGATGGGCGTGACCTCGCCGTTCACCGAGACCGCCTGGCCGTCGATGGTGGCCCCGCCAATCCCGAAGCTCTCATGGGACAGGCTTGGTTGGTTTCCGAGCTGCCGGAAGGTGGGCCGATTGGGCCGCACATCAGTGAGCACCAGCTCCAATCGGCCACCGGCCAGGACCCCGGTGCGCTCCAGCTCTCGAGTGACGTCCCGCCGCAGTTCGGCAGCTAGCCGGTCCACGTCCTTCAAGCCCAGCTCGTCGGCGGCCTTCTTCTGGAGCTCCGGAGAGATCGTGACCTCGACGCTGCCTACAGTGGAAAGCGGCGCAGCCGTGGCCGTGCCCGCGGCCAGGATGGCGAGGGAGGTCAGGACAAGATGGCGCATGAGACGGCTCCGGCGGGATGAAGCGATGTCAGGCGGATATGGGGTTCAGCCGCCAGGGCGCCATGGAGGCGCCCAAGCGTGGCCTTACTGTGGCGACGCTCGCCTTAAGCGGCGGTGGCTTCGGCTGCGACCTTGGGCTTGGCCTTGGCGCGGGTCTTCTTGACCTTCACCGGCGGCGCGACCGGCTCGGGATCGGGCTGCGGGTCGAGATCCAGCAGGCTGAGGGGGATGTTGCCCACCTTCACGCGGACGCCGACGAAACGCATTTCGCCGTCGACGAAACTGACCTCATCAAGGCCGACTTCCGGGCTGCGCTTGATCAGCGATTCGTCACGGAAGGTCAGGCGAAGCAGCATGGTGTCGCGTGACACGCCATCGGCCTCGGCCTTGGTCACCGCAGCGCGAAGGTCTTCAATGGTCGGACCGCGGGTGCTGGTGGCTGCAACCTTGTAGGACTTGATCATCATTCGCCTTTCTTCCCCGAGGGATCCCAACCATGGGACGCGTCGGGCAGGTCGGCGGGGTGGGCGGCGCGCCGACAGGGCTCTTAGGAGCGGCCTGAACCATAGCACAAACCCGGCCCGCCGGGGGTCTTTCATGGGGCTGTCTCAAAACAGACAGACAAAACGAAAACGGGCCGGCGCAAGGCCGGCCCGTCTGGACGTTCAGGACTCCGCGCTTGCGGACGTCCGGTTCGTCTTAAGCCGCAGTCAGTTGGCCAGCCGACATCTTGCCGCTTCGCTGATCGCGTTCGAGTTCGTAGTTGAGCTTTTGACCTTCGTGGATCGAGCCCAGGGTCGAACGTTCAACAGCCGAAATGTGGACGAACACGTCGCCGCCGCCATTTTCAGGCTCGATGAAACCGAAGCCCTTGGTCGCGTTGAACCACTTAACAGTACCGGTAGCCATAGTCGTTTAGTCCTAGCAATAGTGTATTCGGCTGACAAAGCGCCGCCGCAGAATCAAAATTCATGATGGTAGGGAGGGTAACTTCGGGGCCTCACCGGGGTGAGCCGAAATCGCATGCCGCGCCAAGTCGAAATTCGATGCGGGATGTTTCTCACGAATATCGCCCAAGGGCAAGGCGTTGTTGGCTTGTGGTTAATGTTCAGGCGTCGAAATTCTGCCGAGCGGGGCCGCTATTTTACATCTTCAGCGGCGAGACGTAGCCCGTCAGTTCCAAATAGCCATGCCCACCAGGAGCGCGAACCGCGCCCTCCCAATAGACCGGGCCGCCCGTGCGCCGGCTGTCGAGTTCCTGGTCGTCGAACAGCGGGGACAGGCGCCAGCGCCGCGCGCCGGTCGGGGTTCTGACCACCAGTTCGCGCTGAACCGGATAGCGGCCGCCGGTCCGAGGCGAGCGCCAGATGCGCTCGGTCGTGAACCCCACGTCGTTCGGTCCGAGGCGTGAAGTCACACCATCGGGGGAACGCAACGAGCCCCCCGACCAGAGGGGTTTCCCAGCTGCGTCCCGCACCTGGAACGCTGTGAGCGCTCCACCGTCGTCCAGGTTCAACCCCACCCAATCCCAACCCACGGCTTTTGGGTCCAGCAGGGTGGAAGACCATTCGTGGTCCAGCCAGGCTTGGCCGGTCACCTTCATCTGCTTGCGCCCTTGAAGCACGGAGCCCGACACCCTGAGGTGGGGGATGCTGTAGTAATGGCTGGCCTGAGCGGGCAGGGGACCTTTGCGGCTGAACCCCCGCTCGCCCTGCAGCAAGACCGGTTGACTGGGGGTGAAGGCGAGATCGAGGGTGAAGTCGGCGCCCACCGCCTTGGCGACGAACCGCCCGTCGGAACGGCGTTTTAGGCGCCAGCCGTCAATCATGATGTCTGCGTCGGTGGTAGAGGCTTCCGCCAGTCCCAGGCCCTGGCGGGCCATTCGACCGTCATGGAGGAGCTCGCCAACCTTGGGGTCTGAAAGCCCGGCGTGGGCGAACAGAATCTGCTTGGGGGCGAAGGCGCTGGGATTGCGCTGGTCTACCGAAAGGCGACTGCGGAAAAAGGTGACCTGAAAGCCGAGATCGCGGCCATCCTCGGTCTTCAACCATCCCGTGACATACCACCACTCGGTTCGATAGTCGGGGTGGGCGCCGTGGTCGGCGGGAAAGCTCAAGGCCTGTCCGGCGCGGACCTCCGGGAAGACCGGCAGCACTGGCTTGTCCGGAGCACCAGCCGTGAGCATCCAGGCGATCAGCCCCAGACCTGCGAGTTTGAAGGCGCGGGGCATCACCAATCCTCTCGCACGGCCCGAACCGCATCGGCCGAAAGCGCTCTACGTCCGGCCAGCACCGCTGTCCCCGCGCCGGCCGCCACCAGGGCTATGGCAAGGCTAGCGAACAGCGGCAGCGGCAGCCGGGTCTCCATGGTCCAGTGGAAGGATTGGGGGTTCACGACGTGGATCAGCACCTGGCTCATGGCCAGCCCCAGGGCCAGGCCCGAGACCACCCCGACAGCGCCCAGCAAGGCGCCCTCGGTGGCGAGCATCAGGATGATCTGGCGACGCAGGACCCCCACATGACGCAGCATCCCGAACTCCTTGGTCCGCGCCAGGGTCTGGGCCGAGAACGTCGCAGCCACACCCGCAAGGCCGACCACGATGGCGATGGCTTCGAGGGCGTAGGTCAGGGCGAAGCTGGAGTCGAACAATCTCAGCGCGATGGCGCGCATCTGCCGAGTCTCGAAGAACTGCACCTGCGCCGCCATTTCCGGAGGTAGGGCGGCCCGGATAGCCTGAGCGGCGCTGACGGAGGTCGTCCCGGGCTTCAAATCCAGGGAGGCCTCGGTGCGGCGATCATCACCGGTGAGCCGGGTATAGTCGGCCTGATCTATGGCGATGGCGCCAGACTGACGAGCATAGTCGCGCCAGATGCCGGCCACGAAGACCTGGGGATTACCACCCCCCATGGGCAGGACCATCTGCTCGCCGACCTTGTGGCCGTATAGCCGTGCGGCGGGCTCGGAGAGCCAGACCGGCGTCACGCCCTCTGGGGCCTCCGCGCTACGTCCGATCATCGGCAGACTGGCCATGGGTTTCGCCTTGTCCACGGGACGGACCAGCAGGATCAACGGAGGCATATCGGAGGCGAGCCGTAGGGGCAGCGTTCTCTGAAACAGGATATCGCCCACGCCGGGCGCGCGGGCGATTCGCGCCCTGGCTTCCGCGTCGAAACCGCCGCTCTCCACCCGAAACAGCAGGTCTGACGGCAGGATTTCAGTCAGCCAGTCGTCCACCGAGCCCCGCAGGCTCGCCACCATCACCGCCATGGCCACCATCAGACTGGTGCTGGCGACGATCCCGCAGAGCGCCACCGCCGCCTGGTCCGGCGCACCCCACAACCGCTTGACGGCCAGGTCGATGGAGACGTTTCGGCGGCCCACCCGCTGCAACGGTGTTATCAGCACGCGGGCCAGCCAGGGCATCGCCGCCACGCCGCCGGCCAGCATCAGGCCAATGGACAGATAGCCGAACAGCGGCAGTCCCCGGACCGCCGGAAGAATGGCCGCTCCGCCGCCGGCCGCCAGTAGGGCGAGCCCCAACCACGCCGCGGGCTTGGCGTTCGGGTCGTTCTTGTCGCCGAGGTCCTTGAGCGCGATGCCGGGCTGGGCGCGCGCGGCTTCCAGCGCCGGCAGCAGGCTGCCCAGAAGGGCCGCCACCAGGCCCAAGGCGAAGAACACCAGGACGGGCAGGGGCGTGACCACAAGGTCCGGGGTTGTCCCTCTGAAATAGCCGCCGCCGAGATCCCCGCCGAGAAACTGAAGGGTTCCGACCGCGACGCCGAGGCCAAGCGCCAGGCCCAACGCGGCCCCCACCCCACCCACCAGAGCGCCCTCGACAAAGACCTGGGCCAGCAGTCCGCGCCGCTCCAGGCCCAAGACCCTCAGCAGGGCGAACTGCGGCCGCCGGCGCGCCACCGACAGCGACTGAGCCGAATAGACCAGGAAACCGCCCGTCAGCAGGGCCATCAGGGCCAGCATCTCCAGGTTCGCCCGATAGGCCCTGGTGAGGTTATCGCCGCGCCTAGCTTCAGACTGGGCGGTGACGATCTGGGCGTCGGCCGGCAACCGGTCGCGCAGGCTGGCCTCGACGGTGGCCGGATTTGCGCCGGGCGAGAACTTCAGGTCAACGCGCTGTAGGCGTCCCAGGCTGCCGAACAGCCACTGGGCTGTGGCGATATCCAGGACCGCGATCTGCTGCTCCGACGCCGCGCCGGACAGGACCCCGGCCACCACGAAATCCACACTGCGGCCGGCGGCCGTGATGGTTACGGCCTCGCCCACCTTGCGCCCGCTTGCCGCGAGCGCCGCCTGCGACAGCATGATGGCGCGGGGATCGAACAGGCTCTCGGGCACGAAACCGCCCGCGCCCTCTATGGGGGGCGAGGCGCCCTGGCTCAACAGGGTCGGGGTGACCGACGCAGCGCGTAACGGGTCGATCCCCAACAGGGTGAGGCCGCCACCTTCCAGCGAACGCGACGGTCCCGTCCCAAATCGCGCCGACAGTTCCACCACAGGGCTGGCCGCTACGATCCCCGGCGCCCGCGCCAAGGCCGGATAGAGCGTCTCGTCGAACCCTAGCGGCGTCGTGGCATGGACCTGCAGATCGGCGTCGGCGTTCACCGTTCGCACCGCCTGGGCCAGTTCATTCTGGGCCGAGCCGTTGATGATGTGGACCGCGAAACCCAGAGCCACACCGATGGCGATGGCCAGCGCCGCCGTGATCACCCGGCCTGGGTGGGCCCGCCACTCGCCGACCATCATCCAGGTGAGCGCGGTACGGCTCAGGGGCCGCCGCTCAGCCGGCATGGACCAGGCCTGCTGCGGTTAGGTTCAGAATGCGGTCGGCCACAGCGGCGGCGCGCTCGGAGTGAGTCACCAGGATCGCCGCCGCGCCCGACCCACGCACCTCAGCGACGAACAGATCCAAAATCCGCGCGGCGGTCTCCGGATCGAGGTTGCCCGTCGGCTCGTCGGCCAGGACCAGGGCAGGGCGGTGGACCAGGGCGCGAGCCAGCGCCACTCTTTGCAGTTCCCCACCTGAAAGCTGCGAGGGCCGATCTCCGGCCCGGTTCGGCAGGCCGATGGACGCCAGGATCGCGGTGGCCCGCGCGGTCGCCGCCGCGCCATCAATGTTCTGCAACACCAAGGGCAGGGCGACGTTCTGGGCCAGGGTCAGGTGGGGCAGGATGTGGAAGGCCTGGAAGACGAAGCCGATCCGGTCTCGGCGCATCCGGGTGCGTCCGTCGTCGTCGAGGCTCTCCAGTCGCACGCCGTCAATGGCCACGCCGCCGCTGTCGGCCTGGTCCAGCCCGGCGATCAGATTGAGCAGGGTGGACTTGCCAACCCCGGACTCGCCCATGATGGCGACGATCTCGCCCGGCGCGACGTCGAGGTTGAGCCCCTCGAACAACACACGGCCTCCCGGAACGGATTTGCGCAGGGTGGCGAGGGACAGCACCGGAGGACTCATGGCGCCAACCTATCCCAATCGGTCCCAGACCGATCCTGCCGTGTTGATGCGTGACGCGCCCGCCTCAATCGCGGTCGGGAGCGCCCAGCGGGAAGTAGGACCGATAGGGCCGCGCCTCCTCCACAGCGCGCGCGAAGGACGGGCGCGCCAGCAGCCGCGACCGATAGGCTCGGAGCACCGGGAAATGCGGGCCGATCTGGTGAACCCAATCGGCGTAGAATAGGGAAGGCGCTGCGGCGCAGTCGGCCATGGTGAAGCTGTCTCCTGTCGCCCAGGCGCGTCCTTCCAGACGCTTTTCCAGCCAACCATAGGCCGTCTCAAGCTCCTGGCTGGCCTCCGCCATCGCTTCCTGCTTCCGCGAGCCGTCGGCTCGCAACGACTCAAACACCGGCTTCTGCATCGACGTCATGATGTAGTGGTCGAAAAAGCGGTCCATGAAGCGGACCTCCAGGGCCGCATCTCGGTCCTCGGGCAGCCATCGGGTGGGTCCGGGATGATGCAGGTCGAGGTGCTCGATGATGATACTGGATTCAGCCACCGTCCGGCCGTCGTCCACCAGCACCGGAAAGCGGCCCAACGGCCAAAGCGCCGCGCGTTCATCACCCGCGCCGGCGTCTTCCAGGTGCCGATAGGTGAAGGGGATATCGTTCTCCCAAAGCGCGATCAGCACCTTCTGGCAGTAGGATGAGAACGGGTGGGAATAGAGCGTCAACGACATCGGGGGCGCCTCCGGCCTGCGGTGGATCACGAGCCATTGCGGATTAGATCGACTGATCCTATTTTGCAAGCAGTAGGAGCCGCCATTGACGGACACACATCGCTCGGGCTGCCCGATCAACCTGACCCTCGAGGTTCTGGGAGATCGCTGGAGCCTGATCGTCATCCGCGACGTCATCTTCGGCGACCGGCGCCGTTATCGCGAACTCCTGACCCGGTCGGAGGAGGGCATCGCCTCCAACGTCCTGGCCGACCGGCTCAAGCGGCTGGTGGCGGCTGGCCTGCTGACCCGGGCCGATGACCCGCGGCATCGCCAGAGCGTGATCTACAGCCTGACCGAGCCCGCGATCCAGCTCGTGCCGCTGCTCGCCCAGATGGGCGCCTGGGGCCGACGGCATGCGCCGGCGTCCGAGGAACTGTCGATCCGCGCCCAGCTTCTCGAGGAAGGCGGCCATGCGATGTGGGACGAGCTGATGGCCGAGCTTCGCGCACGCCACCTGAACGCTTCGGCCAGCAGCTCAGCCGTCCTGGAACGACTGCAGGCCGCCTATGAAGAGATCTGCGCATCGAAGAGGTAGGGAAGCCCGTCGGCTGGAGCCAATTTCGCGATACTCTTTCTTCGCCTAAGGAATATTATCAGAAATTATGCCCTGGCGCTGGGGAATGCCGTCGGGTGACCTTTGACGCTAACTCGTGGCTCTGGCTAGGCTCACGCAACAGCGATCCTCCAGGAGCTACGCCAGGAGCCCGTTGCCAAGGGCCTGCATCATCGGCGCTGGCTGTTCCGGTTTCACGACGGCGAAACGCCTCAAGGATTTCGGGATCGAGTACGACTGCTTCGAGATGTCCGATGACGTCGGCGGCAACTGGTACTTCAAGAATCCCAACGGCCTGTCGGCCTGCTACGAGAGCCTGCACATCGACACCTCGAAATGGCGCCTGGCTTTCGAGGACTTCCCGGTCCCGGCCGACTGGCCCGACTTCCCGCATCACGCCCAGCTCCTGCAGTACTTCAAGGACTACGTCGATCACTTCGGCCTGCGCGAGACCATCACCTTCAACACAGGTGTGAAATTGGCGCGCCGCACCCCCGGCGGCCTGTGGGATGTGACTCTTTCCACTGGCGAAACAAGAACCTACGACGTGCTGTTCGTCTGCAACGGTCACCACTGGAGTCCGCGCATACCGGAATATCCGGGCACGTTCGACGGCGCGGCCTTGCACAGCCACGCCTATTCCGACCCCTTCGACCCCGTCGACATGCGCGGCAAGAATGTCGTCGTGGTCGGCATGGGCAATTCGGCGATGGATATCGCCTCGGAACTCGCCCAGCGGCCCATCGCCAAGACTCTCTGGGTCTCCGCCCGCCGGGGCGTTTGGGTGCTGCCCAAGTACGTCAACGGCAAGCCCTCGGACAAATCGGCCATGCCCGCCTGGATGCCGCGCAAGCTCGGCCTCTCTATGGCCCGCAAGATGATCAAGAAAACCATTGGAAACATGGAGGATTATGGTCTTCCGAAGCCAGACCACGAACCTCTGGAGGCCCACCCCTCGGTGAGCGGCGAGTTCCTGACCCGCGCCGGCTGTGGCGACATCAAGTTCAAGCCGGCTATCAAGGCTCTGGAGGGCAGGCGCGTGCGCTTCGCCGACGACACCGTGGAGGATGTCGACGCCATTGTCTTCGCAACCGGCTACGACATGCGCTTCCCGTTCTTCGACGATGCCGATCTGGTCCCCGACGCAGATCACCGCCTGCCGCTGTTCAAGCGGATGATGAAGCCCGGTGTGCCGAACCTGTTCTACATGGCGCTGGCGCAGCCCCTGCCGACGCTGGTGAATTTCGCCGAACAACAGAGCAAGCTAGCCGCGGCCTATCTGGCCGGCCGATACATGCCGCCGCCGCCCGCCGAGATGGAGCGGCTCATCATCAAGGATGAGGAAACCCATCTGGGCCAATACTACCAAGCTAAACGCCACACCATTCAGGTGGACTTCGGCATCTATGTGGAAGACCTGCGTCGCGAAATCGCGCGTGGCGAAAAGCGCGCCAAGGCGGCAGGCAATCCCCTGCCCGTTCCCGGCCGCGCCAAGGCTGCGGTTGCCTGATCCCGGTTCGCCCGCGCACTATACCCGAAACGGGCATAACATTGACAGTGACATCTCGCGTGCCACAAGACGCGAAGCTTCACTGTGTCAGGGGGACTTAAGGATGAACGTCGGCGAGCAAACCCTTGAGCCTAACGAGAAGATCGCCGCGATCATCACCGCCGAGCTGCTGCTGCGCATCGCCTGCAACATGAACAAGGAATTCGGCGCCGACTACAACGGCTTGGTTGTCTATCTGACCATTCTGGCCACCAGTCTTGGCCGGGTATTCCGCGCGGGCGGTTTCGATTCGGCGGTGGATCCGGACCTGATGGGCCTTGTGAACGCTCAGGGCATTTCCCGCGCCGGGGTCTCGCGAACGACCGGCATTCCCAAGGAAACAGTGCGGCGCAAGGTCGAGGACCTGATCGCCCGGGGGCTGGTGCGAGAAAGCAGCAAGGACGGATCTCTCAAGCCGAACTTCGACGCCCCGGCTCCGAACTTCACCGATCACATCATTCGCAACACCATCTCAATCCGGCGGTTCGGCCGTGAGTTGCGGCGCCACGCCGGGATGGAACTCTAGGGCAGCTGAAGCCGGCCGGTGGCGACCGCCAGAAGGGTCTCCACAAAGAACAGCGGCTCGAGGGCGGTGATCCGCGCCTCCAGGCTGTCGACCGTCTCACCGGGATCAAGGGGCAGGTCGCGCTGGGCCAGGACCGGCCCGCGATCGTACTCCTCGTCGACAAGGTGGATGGTGGCGCCGCTCACCCGGACTCCGGCGGCGATCACCGCTTCGTGGACGCGGCGGCCATACATGCCCTCTCCGCCAAACTCCGGCAGGCGACCCGGATGGATGTTGATGACCCTGTTGCGGTAGCGCGACAGGGTGGCGGGTCCCAGCTTGCGCAGATAGCCGGAGAGCACGATCAGCTCGACGCCCGCTGACGTCATGGCGTCTCGCAGAGCCAGGTCGGCTGCGGCCGGATCGCGCTCGGTGGGGAGCCACAGGTGAGGCACGCCCACCGCTGCGGCGAACTCAAGCGCGCCGCTCTTGCGGTTGTTGCTGACGACAAGTCGGGGCTCAGCAGGCAGCCGCCCGTCTCGGATAGCCCCCACGATGGCGCGGAAGGACGAGCCATTCTTCGACGCGAGAAAACCAAGCTTAAGCGACGAAGACATCAGAAGAATGTGCCGTTGAGTTGATGTTCAAACCGCAACCCGTCGAAGGCCGGTTCGACGCCTGGCGGCAGCTTGGATTTCAGGTGCTCATAGTCGAGGTCTATATGCATATTGGTCAGGATCGTGCGGCGCGGTTTCAGACGCGAAACCCACTCCAGAGTCCGCGCCACGTGCGCGTGTGTGGGGTGGGGCGTCCAGCGCAGGGCGTCGACGATCCAGACATCCAGGTCCGAGAGGGCCGCGAAGGCCGCCTCGTCCAGGTTCACCACGTCGCTGGAATAGGCCACGTCACCGAACCGATAGCCAACCGATCGGACCCCGCCATGGTCCTGGTCGAAGGTGACGACCGGAATTGCGCCGGATGGCCCGGGCACATCCCAGGCCTGACCATGCGGCGGGATCAGCCGCAGGTCGGCGATGCCGGGGTAGCCACCCTCCCCTTCGAAGATGTAGCCGAACCGGCGCTTGGCCGAGACCGCCGTGGCCTCGTCGGCATGGCAGGGGATACGCGCCCGCTGGCGTATGAAAAAGGCGCGGATATCGTCGATGCCGTGGATCTGGTCGGCGTGGTCGTGGGTCAACAGCACGGCGTCCATCCGCCTTGCGCCCGCGTCCGAGGTCTGGCTGACCAGGTCGGGCGACGTGTCGACGATCAAGGTGGTGGCGGCCTCCGGAGGCTCGGCGGTGCGTCGTACCAGCAGCGAGCACCGGCGGCGGCGATTCTTTGGATTCTCCGGATCGCACGCACCCCAGTCGCCATCGGCCCTTGGGACACCCCCGGAAGAGCCGCAGCCCAGGATCGTGAACTCCAGGGCCCCACTCATGGCCGCGGAATTCTCTGGAAAAGGCTGAAGAAGGCATCCTCGGTTCGCTGCTCGGCCTCCTCACGGCCCCAGCCCCGAACCTCCGCCAACTTGACGAGCACGTCGGAAATGTAGGCCGGCTCGTTGCGGCGGCCCCGGTGCGGCACCGGCGCCAGATAGGGGCAGTCGGTCTCCACGATGATCCGGTCAGCCGGCATCTCGCGGACCACGGCGCGGACGTCCTCAGCGGCCTTGAAGGTGGCGATGCCGGACACCGAGAACCAGGCGCCCAGCGCCGCGCACCGCGCCGCCAGTTCAGGCCCAGAAGTGTAGCAGTGCATCAACAGGGCGAACGGCCCTCTCGCATGCTCTTCCTCGAGGATGTCGCCCATCAGCTGGTCGGCCTCGCGGGTGTGGACCACCAGGGGTAGGCCGGTCTCGCGGGCCGCGATGATGTGCTGACGGAAGACGTCGGCCTGCAGGTCGCGGGGGCTGAGGTCGTAGTGGAAATCCAGGCCACACTCGCCGATCCCCACCACGCGTGGATCGGCGGCATGGTCGATCAGGGTTTGAGCCGTCAGGTCGGTGTGGTCCTTGGCCTCATGGGGATGGGCGCCGACCGTACACCAGATGTCGGGATGATCGGCGAGCGCCCGCACCGCCGGATAGTTCGGAATCCTGTCGCAGATATTGACCATCAGACCGACCCCGGCGGCGCGCGCACGTTCAATCACCGCGTCGCGGTCCTCGTCGAATTGCGGGGCGTGCAGGTTGACGTGACTGTCGATCAGCATGACGGGCTCAGGCGCGCGCGGCGTCACGCAGTTCGGAAAGCGCCGTGAACAGGGCGTCCGCGCGATCAAGGTTCACGGCTTCAACCTCGCGCGGCAGGCGCTGCAGCGTCTCCCATGCCGAGGCCCAGCGATCAAGGCCGGTGAAGCCGTCATGGGCCTGGGCGAGGACGCGGGCATGGACCCGTTCGGCCAGTCGCTCAAACAGCAGATTGAACTGGTTGGCGCCCTCCCCGCCCCGGAACTTGTCGGCCAGAGACAGGGCCGCGGCCTCGTCCACCTGAGGCAGGTCCCGAAGCAGGTCCTTGGCCGCGTCGTCGATGGCCACGGCGCCGGCATTGGCCAGCGCCCAGGCCCGGCCCGGCGCCCCCACCGACATGCGCGCCAGGCGGATGGCGTCTTCGGCGTTGGCGCTGGTGCGCGACTGGACAAACGCGGCGGTGTCGCCCTCCGAAAGGCCGTGGAAGGTCAACCGTCGGCAGCGGGAGCGGATTGTGGGCAGCAGCCGGCCCGGCGAGTGGGAGATCAGCAGCAGAATTCCGCTGGGCGGGGGCTCCTCCAGGGTCTTCAGCACGGCGTTGGCGCTGTTGGTGTTCAGGTCGTCGGCGGCGTCGATGATCGCCACCCGATGCGGAGAGCTGGCCGGCGACTTGGAGAAGAACTCCGAGAGCTTGCGAGCCTCGTCGACCGGGATGACCTTGCGCGGCTTGCCGTCCTCGCCGACCCGCTCCAACACCAGGATATCGGGATGGGAGCGCGCCATCATCTGCCGGCTGACGGGATGGCCCGGATCAGCACCCAGGGGGCCGTACTCCAGTGCGGCAGGCGCTCCAAGAAGGCGACGTGCGGCGCGATAGGCGAAGGTGGCCTTGCCGACGCCTTCAGGCCCGGTCAGCAGCCAGGCGTGGTGCAGGCGCCCCCGGGCGCGACTGGCTTCGAAGGAGGCCTCAGCCGCCTCATGGCCCTGCAGCTGGAACACCTCGCGCGGGTGCGGAATGTTCTCAGCCATGGACTGGCAGCCGGCCGGTGACGGCCGCCCAGATGGCGGCGTCGACCCCCTCAATGCCGTCGGCGGCGTCCACGAGCACACAGCGGTCGGGCTCAATGGCCGCGATCTGCTGGAACGCGGCGCGCAGGCGTTCGTGGAAGGCCGCCCCCTTGGACTCAAACCGCGTCTCGGAGTGGCCCGACTCTGTGGCGTGGGTGTCCGCACGGGCCAGCCCCACCTCCACGGGGAGGTCAAAGACCAGGGTCAGGTCGGGACGGACCTGCGCCAGGACGTGATGCTCCAGGGCCGCGATGAGCTCCGGCGCCACGCCACCGGCCCCACCCTGATAGGCGCGGGTCGAATCGGCGAAACGGTCGCACACCACCCACGCGCCGCGCTCGAGGGCAGGTATGATTGTCCGCTCGATGTGGTCGCGCCGGGCGCCGTACATCAGTAGCGTCTCGGTTACCGGGCTCCAGCGGTCGGCGGAACCGGTGAGGACCAGGGCGCGGATGGCCTCGGCGCCCGGCGACCCGCCCGGTTCGCGGGTGGAGACGACCTCGACGCCCGCAGCCTCCAGGCGCGCGACAAGGCGTCGGACCTGGGTGGATTTCCCAGCGCCCTCCCCGCCTTCGAAGGTGATGAACTTGCCACGCGACACCGGCGCAACATGGCCGGTTCGCGCGGTTTGTCGAGGCCTAGAGAGCGCCGGGACTAAGTGAAAAACCGGCTAACTCGCCCGGCGCGCTCTCCACTTTTGAATCTGGGGCGGTTTAGAAGGGCCTCAGGACCCGAGCCTCGGCAAATCCGTAGGAGGCCACCTTGTCGCGCAGCCCCCAGGCCTCGCCTTCGTCGACTCCGCCTTGCACGACGACACGGTAGAGGGTGACGCCATCGCCCCGCTGGATCGGCTCGATCGTCGCCTGCCCGGCGGCGGAAAGCTGGTCCACGACGCGCTGCGCATTGCTCCGGTCGCTGAAGGCGCCCGCCTGGATTCGGTAGGCGTTGGCGGGGATCATCCTGGGCGCGCTGCTGTAGACGGGCGCAGCCGAGGACACCGGCGGAATCTGTGTCGAGGCGATGGCCGCGCCGGTGATCGGCGGCAGACTGGCGGCCGCCACGGAGACGGGCGCTGGTGGTAGGTAGGTCGGCAAGGGCGCGGAATAGGCTGGCGGAATGTAGTTGGGCGACGAGTAAGCAGGAGGCGGTGCGACATTGCTCGCGTCGCGCTGGGCGGCATTTGGACCGCCTAGCTGGGCGGGGCCAACGTATTTGACCCGGACATTGGCCAGACCCTTGCGGTCATAACCAAGCTGGCGCGCCGCTTCTTGGCTGAGGTCAATCACCCGACCGCCGACGAAGGGGCCACGGTCATTGACGCGGACCTGAAGCACCTTGCCGTTGTCGAGATTGGTGACCTCGACCATCGATGGCAACGGCAGGGTCGGATGAGCCGCCGACACCAGGTTCATGTCGAAGGTTTCACCGTTGGCGGTCGGCTTCAGGTGAAAGTCGTTGCCGTACCAGGAGGCCGTGCCGGTGGCGTTGTAGTGAGGATCTTCGTGCGGCACGTACCAGATGCCTGCCACTTGGTAAGGCGCACCCACCTTGTAGCGGCCGCCCGCACCGGAAGGCGGCCCGCCGGTCGTGGCGTCCGGCAGCTTGCTGGCAAGTCTGGGGTGGGGCGTGGCGCAGGCCGCGAGCGCAGCGCCGGACATCAATATGATAGCGAGAGTGCGCGCCTTGGCGTTGTAACGATGGGCGTTCATGGCCGCGAATCCTTCTTCCCACGCGCCCCCCAGCGCGCGGTTCTGGCATCGACAGTGCCTGTAAGGGTTTGAACGGCGGTTAAGGAAGAAGGTTAATCCGTTAATCCTGCGTCGAATCTCCCGGAGCCAATATACCCTTGCGGGTGGGGCGTAGACTTCGCGCATTGCGATATCCCAATCTCGCCTCCCCGATGGTTTGTGAGGTCTGGCATGTCGATCTGGGACTGGCTTCTGAACCCGTCAGGCCTGACGCCACATGGGTTTTGCCTGAGCTGGGCGCCCGGCCTGGTGGCCCTGCACGCCGGCTCCGACGTGGTGATCGGCCTGGCCTACTTCTCCATTCCGCTGGCGATCGCCACCTTCGTCCGGAGGCGTCCCGACCTGGAGTATGGCTGGGTGGCCTATCTTTTCGTGGCCTTCATCCTGGCCTGCGGCGCGACCCATCTATTCTCCATCTTCACGCTGTGGGTGCCAGCCTACGGGGTGGAGGGGCTGCTGAAGCTTCTCACCGCGATCCTGTCCATCGCCACGGCGGGCATTCTGTGGCCGCTGATCCCCCGCGTCGCCGCCCTGCCCTCCACGGCGCAGCTGGAGCAGCTGAACCTGCGCCTGCGCGACAGCGAGCAGGAAGCGCGCCTCTCTAACCTCGAGCTCGAACGGCGAGTCGCTGAGCGCACGGGACAACTCGAGCGCGCGAACGCCCAGCTGACGGAAGCCTTGGCGGAACGATCCCAGGCCCAGCAGGCTCTGGCGCGGAGCGAGGCCGAGTTCCGAGCCAGCTTTGAGGCTGCCGCGGTCGGCAAGATCCAGACCGATCCCGTCACTGGGAAGTATATCCGGGTCAACCATGCCTTCGCCCAGATGCTGGGCTATGAGCCCGAGGAGCTTATCGGCCAGGACGGTTGGAGCTTCACTTGGCCTGAAGATCGCGATGAGGGACGAGAGGGATACGCCCGCCTGCTCTCGGGCGAGGTGAGCACCTATCACCGTGAGAAACGCTATCTGAGGCGCGACGGACAGCCGGTCTGGGGACGGCTGTCCGGCTCCATCGTGCGCGATCCGGACACCAACCAGCCGCTGCTTTCCATTGGCGTGGTGGAGGACGTCGATGACCGCCACAAGGCGCAGGCGGCCCTGGAAGCGGCGAAGCAGGATTTGGAGGCCATGGTCGCGGCGCGGACCGCCGCCCTGGCCCAGCGCGACCTGCTGCTGCGCGAGGTCTATCACCGGGTGAAGAACAATCTCCAGGTAGTCGACAGTCTGCTGGTCATGCAGGCCCGCCAGACCTCCGATCCTGCGGCCAAGGAGGCCCTGCTGAGCCTGCGCAGCCGGGTCTACGCCCTGGGCCTGGTGCACCACCAGTTGATGGGATCGGCCAATCTCAACACCTTCGATGTCGCTCCCTTCCTGCAGGAACTTGCCACCAATGTGGTGGAGGGCGGAGCGGACCAAGACATCGAACTCAATGTCGAGGCCATTCCTCTCGAGGTCGGCCTCGACTTCGCCATTCCCCTGGGCCTGCTGGTGACCGAGCTGGTGACCAACGCGCTCAAGCACGCCTTCCCCGACGGCCCTGGGATAATCGAAGTGGTTTTGGAACGTGGCGAAGATGGCGGCATTGCGCTTATCGTCTCAGACAACGGCGCCGGTTATCCTGCGGGGGGGGCGTCTGGCGACAGCGCGGGGGCGGGTTTGGGCATGAGTATTATCAAGGGCTTGGTGGCGCAGATGCGAGGCGCGATGTCGGTGCGGACGGAGAATGGGACCCGGTGCGAGATTCGCCTGGCCGCGCCGGTGGCTCCTTGAGCGACCTGGCCGATTGCGTCCTGATCGTCGAAGACGAATTCCTGATCGCCGAGGGCCTGCGGTTTCAGGTCGAGGAAATGGGAAAGGTGGTCTGCGCGATCGCCGCTACCGCCGATGACGCCATCGCCGAGGCTCAGGCGCACCGGCCCAGGATCGTCCTGATGGACATGCGCCTGCGGGGCGAGAAGGACGGCGTCGACGCCGCCCTGGCGATCTACGACACCGTGGGCTCGAAGGTGATCTTCATCACCGGGTCGCGGGAGCCGGCGACCATGGCGCGCATCGACAGCGATCATCCTGCAGCGGTTCTCTTCAAGCCGCTTTCAGACCGCCAGTTGCGCAACACCATCGAGGATGTGCTGGCGCGCTAGGTTGGCGGACGGGGTGGGATTCGAACCCACGGTGGGCTCTCACCCACGGCGGTTTTCAAGACCGCTGCCTTAAACCACTCGGCCACCCGTCCAGGTCAGAAATCCTAGTCCTTGGCGCGTTCCACGTAGGAGCCGTCTTCGGTCAGGATCACCACGCGGGTGCCGGGCGCGATATAGGGCGGGACCATGGTGCGCAGGCCGTTGGAGAGCACGGCGGGCTTGTAGGACGACGAGGCGGTCTGGCCCTTCACCGACGGCTCGGTGTCGACGATCTCGAAGGTGGCCAGGCGCGGCAGGGCCAGGGCGATGGGCACGTCGTTATGGGTCGAGAGCTGGACGATCATGCCCTCCTGCAGGTAGGGCGCGGCGTCGCCGATCACGTCCTCAGGAGCGGTCAGCTGGTCGAAGTTCTCGGGGTTCATGAAGTGGAACCCGTCGCCGTCCTGGTAGAGGAAGGTGTGGTCGCGCTCGTCGACGAAGGCCTTCTCCACCGATTCCGTGGTGCGGTAGCGTTCCGACACCTTCACGCCGTCAGAGATGCGCCGCATGTTGAGCTGGGTCACCGGGGTGCCCTTGCCGGGGTGGATGTTCTCGGCGCTGAGCACCACGTAGAGCTTGTTGTCCATATCGACGACGGCGCCCTTGCGGAGCGAGCTGGCGGCTACCTTTGGCAAGTCATTCGTCCTTTGGTCGCGGCGGGCCATCGGCCGGCGCGTTGTGCTAGGTTCCTGCGCTCCTATAGCGATCCGGGCCAGGATCGCCAGCGTCTTGGAGCCGCGATCTTGACCTCTCCCCTGCCCTCGCCCTGGTGGCGGCCCGAGAACCATCAGGATCGCAGGCCGTTCCTGATGGGGCGCAACGCCATCCAGAGGGCCGTCCGGGGCTGGTTCGAGGGCCAGGGATTCACCGAGGTCGATGCGGCCGCCCTGGCGATTTCGCCGGGCAACGAGGCCCATCTGCACGCCTTCGCCACCGAGGCGATCACGACCGATGGCGAGCGCTCGCCGCTTTATCTGCACACCTCACCGGAGTTCGCCTGCAAGAAGCTGCTGGCGGCGGGGGAGACGAAGATCTTTGATTTCGCAAAGGTTTGGCGCAACCGCGAGCGCGGCGCCCTGCACCATCCTGAGTTCACGATGCTGGAGTGGTATCGGGCCGAGGCGCCCTATGAGCGCCTGATGGACGACTGCCAGAGCCTGTTGGCGCTGGCGGCCGAGGCGGTGGGGGCCGAGGCCCTGCGGTTCCGGGGCCATGCCTGCGACCCCTTCGCCGAGGCGGAGCGCGTAACGGTGGCCGAGGCCTTCGAGCGGTGGGCGGGGGTCGACCTGCTCATGTCGGTGGCCACGGATGGAACAGTCGACCGTTCGGCGCTGGCGGATCAGGCGCCCGTCCGGGTGGCCGACGACGACACCTGGTCCGATATCGTGTCCCGGATTCTGGTGGAGAAGATCGAACCGCACCTCGGAATGGGCCGACCGACGTTGCTCACCGAGTACCCGATCGCCCAAGCGGCCCTGGCGCGGCCGAAACCCGGAAACCCCAAGGTGGCCGAGCGTTTCGAGCTCTATGCGTGCGGCGTGGAGCTGGCGAACGCCTTCGGCGAACTGACCGATGTTGACCAACAAGTGCGTCGTCTGACCGTCGAAATGGATGAGAAGCAGCGCATCTATGGTGAGCGCTATCCCATCGATGAGGACTTCCTGGCCGCGCTGGCGGTGATGCCGCAGGCCAGCGGGTCGGCGCTGGGCTTCGACCGGCTGGTGATGCTGGCGACGGGCGCGGCGCGGATCGACCAAGTGATCTGGACGCCGGTTCCGGGCCCGACTTGAGACTCAGCCTCAGACGCCGTAGTCCTGCGGTGTGAGCCGGTTGATGACCTCTTCGTTCAAGACGCTTGTCACGATGTTCTGCATCGCGCTGGCGCTGCTCTACGCCACCGCCTCGGCCGCCAGCGTGCTGGACGGGGTGCAGCACCAGGGCCAGGCGTCGCATCATCATGAGCACGGCGGCTTCAACGAGCTGTCCTTCGACGATCACCATCAGGACGGCGACACCGAGACGAACCATGATCCCGGCAGCGGCCACCATCATCACGCCGATGGCCCGCAGGGCCTCGTCGTGGGTGTCGAGGGGCGGCGCGTGCTCGGGGCGAGCGCCGGAGACCGTCTGGCCATACTGTCGGACCACCTGATCGTCAGTCCGGGCTCACCGGGTCCGGAACGTCCTCCCAAAGGCCTTGCCGTCCGCGTCTGAGCCCCCGCGTCGCCCGACGTGGGCCGATCCACGTCTGCTGAGTGACCCTTCATGCCAAAGCCTTTCGACGTGCGCCCAGGGGCGCCGTCCCGCCGTCTGCTGACGGCCTGCGCCTTCCTGTTCGCGACGGTCAGTTTCGACGCGCTCGCCGAGCCCCTGACCCTGCCCGAGGCCCTGACGCGGGCCGCGGCCTTTGACCCATCCCGCCCCGCCGCCGCCGCGCGCATGCAGGCCGCGCAGGCCGGAATTCGACAGGCCGGGGTTCGACCCAACCCCAGCCTGGGCGCCGACCTGGAGAACTTCGCCGGAAGCGGCGACATCGGCCTGGCGGACCGCTCCGAAGCCACGCTCTTTTACGAGCAGACCTGGGAGCGCGGCGGAAAACGGGAGGCCCGCGTGGACGTGGCCCGAGCCGAACTGGCGGTGGCGCGCAGCCGGGCCTCGGTCCGCGCGCTGGATCTGCTGGCCGAGGTGCAGGCGGCGTGGATTGAGGCCCTGGCCGCAGAGGCCGCCATCGCGGTGGCCGAGGAGCGGCTGGCCGTCGCCCGGCGCCTGGAGGGCGAGGTGGAACGCCGGGTGCGCGCGGCGCGCGACCCGCTGTTTTCCGGCGAGCGCGCCCGCGCCGCC
>NZ_JBBKVV010000094.1:0-3466 GCF_037968635.1 Phenylobacterium sp.
GGTGGTGGCGGCCGGGGGCGGACATCGCGACGGCCAGCGGGTGGAGGTGACCTTCGCCGAGCCGCCGCTGGACCTGGCTGAACGCCTGACCGGCCTCGGGGTCACCGTCGAGAAAGCCAGCGGCGACACAGCCACCCTGGTCCTGCCGGAGGGTGAGGACGACTCCGCCCTGCTGGGCAAGCTGATCGGCGCAGGCCTGAAGGTGAGATCCTTCCAGGCGGCGCGGAAAACCCTCGAAGACGCCTATCTGGCGGAGGTGGCCCGATGAACCCGGAATTCCAGCGCAATCTCTGGCTCGAGGCTTCACCCCGGCGCATCGCCTGGGCCGCCGTCACCCTGGTCCTGATCTATGGCGCCACGGCCCTGATGGCGCGGGAGGCCGCCAGCGGGCCGCTGCCGGCCATGGCCGGGGTGGGCGCCTTCGTCTTCATCATCTGCGGCCTGCTGTGGGGCTCGCGCGCCGCCGGCGGCGCGGTGCTGGGGGAGATCGCCGACCGCACCTGGGACTTCCAGCGGCTGTCGGCCCTGACACCCTGGTCCATGACCTGGGGCAAGCTGCTGGGCGCCTCGTCCCTGGCCTGGATGTGCGCGCTCACCGGCGTGGTGCTGATGGCCGGCCTGATGCTGGTCCAGGGCCAACCCGGCGCCCTGTGGATGCTGGGCTTCCTTATCGCGCTCGCCCTGTTCCTGCAGGCGGTCTGCCTCGCCGTCGCCCTGATCGGGGTGCGCAAGGCGCGCGCCGAGGGCCGGGTGGCCCGGGCCGGCGGCGTGCTCGGCGGCCTGATCCTCGGTGTCTTCCTGCTGATGGCGGTGGCCGGATCGGCCGGCTTCCAGCGTGGCGTGGGTCTGGCTGGCATCTCCGCCTTCCTCTATGCGCGGGGCGACGTCACATGGTGGGGCCTGGTCTTCCCGGCCACCGGCTTCCGCACCGTGGCGACCCTGGCCTTCGCCGGCTGGGCCCTGGCCGGCGCCTGGCGGCTGATGCGGCTGGAGCTGCAGATGAAGAACCTGCCGGTGGTCTGGCCGGCCTTCCTGATCTTCCTGGCGGTCTTCCTCGGCGGCTTCGCCTACGGACCCGGCGGAACCGCCGCGGCCCTGCTGGTGGGCGCCCTGGCCGTGGCCCTGGCGGCCTATGCCGGCGCCTTCGCCGAACCCGCCGACCGGGTCCGGCTTCGCCAGTTCGGGGCCTCGGCGGCCAAGGGCGATCTCGCCCGCGCCCTGCCCCTGACGCCGGCCGCCATCGCCCCCTTCATCCTGGCCCTGATCCTGGTGGTCGCCGCCTTCATGGTGGGCGAGCCGGGCCTGGTGGCCGTCGGTGGCCGTCAGCAGCCCGATCCGGCCCAGGCCGCGGCCCTACTGGCCTTCGTCCTGCGCGACCTGGCGGTGATCACCCTGTTCCGCTTCGGGCCCCGCCCGCAGCGCGGCGACTTCGGCGCCGTGGTGGCGCTGGCCCTGCTCTATGCGGTGGGCGGCGTCGTCGGCGGAGTGATCAGCCCCGGGACCGGCCAGGCCCTGTTCGTGCCCATGTCCACCGCCCCCTGGGCCAGCCTCGCCTCGGGCCTGGCCCAGGCCGCCATCGCCTGGGCCCTGGCCTGGCGGCGGATCAAGGCGCCGGAGGTGCGCTGACCTTCTCCATCGCCTCCAGCATCCCCTCCAGGGTCGCCAGCTCGTCGGCCTCCCCGGCGGGCTTGTCCCAGCGGATGCGGTGGATGCGGGGGAAGCGCATGGCCACCCCGGACTTGTGGCGGGTGGAGCGTTGCAGGCCCTCGAAGGCCACCTCGAACACCAGACCGAAATGGGGCTCGGCCTTGACCGAGCGCACCGGGCCGAACCGCTCAGTGGTGTTGTCGCGGACGAACTTGTCGATCCGCTTCAACTCCTCGTCGGTGAAGCCGAAATAGGCCTTGCCCACCGGGGTGAGCGCCCGCTTGCCCTCCACCTCCGTCCAGACCCCGAAGGTGTAGTCGGAATAGAAGCTGGAGCGCTTGCCGTGGCCGCGCTGGGCGTACATCAGCACCGCATCGATCAGGAACGGATCGCGCTTCCACTTGAACCAGGGCCCCTTGGGGCGGCCGGCCTCGTAGATCGAATCCCACCGCTTCAGCATCAGGCCCTCGGCGATCTGCGGGTCGCCGGGCGGGGGTGAGGCGCGCAAGCGCGCCAGGTCCGCCCAGGTCTCGAAGGGCTGCAGGGCTGAGAGGTCGATGCGGGGCGTGGCGAGCTTGCCGACAAGGGCTTCGAGCCGGATGCGGCGATCCTTGAAGGGCAGGACCCGCGTGTCCTCGCCCGCTTCGGCCAGCAGATCATAGGCGCGGATGCCGGCGGGGTGTTTCGCCATCAGCTTGGGATCGACGGTCTTGCGGTTCAGCCGCTGCTGCAGGTCGCCGAAGCTGGCCACCCCGTCGTCGCCCATCACCAGCAGTTCGCCGTCCAGGGCGCCTTCGAAGTCCAGGACTTGGAGCACATCGGGAAACGTTTTTGAAATGTCGTCGCCGTTGCGGGTGTAGAGGCGGCGCACGCCCTCCTCGTTCACCGCCTGGACGCGGATGCCGTCCCACTTCCACTCCGCCGCATAGTCGGAGGGGTCGAGCCTGGCGAAGTCGGCCGCCTCGTCGAGGGCCTGGGCCAGCATGGTGGGCCGGAAGCGGCCTGGCGAATCCGGGCGGGGGCGGTCCGAACGCCCCTCCAGCCAGGCGAACAGGTCCTCATAGGGCGGGTGCAGGGCGTGCCAGACCTCCTCCACCTCGGCGACAGGCACGCCGCCCAGGTCGGCCACAGCCTGTTTGGCGAGGCGCGCGGACAGACCGACGCGGAGCCCGCCGGTCATTAGCTTCAGCAGGGCCCAGCGGCCGGTGGGCTCCAGCACATCCAGCCAGCCCTCGATCAGTCGTTGAACCTCGGCCCGGGTCGCCCCGCGCAGGGCGTCGATCACCTCCGACAGCTCCGGCTCCCGGTTGGCGCCGGGCCTCGCCGGCCAGACCAGGGCGACGGTCTCGGCCAGGTCGCCGACATAGTCGTAGGACCAGCGGAACAGCAGCGGGTCCATCCGCGCCTCCACCGCCTTGCGGATGAAGGCCGGCTTGGCGGCGCTAAAGGTCAGGTCGCCGGTCAGCGCGGCCAACGCCCAACCCCGGTCGGGGTCGCGGGTGTCGCGCAGATAGTCGCGCACCAGGGTCAGCTTGGCGTTGCGCGACGCCGTCAGCGACAGACGGTCCAGGAGCTCGGCGAAGGCGCGCATGGGAGGAGAAGTCTATGTCCCCCCGCGCGGTTGCGCGACCCCGGCGCGAAAGCCGGCGCCACGCTCGGTTCTAGTCTTGTTTCGGCGGCGCCGTCGGCTTCGAAGCCCGCTCACGCCAGGCCAGCAGGCGGCGCCGGAAGATCCAGAAGAAGACGCCGATCACCAGGGCCCAGGGCCCCAGCGCCGCCATCCCACGAACCATCAAGGCGATCGTGCCGGCCAGAATGT
>NZ_JBBKVV010000095.1:0-5304 GCF_037968635.1 Phenylobacterium sp.
CCCCAGCCCCGCGCCGGCGCCGAACCCCCGCCCTGGGAAGACGACGACGACTTCGATCGCGACGACGACGACGAACGCTAAACTTGACACTGTAAATTTACAGCCGCACCCTCGCCTCACCTTGAGGGAGGTTTCCATGACCAGCCTGCTCGCCGCCGCCGCGTTCTTCGTCCTGCTGCACCTGCTCGTCTCCGGCACCCGCGTCCGTGACGCCATCGCCGGCAAGATCGGAGACGGCCCATACATGGGCCTGTTCTCCCTGGCCTCCATCGCCGGCCTCGCCTGGCTGGGCTTCGGCTATGCGGCGGCGCGCACCGCGCCCTGGAACGCCGCCTATTGGGACATCACCCCGGCCACCCGCCACATCCAGCTCGGCCTGATGCTGATCGCCGTGATCTTCATCGTCGTCGGCCTGACGACCCCCAACCCCACCAGCGTCAAGCAGGAGGGCGCCCTGGAGCGGCCCGACGTGGTCAAGGGCATGCTGCGCATCACCCGCCATCCGTTCCTTTGGGGCGTGGCGCTGTGGGGCCTGGGCCACCTGATCGTCAACGGCGACCGGGCCGGCATCGTCCTCTTCGCCGCCATGCTGATCCTGGCCCTGTTCGGAACCGCCAGCATCGACGCCAAGCGCAAGCGCGCCCTCGGTCCCAGCTGGGACGCCTTCGCCGCCCAGACCTCCAACATCCCCTTCGCCGCCATCCTGGCCGGCCGCCAGTCCCTGAAGATCGGCGAGATCGGCTGGTGGCGCATCGCCGTGGCCCTGGTGATCTATGCGGCGCTGGCCTTCGGCCACCCCTACCTGTTCGGGGCGCCCGCCCTGTCCTGATCGCGGGCGGGTCGCCCGCCGATGCGCGGGCCAGCCCCTTGACACTGACCACCGGTCAGTAACTAATGACCATCGGTCAATAAGGACGACCCGATGGACAAGCCGCCGAGGCGCCGCCTCAAACCCGAGGCGCGGAAACTGGAGATCGTCGAAGCCGCCGAGCGCCTGCTCCAGGCGCACGGCGAGCGCGTGCGGGTCGAGGACGTGGTCCGCGAGGCCGGCGTCGCGAAGGGCACCTTCTTCCTCTACTTCCCCACCTGGGACGACCTGCTCGAGACGGTGCGCCAGCGGCTGGTGGCCGACTTCGACACCAGCTACCCCCTGCCCACCGAGGTCGACCGCCCGGTCGACTGGCCCAGTGTCCTGGAAACCCAGGCCACAGCCTTCATCGACTTCGCCGCCGCCCGCCAGGGCATCGGCCAGGCCCTCTTCCATTCCGATTTCGCCGATCGCCGGACCACGGCCGACAACGCCATCGTGCGGCTCTCCGCCGTGATCCGCGCGGGCCAGGAGGCGCAGGCCTTCGGACCCGTCGATCCGGAACCCACCGCCCTGCTGATCTTCGCCGGCATCGACGAAGCGGCCCGCGCGGTGGCCGCCGGCGCCGACCGCACGGCCATCGTGTCGGCGCTGCAAGTCCTGCTCCGGCGCACCCTCGCGCCATGACAACCCTCGGGAGGAACCCCCATGAGTGAGAACCTTGTGAACGTCCGCTACATGGTCAGCGACGTGCAGGCGTCCGTTGACTGGTACGTCGACAATCTGGGCTTCAGCGTCCACCTCAACGCCGCCCCGGCCTTCGCCTCGGTCGGGCACGGCGCACTGAGACTGCTGCTGAGCGGAAAGGCCGCCTCTGCGGGCCGGCCCATGCCCGACGGCCGTCAGCCCGAGCCCGGCGGCTGGAACCGCTTCCAGCACATCGTCGAGGACATCGGCGCCGAGGTCGAACGCCTGCGCGCCCGGGGCGTCAGCTTCCGCAATGACATCGTCGTCGGGCCTGGCGGTTCGCAGATCCTGGCGGAGGATCCCTCGGGGAACGTGGTCGAGCTGTTCCAGCCGGCGGCCCGAGCCTGATCCCCGGCGGTTCCCCCGGACGCAGCGGCTAGCCCGGGCATCCTCGGTCGGATAGCTCGGCCAGCAGAGCGTCGATGCGGCTGGCGAGCGCCGCCTTTGCCTGGGGAAACTGGCTGTTCCACGAGGGTATGTCCCACACGCGGGCCCCGGCGAGGCCGGGCGCCTGCGCGGCCTCGTCAAACGCGACGACAATGTCGACGCCGACCAGATCGCGCGGCGTGAGGGCGCGGAGCGGTTCAGCGCCCGGATCAACCCCCTCGCGCCGTAGATTGACCGCCAACTGCGGCGAGACGTGATCCGCGGGATGGACGCCGCGCGACTGCACCTCCAGGGCCAGGCCGCGCTCCACCGCGCCGCGCTTGAGGTATTCGCGCGCGATGGCGCTCTTCACCGTCCCGGCCGGACAAACAAACAGAACCCTGGGCGGTGGACAGGAGCGGGCAGCCGCCGGCCCCGCGAACATCACGAGGCCAAGGAGGACCCCGCGCCGGGAAGGTGCGAGGGTCATGCAAAGCTCCCCACGACATGGATGGCGACACCCATCCCGGCGCAGCCGAGCAGCACCGGGATGACCCCGATCTTCAACCGGAACAGCGCGACGGCCGCCAGCAGGCTGAGCACGACCGCCGCCGCGTCGATGCTTCCAAGCGTCGGCAGATCGAGGGTGACGGGCCCCATCTGAACCTCTTCGACCTCATGGAAAAGGACGTGCAGGGCGAACCAGACCGCCAGGTTGAGGATCACCCCCACCACGGCGGCGCTGATCGCCGCCAGCGCCGCGTTCAGGGCCCTGGCGTCTCGCAGTTTCTCCATGAAGGGCGCGCCGACGAAGATCCACAGGAAGCAGGGCGCGAAGGTGACCCAGGTGGTGAGCACCCCGCCCAGCACGCCGGCCAGCAGCGGCGAAAGCCCGCCGGGGCTGCGGAACGCCCCGAGGAAGCCGACGAACTGGGTGACGATGATCAGCGGGCCAGGCGTCGTTTCCGCCATGCCCAGGCCATCGAGCATTTCGCCGGGCTTGAGCCAGCCATAGGTCTGGACGGCCTCCTGGGCGACATAGGCGAGGACCGCGTAGGCGCCGCCGAAGGTCACCACGGCCATCTTCGAGAAGAACACCGCGATCTGGCTGAACACGTTGTCGGGGCCAAGGGTGACCAGCAGGATCAACACAGGCCCCAGCCACAAGGCTGCGAGCACCGCGCCGATCTTCAGCGACCAGCGCCAGCCCGGCGCGGCGTGGGCGGGCGCCTCGATCCCGAGCGCGCTTTGCGCGTCGTCGTAGAGGTCTTCCTGGCCCGAGCCATGCCCGCCGACCGCGAAGGCGGTGGAGCCTGCCCGCGCGCCGAAGAACCCGATCAGCCCGGCGGCCAGGATGATCAGCGGGAACGGTGTGTGGAAGAGGAAGATCGCGACGAACGCCGCCGCGGCGATCCCCAGCAAGACCCGGTTGCGCAGGGACCGTTTGCCCACCCGCACCACCGCCTGCACGACGATGGCCAGCACCGCGGCCTTCAGTCCGAAGAACAGCGCCGAGACCACCCCCACCCCGCCCAGCAGGGCGTAGAGGACGCTGAGGCCCATGATCGCCAGGAAGCCGGGCAGGACAAACAGCAGCCCCGCCATCAACCCGCCGGCCAATCCGTGCATCAGCCAGCCGATATAGATGGCCAGCTGCTGGGCCTCTGGGCCGGGCAACAGCATGCAGTAGTTGAGAGCGTGCAGGAACCGGCGCTCCCCGACCCAGCGCTTCTCCTCCACCAGGATGCGATGCATCACCGCGATCTGGCCCGCGGGGCCGCCGAAGCTGAGCGCCGCGATCCGCGTCCAGACCTTGGTCGCCTCGCCGAAGCCCACACCGTGGGCCGGAACCTCAAATCTCAGGGTCATTACGCACGCTCCCGTCCGGCCAGACGCCGAAGTCGTAGGAGCGGGTCTTGGACGGCGAACCGTCTAGACCGGGCGCCCGCATCGGCCCGGTGAGCGCAAGATCGCCGGTTCGGCTCACCCTGGCAAGACGATCACAAAAACTTCGCCAGATCGCTGGGCTCCGCGAACTCCAGCGCCTCGGGACGAGGCTCGCCCTCTGGTCTTCACCCCAGCGCGACCTTGCGGCTTAGGCTATCGCCCGCAACCCCTTCGCCTTCACCAAGCTCAGCAGCTTCAGCGACGGTCCGTCCGGCCGCTTCTCGCCGCGTTCCCACTTGCTGACCGCATCCTTGCGGACGTTCAGGTAGCTCGCGAACACCGGCTGGGAGACCTGCTCGCGCTCCCGCAGCCCCTTGATCTCCTCCGGCGACATCGGCGTCACCGGCGTCAGGCACAGGGCGTCGAACTCGCGCATGGTCGCCTTGTCGATGACGCCCGCACGGTGGAGGCCGTCCGCGGTCTTGTGGACCGTGCCGAGAATGCCGCCCTCAGTCTTACTTGCCGTCTTCGCCATCGTTCCTGACCTCCGCAATCTCACCGGCGGCGCTCGCCACGCCCAAGGCCTCGGCGTCGAGGCCGAGGAAGGTGGCGGCCAAGGCCTTCAACGCCTTAAGTTCCTTGGGCGTGATGTTCGCCTTCTCGTTCTTGCCAAAGCCGTGGACGAAAAAGCTGTGTCCGCCGACCTTGAACAGAATGATCGTCCGAAAGCCGCCGGACTTGCCGGCGCCTTCTCGGGCGATCCGCTGCTTGAACACGCCGCCGCCGAGATCGGCGTCCCATTGACCGGACGCCACGGCCTTGGCCGCTTCGAGCAACTCCGCGCTTCCCAAATCCGCCTTGCGGGCGAACCTCGAAAATTCCTTGGTCTTGTAGACGCTCACCGGATCACAACATCCCGTCTGACATAGCTCTAAGAGCTATGTTTTTCAAGCGCGACACTTCACCTCCGCTCAGTGGTAGGCGTTGGGTTCACCCCAGCGCGAAATCCACCCCCGCCTGCGCATGCACCAGTGCGGTATCCACCACCGGCACGGCGAGGTCCTCAGGCGCCAGCAGCAGCCCGATCTCCGTACAGCCGAAGATCACGCAGTCGCCCCCCTCCGCCCTGGCGATCATCGACAGAACCTCGGCCTTCGACGCCGCCGAGATCACGCCCTGGCAGAGCTCGTCATAGATGATGGCGTGCAGCCGGTCGCGGTCGGCCAGGTCGGGCACGAGCGCCTCGATCCCCTGCCCCGCCAGCCGTCCGCGATAGAAGTCCTTCTCCATCGTGAACTTGGTCGCCAGCAGCAGCGGCCGCGAGCAGCCCGCCGCCTTCACCGCGTCGGCTGTCGCATCGGCGATGTGGATCACCGGCACGCTCACCGCCGCCTGCACCTGATCGGCCACCAGGTGCATGGTGTTGGCGCAGATCAGGATGGCGTCGGCGCCCGCCCCCTCCAGCCGCCGGGCCGCGTCGGCCAGCACCGCGCCCG
>NZ_JBBKVV010000096.1:0-14513 GCF_037968635.1 Phenylobacterium sp.
GTGGAGGCCAAGGCCGACACCGACCCTCTCGGCACGCCGGTGGTCGCCCAGGCCGGCAACGCCGAGACCTTCGAGTCCGGCTCCGGCGGCAAGCGCGAAGCCGCCGCTCCTGCCGTGGAGGCCAAGGCCGACACCGATGCCGGTCAGCCCATCACCCCAAATGTCGGCGACGCCGCCGCGACGGCCTCGACCTCGGCGCCCGCCGAAGCCCGCCCCGGCCCGCAGACGGTCGCTCACCTGGCCGCCCAGATCGTCAAGAAGCTGGAAGGCCGCTCCACCCAGTTCGACGTCGCCCTCAATCCCGAAGGTCTCGGCCGGGTCGATGTCCGCATCGAGATCGGCGCCCAGGGCAAGCTCACCGCCTCCATGGCCTTCGAGAATCCCCTGGCCGCCGCCGAGCTGCGCAGCCGGGCCGGCGAACTCCAGAAGGCGCTGGAACAGGCGGGCTTCGACATCAGCGGCGGCATCCGCTTCGACGTCGCCGCCGATCGCGGCCAGGGCCAGGCCGGTCAGGGCCAGTTTGGCCAGGACGCTCAGAACAACGGCGGCGCCTGGCGCGGCAAGGCCTTCCAGGCCGCGCTCGACAGCGCAGACCAGACCGCCGACGCCGCGCTCTCGGGCGCCCTCAACCTCCAGCGACGGACCTTGTTGTCCGGCGTCGACGTGCGAATTTAGGAGTCGGCAGATGGTAGACGCCGTTTCAGGGCCAGCCGCCCAGACCGCCACCCAGTCAGGGACCAAGCGGCTCGCGGAGAGCTTCGACACCTTCCTCAACCTGCTGACCACGCAGTTGAAGAACCAGGACCCGCTGTCGCCCCTGGACTCGAACCAGTTCACCCAGCAGCTTGTCCAGATGACTGGCGTGGAGCAGCAGCTCTACGGCAACCAGCTCATGGAAAAGCTGGTGGCCAACACCGGCAGCGGCATCTCCACCGCGGTGGCCCTGATCGGCAAGGACGTCAAGGCCGGCACCGCCGAAAACGCCATCAAGGACGGCAAGGCCTCCTGGAACTACAACCTCAACCGCGCCGCCAACGACCTGAAGCTCGAGGTCGTCGATTCCCGGGGCCGCACGGTCTACAGCGAGGCCCCGGCCGACATGAAGGCCGGCGACCACGCCTTCAACTGGAACGGCAAGGACTCCAGCGGCAAGCAGCTGGACGACGGCGGCGCCTACACCCTGAGGGTCACGGCCAAGGACAGCGCCGGGACCGGCGTCATCTCCAAGGTCAACATTCGGGGTGTCGTCACCGGTGTCGAGCAGGTCGACGGCAAGACCCTGATCACCATCAACGGGGCGAAGATTCCCTGGGAGACGGTGACCTCGATCAACGAGGTCGCGTCCACGACCCCCGCCAAGCAGAACGACAACACGCTCATCCCGGACACCGAAGCGGCCGCCTAAGGCGGCTTTAGCTCCCCAACCCTTTGCGACCTCCGCAGAACGAAAGAAGGCAAACACCATGAGCATCAACAGTGCCATGCTCGCCGGCGTCTCGGGCCTGGTGTCGAACTCGTCGGCCCTGGCCGCCATCTCCGACAACATCGCCAACGTCAACACCACCGCCTACAAGCGCAATCAGGTGAACTTCGCCAACGTGGTGACCGCCCAGGCCGTCAAGGGCCGCTACTCCGCCGGGGGCGTGCAGGCGGTGACCCGTCAGTTCGTCGGCCAGCAGGGCCTGATCACCAGCGCCTCCTCGCCCACCGACCTCGGCATCTCGGGCGATGGCTTCTTCGTCGTCACCCAGAAGGCCAACGGTTTGACCGCAGCCGACAATCGCGTCTTCACCCGCTCGGGCTCGTTCAGCGTCGACGCCGACGGCTTCATGGTCAACGACGCCAAGCTCTATCTCCAGGGCTGGCCCGTGAAGGACGACGGCACGATCGACATCAACCCGTCCGACCTGACCAAGCTCAAGCCGATCAACGTCAAGAACCTGGGCGCCGCGGTGCGGCCCACCGCCAACGTCGCGCTCAACGCCAACGTCGACAAGCGCCTGCCCACGGCGCAGGTGGACCTGACGGCCTATGACGCCACCGCCCAGGCCACCAGCATGGCCGGCTACGCGGACGGCCAGAACACGGTCTACAAGCCCGACTTCACGATCGAGATGAACATCATCGACTCCACCGGCGGGTCGCACAAGATCGCCATGTCGTTCATCCACGACCCGTCGGTGACCAATGAATTCCGGGCCGAAATCTACACCATTCCGGGTTCGGAAATCGGCGACGGCTCCACCTCGGGCCTGATCAGCTCCGGCACGGTGCGGTTCACCGCCACCGGCCAGTTCGACAAGGACAACTCCACGGTCTTCGGCGCCCTGGGCGCGGACGCCGAGATCGTCCTGGGCGACTCCGACGGCGGCGCTTCGCCGGCCTGGGCCACCAACCTGGGCATCACCGGCCAGACCATCGCCTTCGACTTCGACCGTCTGGCCTCGCGTCCCGAGACCTCCTCGGTGACCCAGGTGAACTCTGACGGCGCCAGCGTCGGCAACGTGGTGGGCGTCGAGGTCGATGAGAACGGCGTCGTCTCGGCCATCTTCGACAACTCCGAGATCCGCCAGGTCGCCAAGATCGCCCTCGCCACCTTCCCCAACCCCGATGGCCTGACCCCGGTCAGCGGCAACGCCTATCGTCCGACCATCCAGAGCGGTGAGTTCGTTCTGAAGGAGCCGACGGTGGCCGGCGCCGGTCAAATCGCCGCCTCTACCCTGGAAGCCTCCACTGTCGACTTGTCGGCGGAGTTCACAGGACTGATCTCGACACAGAAAGCTTACTCAGCGTCCTCGAAGATCATCACCACCGCCGACCAAATGCTGGAAGAACTCATCAACATTAAGAGATAAGTCTTGGCGTTAATCAGCTTTAACTGGCGATGATATCTTAGACTGTACCATTTTAGTACATGGGGGAGTGGATGATTAGGCATTTCTTTACTATTGCGATTCACCGGCTGTTATGGCCTGCGCCGTATAGTCCCTCCGAATTGTGATGGTGGGAAAGGCGTAAAGCCATGTTGCAACAACAACAGCAGACCCGGACGAACAGCCGAGGCGAGCAATATGTGATCGGTCCGACGGGGGTTCCGTTGACGATCGCCGATCTGCCGCCGGTGGACACCGGGCGCTGGGTTATCCGGCGGAAGGCCGAAGTGGTCGCTGCCGTCCGCGGCGGGCTGCTGACGCTCGACGAGGCGTGCGAACGCTACTCTCTGACCAACGAGGAATTCCTCGCCTGGCAGAAATCCATCGACCGCCACGGTTTGGCGGGTCTGCGGACCACGCGTCTGCAACAGTATCGCTGACCTCAACTCCCCCAAGATTGACGTTCGCGATGCGGCCGCCCCGAGCAATCGGGGCGGCCGCACCCGTTCTGGAACCCTGTTATGCGATGGCATGACTCCCGCACGGCAGCGCCTCAACGACGGTGTTGGAGGGGTTGGACGTGTCGAAACAGGACGGAATGTGGTTCGGGTTGGCAGGCGGCCTGGTCTGGGGCGCTTCGACGCTCTTCTATGTGGTCTTCGCCAAGGGCGTGATCGAGCACGCCTTCTGGTTCTATGTCGTCAACGCCGCCCTGGTGGCCATGGCGCTCGCCCTGTTCTTCCACATCACCGTCCGCTTCCTCGCCACGCCGCGGCGACACCGGCGACTGGCGGCCCTGTTCTTCGCCGCACCGGGCCTGGTGGGCGCCATGCTGCTGGGTCTGAACTTCTCGACGGTCCTGCCGCAGCTGCCGCCGGAGAGCCACGGCCGCTACATCGCGCTCGTGCTGGTGGCCTACGCCATCATGATGGTCGAGGCGCTCGAGCCCAAGCCTAAACGGGCTCTCAAGAATTAGAGCGTGACGGGCGCCGAAACCGGCGTCCACTTTCGGCTGTCACGCTCTTGGCCAGGGGCTGAGGTCCGACAGCTTGCGGATCGTCACGGCGATCCGCTCCCGCTCTCCCGCCCGCCGCTCCACCAGCAGCCGCGCCACCTGGGCGTCGTCGTGGAAGGCGTAGCCCTTGATGGAATCCAGGATCGCCTTGGCCAGGTTGTCGAGATCCATCCAGGGCGGATCGCCCACATACTCCATGACGATCTCCACGGAGAACTCGCCCCAGGCGGGCCGCGATCCGCGCCAGGCCTTGCGGAAGAACTCGTGGATCAGCGGCTTGTAGACCTTGGCCTGGGTGGACAGGCCATCGACCATGACCTCCATCATCCCCTCGCTTTCGCGGGCGCGCACCTTGGCGTGATGGGTCCAGCCGTCGTCCATGGGCCCCCTCTTAGACAGCTTTAGCCAGCGCCAGAACCCTTGCGCTCCGGCGGAGCCCGTTTAAACCGGCGCATCGACCTGACAGGAGGCCAGACCATGACCGCGACCCGTACCGAATCCGACACCTTCGGCCCGATCGAGGTCGCCTCCGACGTCTATTGGGGCGCCCAGGCCCAGCGCAGCATCCAGAATTTCAAGATCGGCTGGGAGAAGCAGCCCCTGCCGGTCGTCCGCGCGCTCGGCATCGTCAAGCGCGCCGCCGCCGAGGCCAATATGGAGCTCGGCCGCCTGGATCCGAAAATCGGCGCGGCCATCGTCGCCGCCGCCCAGGAGGTCATCGACGGCAAGCTGAACGACCACTTCCCGCTCTCGGTCTGGCAGACCGGCTCAGGCACCCAGTCCAACATGAACGCCAACGAGGTGATCTCGAACCGCGCCATCGAGATGCTGGGCGGGGTGATGGGCTCCAAGAGCCCGGTCCACCCCAACGACCACGTCAATATGAGCCAGTCGTCCAACGACACCTATCCGACCGCCATGCACATCGCCTGCGCCGAGCAGGTGGCCAAGGAGGTCATGCCGGCTCTTGAGCACCTGCACGCCGCCCTGAAGGTCAAGACCAAGGCCTTCGCCCACATCATCAAGATCGGCCGCACCCACACCCAGGACGCCACCCCCCTGACGCTGGGCCAGGAATTCTCCGGTTACTCTCAGCAGATCGCCAACGGCGTGCGCCGCATCAAGGACACCCTGGCCGGCCTCTACGAACTGGCCCAGGGCGGCACCGCCGTCGGCACCGGCCTCAACGCGCCGGTGGGCTTCGCCGAGCTGGTGGCCGCCAAGATCGCGGCCATCACCCACCTGCCCTTCGTCACCGCCCCCAACAAGTTCGAGGCGCTCGCCGCCCACGACGCCATGGTCTTCAGCCACGGCGCGCTCAACACCATGGCCGGCAGCCTGTTCAAGATCGCCAACGATATCCGCTTCCTCGGCTCCGGCCCCCGTTCAGGCCTAGGCGAGCTCTCCCTGCCGGAAAACGAGCCGGGCTCCTCGATCATGCCGGGCAAGGTCAATCCGACCCAGTGCGAGGCCCTGACCATGGTCTGCACCCAGGTGTTCGGAAACCACTCGACCATGACCTTCGCCGGCGCCTCGGGGCACTTCGAGCTGAACGTCTTCAACCCCGTCATGGCCTACAACTTCCTGCAGTCCTGCCGCCTGTTGGCCGACGCCTCCATCAGCTTTACCGACAACTGCGTGGCCGGCATCGAGGCCCGCGAGGACAACATCAAGGCCGCCCTCGACCGCTCCCTGATGCTGGTCACCGCCCTGGCGCCGAAGATCGGCTATGACGCGGCGGCCAAGATCGCCAAGACCGCCCACAAGAACGGCACCACCCTGCGCGAGGAAGCCGTCGGCGGCGGCTACGTCACCGACGCCGAGTTCGACGAGGTCGTGCGGCCGGAGAACATGATCCACCCCGGGTGATGCTGGCCCCTACTCCGCGGCGTAGACCAGCGGGTGGGCGTGGGCCCAGAGGTGGGCGCGGTAGGTTTCGAAGCATTGTTCGCCGCAGATCAGGCGCATCACCGCCCCCTCGGCGATATGCCGGGCGCACTCGGGCGTCTCGGTCACCAGCGGGACCAGAGCCTCGGCGTTCCAGGCCCTGGAGTGCTCGACGTCCAGGTGGGCGTGCAGGGCGAAGTACTTGCGCCCCTCGGGGCTGACCCCCAGGCGCTTCAGACCGGCGTCCACCGCCCCCACGCGGGTCGGCGCCGTCAGCTCCACCACGCCGAGAGCCCCGATCGACTGGTAGGTGTATCGTCGGGTCGTGGCGAAGGCGGTCATGACATTGGCCAGGCACAGCGACTGCCACAGCGTGGAGTCGATGGTGGGCGTAAGCTCCAGGCCCTCGGTGGTGCGTTCCAGCATCGGGCCGTGCATGCCGCCATAGCTGCCGCGGCCCATCTCGTCCCAATAGTTGCGGGCCAGTTCCAGCTTCGGCCGGGCCGGCAGCTTGACCTGGGTCAGGGCCACCAGGTCGTCGAATCCGGCTTCCCCGGCCGCTTCCTGGGTGAGGAACCAGCGCATGTCGTGGATGCTGGCGTCGTTTTCGAGCCATGCGAACAGCGGGTCCCACTGGCCGGGGCCGGAGGTCTTCAAGTCTTCAAACCAGGCGATGAAGCCGTCGGGATCGGCAGGCGCGCCGGCCACCAGCGGCGCGATCTGCTCGCGGAAGGCCTCGATGAAAGCGCCTTCGAAGTGCTTCATCCGTGCTTCTTCGGCTACCTGCGCGCGCCAATCGTCGGACGGCGTGGCCACCGCCAGCCGGCGATGGTTCCAGTGGGCCAGGCCCTTGTGTAGGGTCTCGGCGTCGGGGAATTGCGGGTTGAAGGCGCCCAGGCGCGACAGACGTTCACCACCAAACACGAAACACTCTCCCTTACTTGGACAGTAGGAGCGTTCGAATGGCGGGCAGGTTCCTGTGGCTGCTGCCCGACACGGCGACCCTACCACCGTTCAGCGCCGAGGTCAGCGCAGGCGGCTGACCGCGAAGTCGGCGAGGTCTTCCAAGGCCGGGCGCCAGCTGTTGTTGGTGGAGAATTCGGCCAGTTCGCCCTTGGCCTTGCCGGCATAGTCGGCGGCCAGGTCCAGGGTGGCGTCCAGGGCGCCGACGCCGGTGATCAGGTCGCGGGCGCGTTCGAAGTCGCCGTCAGCCTGCTCCAGCCGCGCCACCGCGCGATCCCAGAAGGCCTTCTCCGCCGCCCCGGTGCGGGCGATGGCCAGCAGCAGGGGCAGGGTCGCCTTGCCTTCGCGGAAATCGTCGCCGGGGTTCTTGCCCAGGTCCTTGCTGATCCCGCTGTAGTCCAGGCTGTCGTCCACCAGCTGGAAGGCGACGCCCAGGTCCTGGCCGTATTTGCGCAGGGCTAAGCATTGCTCAGGGCTGGCCCCGGCGGAGACCGCGCCGGCCTCTGCGGCGGCGGCGAACAGCTCGGCGGTCTTGGCCTTGATGATCTCCAGGTACATGTCCTGGTGCAGGTTCAGGTCGTGGGCGCGGGTCAGCTGCAACACCTCGCCCTCGGCGATCACCCGGCTGGCGCGCGCCAGGATCTCAAGCGCCTGCATCGAGCCGGCCTCGACCATCAGTTCAAAGGCGCGGGCGAACAGGAAGTCCCCCACCAGCACGCTGGCCGGCGCGCCCCAGATCAGGTGGGCGGCGACCTTGCCCCGTCGCAGCTCCGAGGAGTCCACCACGTCGTCGTGCAGCAGGGTCGCGGTGTGAATGAACTCCACGGCCGCGGCCAGTTTCAGGCAGGAATCGTCCTGGGCGCCCGACAGGCGCGCCGCGGCGATGGTCAGCAGGGGGCGCAGCCGCTTGGCCGAGCCGCCGATCAGATGTTCGGCCAGGGCTGGAATCACCGCCACCGGGCTCTGCATCCGGTCGCGGATCAGGGCGTCGACACCGGCCATGTCGGGCCGCGCGAGCTCCAGAAGACCGTCGATGGACACGGGCTTTCGGGTGACCGGGGCGCTGACTGCGTCCACGAGGGCTCCTGGTCTAGGCAACGGCGAGACGGGGGGACCGCCGTTTGCGGGGACAATGGTGACGCGATAAGGCACGGTCAAGGAGAGCACAACGCCCCACCGTTCCGATATGGCGATTACGAGTCCCCGACCCGACATGGACGCAACACCCGAAGACCGCCTGCTGGACGGCCGCGTTCGCCTGCGCCAGGCCTTGGGCGGCTATCGCGCCGGCCTGGACGCAGCCCTGCTGGCGGCCGCCTGCGACGCCCCGGACGGCGCACGCGTGCTTGAGGCGGGATGTGGGGTGGGCGGCGCCCTGCTGGCCGCCGCGGCCCGGCGTCCACTGACCTCATTCGTCGGGCTGGAGCGCGATCCCGCCGCCGCGGCGCTGGCGCGTGAGAACGTGGCGCTCAACGATTTTGCGGACCGCGTCGAGATATTGGAGGGCGATGTCGCCCTGCCCTTCAAGGCCCTCGGTCTGCCGCCCTTCGACGCCGTGATGGCCAATCCGCCCTTCTTCGACGATCCAACGGCCCTGCGCGCGCCAGCAGCGGCCAAGCAGGGCGCCTGGATGGCGGACGGCGGCCTCGCGGCCTGGACGGGTTTCCTGCTGAAGGCGGTGCGCGAAGGCGGGACGATCACCCTGATCCACCGCGCCGATCGCTTGGCCGACATCCTGGCCCTGCTAGCGCCCAAGGCCGGCTCGTTCCAGGTCCGGCCGGTCCACGCCCATGCTGACGCGTCCGCGAAACGCGTTCTGGTCCGCGCCCTCAAGACCGGCAAGGCTCCACTCGCCTTGCTGCCGCCTCTGGTGCTGCACCCAAGCGAGGGCGCCAAGCACACGGCCGAGGCCGAAGCGATCCTGCGGGGCGCCGCCAGCTTGGCCTGGACCTAGGTCCAATCCACATTCAGGGATTCACGCAAGGCTTGATGCGTGATTCATAGGTCTCCGCTTTGGGCGGAGGTTTATGATGGGTGTGAAGCGTTACGAGCTGACGGACGCGCAATGGGTGCGGATCGCACCGCTGTTGCCTGGCAAGGTTGGTGATCCAGGGCGGAGCGGCGCCGACAACCGATTGTTCGTAAACGGGGTTTTGTGGGTGCTGCGGTCGGGGGCGTTTTGGCAGCACCTCCCCGAACGCTATGGCAAGTGGAAGACCATCCATGCTCGCTTCACTCGTTGGGCCAAGGCTGGCGTCTGGGAGAAGGTGTTCGCCGACCTAATCAAAGACCGGGACAACCAGTATCTGATGTTGGACTCGACCCTGGTCAGGGCTCACCAGCAGGCGACCACCGGCCGGGGCTCCGGTCAAAAAAAAGGGGCCTCGATCCGGCTGTGGGGCGTTCCCGAGGTGGACTGACCACCAAGGTCCACATGGCCTGCGACAGCTTGGGACGGCCGGTGCGGTTCCTAATCGCGCCGGGCCAGAGCCACGACATGCTCGCTGTCCCCGCTCTGCTCGAAGGCCACAAGCCCAAGGCCGTCCTGGCCGATCGGGCCTACGACGCCAACACGCTGCGCCAGCACCTGGACCAGATCGGCGCCGTCGCCGTCATTCCTTCCACCCGCTCTCGAAAGACCCCGATCCCACACGATCCGGTGGTCTACAAACTCAGGAATCGCATCGAACGCTGCTTCAACAAGCTCAAGCACTTTCGGCGCTTCGCAACACGCTATGACCGCCTGGCCAGTCACTACCTGGCCTTCATCCATCTCGCCGCCGTCATGCTGTGGCTGCGCTGAATGTGGATTCGTCCTAGTCGAAGATGTCGAACAGATCGAACTTCTTCTTGCGCCGGTAGGCGGGGTGCCGATCATCGTCGTCATAGTCCCGACGAGGCCGCTCGGGCTCGCGCCAGATGCGCGGCGCGGCGCTCTCCTGGGCCGGCGCGTCGCCACGCCCGGCGGCGATCAGCTTCTCGAGTTCGCCGCGGTCCAGCCACACGCCACGGCAGGCCGGACACATGTCGAACTCCACGGCCTGACGGCTGATGGCGGACATCGAGGTGTTGCAGTTGGGGCAAAGCAGCAGGGGCATTGGATGGGGCGCTCCATGACATCCGATGAAGGATGGGTGCGCCCGAAGACCGGAACCGAGGACTGGGGGGCCAAACCTACAAGGACCCAGCATCGAGCGCACCCGATGCAGTCCGACATCACGATCCGCTCGGGGAGGAGAGCTATGGATCGCCAGAGGGGCCCGGCCTGCCACACTGACCTAGGAAGCCACCTTGGATTTCGAAAGGGTCGGCCAGGTCTTTTTTTGTCGCCCCCTGGCGGGCGGGCCCGCCCGCCGTCTAACCTCCCGCCGGTGGAAATCGCATTGGGGGGGCGCGTGACCGGACCTTGGGAGCCTGAAGACACCGAGCCGTCCCGCAATGGCGTCGCGCCGGTCCGGCTGTTGATCTGGCTCGCCGCAATGGCCGCCGTGATCGTAGGGGTGTGGCTGCTCTTCCAGGCGTTCCCGGGGGTGATCAGCACGCCGGAGGATTGGGGCTGGGTAGGCTGGGGCGTCTTCATGATGGCGCTCTTCTCCTCCGCCTTGCTCGACACCGGCCGCATCCGCTGGGCGGAGAAGGCGCGCCATGCCGCCATCTGGGCGGCGATCCTGGCGGTTCTGATTCTGGGGGTGACCTACCGCACGGAACTCGCCGGGGTGGGACAGCGGGTGCGCATGACCCTTTCGTCGTCCTATCCTGTCGCCACCGGCCCGCGCGAACTGGTGGTCACCGCCGGCGACGGGGGCCACTTCCTGGTCATGGGCAAGGTCAACGGGCAGCTCGTCCGCTTCCTGGTGGACACCGGCGCCAGCGAAACCGTCCTGAGCCCCGCCGACGCTCGGCGGGTGGGGATCGACACCGCCGCCCTGAAGTTTGATCGGCCCTCGGAAACCGCCAACGGCGTGGGCTACGGCGCGGCCTTCCAGGCCGACAGTCTCTCGGTGGGCACGATCGCCTTCAACAAGGTCCCGATCATGATCAACCAGGCGCCGATGAGCAGCTCCCTGCTGGGCATGACCTTCCTGCGCCGGCTTGAGAGCTTCCAGGTCAAGGGGGACAAGCTGTATCTGACGGCCCGGGAATGATGGCCGGGCCTGACTAGGCGACCGCGCCGCCGGCCAGGGCATGCCGCCGGTCCAGGGAGCCCAGGATGAACATCCCGAGGCGCTCGGCCGCCAGGGGGCTGGCGGTGCGGGCCTTGAGCAGGGCGACTTCCGCGTCCTCCAGCCGTGGAAGTCCCTCGGCAGCGCCCAACACCTTCAGATCGGGCGGTATCATGTCCCGAGGCAGGACGGTCAGGCCAAGCCCGGCCCGCAAGGCCGCGTGCTGGCCCGCCAGGGAGGGGCTGGTATAGGCCGCTCGCCAGCTCCGCCCCTGGGCGTCGAGGGCCGCCACGGCGCGCCTGCGATAAACACACGGCGCGGGCGCCAGCACGAGTGGCGCCGCTTCGTCGGGCTTCAGCACCGCCGCGTCGGCTGCGGCCCAGACCAGCGGTTCGCGCCAGACCCGCACCCCGAGATCCGGGCCCAGAGGCTCCCGTTTCACCAAGGCCAAGTCCAGGGCGCCGTCTCGCAGGCGGTCCAGTAGATTCAAGGTCAGGTCGCAGGTCACAGAGAGCGCGACGCGCGGGTGGGCGCGCGCGAACTCGCCCAGGATTTCCGGCAGGTGGACGGTCGCGAAATCCTCTGGCGCGCCCAACCTCACCTCCCCTTCGAGGTCGTCCCCCCTGAGCTCCGCGACGATCTCATCATTGACCCTCAGCAGCCGCCGGGCCTGAGGCAGGAAGGCCTCCCCCGCCGCGGTCAGGCTCACATGGCGCGGATCGCGTGAGAGCAGCGCCGTCCCAAATCGCCCCTCCAGGCGCTGCACCTGAAGACTGACAGCCGACTGGCTGCGGCCCAGCCGCTCTCCGGCGCGGGTGAAACTCCGCGCCTCCGCCACGGTGACGAACGCCCGCACCAGATCGAGGTCAAGATTTACAAATCGACTCATGGGTTACTCCACAATTTCACTTCTTAATGATGATCATGACGCCTTTCAACGGGTCCTCGTGACCTTCGGGCCCTATGAGCAGGCCCCGAACGCGGCCGATGTCGCCAAGGACCAAAGGGACCAACATGATCGACGCGCTGTCGGCCGCCGCACATCTCGGGCTGCAGAATCTGCTCACGCCGGCGGTGCTGTTCTTCCTCCTGGGAATGACTGCTGGGATTGCGCGCTCCGACCTGGCGCTTCCAGAGGCCTCGGTGAAGACCTTCGCCCTCTATCTGATGCTCTGCATCGGCTTCAAGGGCGGGGTCGAAGCCGCGCGGGCAGGGCTCAGCCCGGATTTCCTGCGCGCCGGTTTGGCGGGTCTGGGCCTGAGCCTGACCTTCCCCCTGCTGGCCTTTCCCCTGCTGCGCCGGGTCGGAGGCCTGGACAGGGCGACGGCGGCGGCGACAGCGGCGGCCTTTGGATCGGTGTCCGTGGTCACCTTCGCCGCCGGGTCGGACTTCCTGAGAACCCAGGGACAGGCCTTCGGAGGCTACATGGCCGCGGTGCTGGCTCTGATGGAGGCGCCGGCCATCCTCACCGGGCTGCTGCTGGCGCGGCCGGGCGGCTCTGGGCCTGGGCGCGGCTCGATCCTGCGCGAGGTCCTGCTGGGCGGCCCAGCCCTGGTGCTGGCCGGAAGCTTCCTGATCGGCCTGCTGACGGGCGAGCGCGGCTTGGTCAAGCTCGACCTCTTCGTCAATCCGCTGTTCCAGGGCGTCCTCTGCCTGTTCCTGCTGGAAATGGGCCTGACGGCGGCCCGTAGCCTTGGACTCGGCGCCCGCTTGCCGATCCCCCTGCTGGCCCTCGGCGTTCTACTGCCTCTGTTGGGCGCGACCGTCGGCCTGGGCGCGGCCTGGCTCGCGCGACTGTCGGTGGGAGACGCGACTCTACTCACCCTGCTGGCGGCCTCGGCGTCCTACATCGCCGTTCCGGCCGCGATGCGCCTGGCCGCGCCGGAGGCCCGGCCGGCGGTCTACCTCAGTCTGGCCCTGGGCGTGGCCTTCCCCTTCAACCTGATCCTTGGCATTCCGCTCTATCGGGCCGCCGCCGCCGCTATCTTGCCATCCTGAGGCGGCTCGCCTTTCACAGGCCACCTGCTAGAGGAGGCGCTGGTCGCCTCAGGACAGAAGAGCTTCGTCATGCCCGTCACAGCCACCGTGCCGGTGATCGATCTGGCCGCGCCGCCCGCGCGGGTTCGCGACCAGCTCGCCCGCGCCTGCGCCGACTGGGGGTTTTTCCACCTGACCAACCACGGCGTCGATCCGGTTCTGATGGCGGCGGTGATCGCCGAGGCGCGGGGCCTGTTCGCGGCGCCCGCGGCCGACAAGCGGGCGCTGAGCCGCAGCCGCGACAACCCGTGGGGCTATTACGACCGCGAACTCACCAAGAACCGGCGCGACAAGAAGGAGATCTTCGACATCGGGCCCGACGTGGCGGGGTTCCCGCCGACCGGCGACGCCTTCACGGGCGCCACTCCGTTCCCGCCGTGGCGAACCGCCTTCGAGCCAACCGCCCGGGCCTACACCGCCGCCTGCGAGGCCCTGTGCCTCAGGCTGCTCTCGGTGATCGCGTCAGGCCTTGGGGTCGGCTCCGGGGCGCTGGCGCCGGCCTTCGAAGGCGACCACACCAGTTTTCTGCGGCTCAACCACTATCCCACCTCCGACCCTATGGGAGACGAGGCCGCCGCGCCGCCGGGCCTGGGCATTCATCACCACACCGACGCCGGCGCGATCACTCTGCTGCTCACCGACGGCGTGCCCGGGCTCCAGGTCCTGAAGGACGACGTCTGGCGGCCGGTGGACCCCGTCCCTGGCGGGCTGATCGTCAATCTCGGCGACATGGTCCAGGTCTGGTCCAACGACGCCTATCAGGCGCCCCTGCATCAGGTCCTGGCGATGGAGGACAGCGAGCGGTTCAGCCTCGCCTACTTCTTCAATCCGGCCTATTCCGCCGTCATCCGACCACTCGGGGCGCCTGCCCGCTACCGCGACCTGCCCTGGGGCGAGTTCCGTCGCCGCCGCGCCGACGGTGACTTCGCCGACTACGGCGCCGAGGTGCAGATCAGCGACTACCGCGCATAGAAAAGGGGCCGGACCTGGGCCCGACCCCTCTTGTCTCCGGATGGCCAGCCGCCACTAGTTGCGCGCGGTGTCCACCAGCTTGTTCTTGGTGACCGGCTGCGAGCAGCTTAGCAAAATCAAAGACTTAGAAGCGAAATCGCTCCCCACGTGTAGCGTCGCTGTGTAGCAGTTTCGAGCCGAGTGGCAAGGCTATGTGGAGAACGGGAGCCAAACGCTTTTGTCATACCCATCGTACCCTGGGTGGCTGCTCCATTCGCACTTCCCGCAAGTTTGGTAGTAGTCCCCCTCGGGTGGGATGTCCCGGTCGTAGTGGCTGCGGATGTTGCGCGAAGAGCAGCGCGGGCATTGCTCGGTCTTGTCTGTCCTTTGCCGTACTAGGAGTTGGATCAGGTGGCCCGTCACCGTGTCGCACGTGTGAGCGGCGATGGATGCGGCGCTCTTGTTGGCGTCCCGGTCGTGTGTGACCCAGTTAACCAGGCCCCATGTCTTGTCGCACAGCGCCTTCATGAAGCTGCGCAGTTCCTTGTTGCGGTCGCCGGGGCACAGGTGATCCAGCAGAACCGTGACCTCCGCGCTCCCCCAGAGCCCCACGAGGTCAGCGGG
>NZ_JBBKVV010000097.1:0-14942 GCF_037968635.1 Phenylobacterium sp.
GCCACGCGCACCACCGGCCGCGGCTCATGCGGCAGCTCTGGCGCGCAGGCCCGGCAGGCGGCGATATCGGCGAGGACAGCCTGAAGGCTCATATCGCCGATATGGGGATTGCGCCCTAGCTCGCCACGTCCTGCGACGGTGCGACGCTCTCGCCTTCCAGCGGCATCCGCAGGCGATAGACGCCTTTGAACTTCTCCGGATCGGCCGGCTTGCCGTGGCGGGTGATGACGATCTTGCCCTGACGGGCCAGGCCGCGCGCGGTGTTGCGAACGTGACCGGTCAGGCGCCGCCAGCTCTCGGGATTGGCGGCGCGGGCCACCTCTTCCGACGAAGCCGACTTGCCGGGCTCAAGCTTGCCCAGCACGTCCAGGATCACGGCTTCCATATCTACGCTCATCAGCCGCCTCGTTTCATGGTTTCGCGGGCGATGACCACCTGCTGAATCTGACTGGTGCCCTCATAGATCCGGAAGATGCGTACGTCTCGATAGAACCGCTCGATACCGTGGTCGGCGACATAGCCGGCGCCGCCGAAGATCTGCACGGCCCGGTCAGCGACCCGGCCGACCATCTCAGAGGCGAAGTACTTGGAGGCCGCGGCCTCCAAGGTCACGCTGTGGCCGGCGTCACGCTTGCGGGCGCTCTCCATGGTCATGGCCTTGGCGACCAGGGCCTCGGTCTTTGAGTCAGCAATCATGCCCTGGATGAGCTGGAAGCCGGAGATCGCCTGGCCGAACTGCTTGCGCTCCGAGGCATAGGCCACGCAGTCGGCCAGCAGCCGCTCGGCCACGCCGATGCACACGGCCGAGATGTGCAGGCGGCCGCGGTCGAGCACCTGCATCGCCACCTTGAAGCCTTCGCCCTCATTGCCCAGGCGGTTCTCGACCGGCACGCGGACATTGTCGAAGATGACGTCGCAGATGTGCGCGCCCTGCTGGCCCATCTTCTTCTCGGGCTTGCCGACCGACAGGCCCGGCAGGTTCCGCTCGACCAGGAAGGCGCTGACCCCGCCGCCGCCCGGCTTGCCAGGATCGCTGCGGGCCATGACCGTGAACAGGTCGGCCTTGTTGGCGTTGGTGATGAAGCGCTTGGTGCCGTTCAGGACATAGACGTCGCCGTCACGGATCGCGCTGGTCTGGACATTGGCGCTGTCGGACCCGGCTTCCGGTTCGGTCAGGGCGAAGGAGGTGATGATCTCGCCCGACGCGATACCCGGCAGATACTTGGCCTTCTGGGCCGGCGTCCCGAACATCACCAGGCCCTGGCTGCCGATGCCGACATTGGTGCCGAAGGTGGATCGGAAAGCCGGGCTGGTGCGGCCCAGTTCCACGGCCACCAGGCACTCGTCCTCCATGGAGAGGTCCAGGCCCCCGTATTCGGCCGGGATGGAGAGGCCGAACAGGCCCAGTTCCTTCATCTCTGTCACCAGCTCCGGTGGCATGGCGTCCTCTTCGGAGACCTTGGCCTCCAGCGGACGCAGGCGTTCGGAGACGAAGCGGCGGACCATGTCGATCAGCTGTTCGCGGGTTTCCAGGTCGAGGGCCATGATGTCTCTCTCGGCTCTATTTGCAGGTGATCTTGTCGTCGGGGATTTCGGCGATCTTCGACAGGGTGACGGCGATGACGGGGTCGGGCCACATCTCGTAGTTCGTGCCGCCGCCAGGCACGGCGCAGACCTGGGCCATCCGCCTGGCGAGCTTGCCCTCGCGAATGGCGGTGATCTCGGCCAGGTAGCCGACCGCGTGGGGCAGGCCGTTCCAGATCTTCAGGAAGGACTGTTTCTTGGCCGCCGATCCGTCGACGGCGAAGGCGACCTTGCCGGGGGCGAGCGGCTTGTAGCTGTCGGGCGCGCCCTCCGGCAAAGCCATGTCGACATGGCCGGTTTCGACGGCCTCCAGGACGGGTTTGCCGCTGGCGATATCGAGGGTGGCGCGCTGACCAGACATCACCTGGACGCTCTCCCCCACCAGCTTGGTGTGCGGGTCGAAGCCGGCGGCCATCAGGGCCTCCACCAGAGTCCCCGGCTTCTTCGGCGCGCCAGGCGCCGGACCACCGGCCAACGGCGGGGCGACGGCCGGCGCGGTCTTGACCGGGGCGTCCTGGGCGAGGGCCGGATTGGCCAGGGCCAGGGCGCCGGTGAGGATCAGCAGGCGGATCATGCCTTGGCGAGCGCCAGGGCCGAGCCCTGCCCGACGCCGACGCACATGGTGGCCAGCGCCCGGTCGCCGCCGCTCTTGTGCAGCGAACGGGCGGCGGTGAGCGCCAGGCGCGCGCCGGAAGCCCCCAGCGGGTGGCCGATGGCGATGGCGCCGCCGTGGGCGTTCACGTGCTCGGCGTCGTCGGCCAGACCCCAGGACCGGGTGCAGGCCAGGGCCTGGGCTGCGAAGGCCTCGTTCAGCTCGATGACGTTGAAGTCGCGCGGCGTGATCCCCAGACGCGCGCAGAGCTTCTCCACCGCCGGCACAGGGCCCACGCCCATGATGCGGGGTGCGACGCCACCCGAGGCGCCGCCCTCGATGCGGGCCAGCGGTTCGAGGCCCAGCTTCTGGACCATCTCGGCCGAGGCCAGCAGCAGGGCCGCCGCGCCGTCATTGACCCCTGAGGCGTTGCCGGCGGTGACCGTGCCGCCCTCGCGGACGATGGGCTTGAGGCCCTGCAGGGCCGCGAGCGTGGTGTCGGGGCGGGGGTGTTCGTCTTCGGCGACGACGATGTCGCCCTTGCGGTCCTTGATCGTCAGGGGCGCGATCTCGCCCTCAAAGAAGCCCTTGGCGCGGGCGGCGCCGACGCGGGCCTGGCTGCGCTGGGCGAAAGCGTCCTGGTCTTCGCGACTGATCTGGTAGTCGGTGGCGACGTTCTCGGCCGTCTCCGGCATGGCGTCGACCCCGTACTCCTTCTTCATCTGCGGGTTCACGAAGCGCCAGCCGATGGTGGTGTCGTACATCTCCGGGGTCCGGGAGAAGGCGCTGTCGGGCTTGGCCATCACGAAGGGCGCGCGGCTCATGCTCTCCACCCCGCCGGCGATGATCAGGTCGGCTTCACCCGCCGCGATGGTGCGCGCGCCGGCGATGACAGCGTCCAGGCCCGAGGCGCAGAGGCGGTTCACCGTCAGGCCGGGGACGGTGGACGGCAGGCCCGCCAGCAGCAGGGCCATGCGGGCGACGTTGCGGTTGTCCTCGCCGGCCTGGTTGACGTTACCGTAGATGACCTCGTCCACCTGACCCCAGTCGAGCTTGGGATAGGCGGCCATCAGGGCCTTCAGCGGGTGAGCCGCGAGATCGTCGGCGCGGACCTTGGAGAGCGCTCCGGCGTAACGGCCGATCGGGCTGCGCAGGCCCCCGCACAGATAGACAGTCCGGCCTTGCATGATCTCTCTCCGCCACTTAGGTCGCCTTGCGGCGTCGTCTCTTCGGAGCGGCAAACTAGTGTTTGGATCGGCGGCGGGCAAACGCTTCCGGCGGGGTGAGGCGACATCATGGACGGCACGGAAACCGAGACCAATCCCTGGGTGCATGTCGTGGTGAGCGAGGGCGACTGGGCCGGGTGGTCGATGTACGGCAACGACCCCTTCGAGGATCACGCAGGCCCCTTCTACTACCGCATCGCCGAGGACGGCAGGCCGGTCTGCGCCATGCGGCCCGAGCACAAGCACATGAACGGCGGCGGCTTCATGCACGGCGGGGCGCTGATGACCTTCGCCGACTACTGCCTGTTCGTGATCGCCCGCGACGCCCTGGCCGACAGCCGCAGCGTGACCGCCACCTTCAACAGCGAGTTCGTCGGCGCGGTGCCCGAAGGTGCGCTGCTGGAATGCACCGGCGACGTCGTGAAGGCCGGCCGCAGCATGGTCTTCGTGCGCGGCCTGATGACCGTCGAGGGCGAGGCGGTGCTGAGCTTTTCCGCCGTGCTGAAGAAGACCGCGCCCAGGGCCACATGACCTACACCCTCTCGGTCCTCGACCTCTCGCCGGTGAGCGGGAGCAACACCCAGGCCCAGGCGGTGCGCGAGAGTCTGGAGGTGGCCAAGGCCGCCGAGCGGCTGGGCTATCACCGCTTCTGGGTGGCCGAGCACCACAACATCGGCGGGCTGGGCTCACCGGCCCCGGAGATCCTGATCGCGGCGGCCAGCCAGATCACTTCGACGATCCGGCTGGGGTCGGGCGGGGTGATGCTGGTGAACTACTCGCCGCTGAAGGTGGCCGAGGTGTTCATGGAGCTGGAGGCCCTGGCGCCGGGCCGCATCGACCTGGGGGTCGGCCGCGCCCTGGGGACAGACCAACGGACCGGAGGCGCCCTTCGCTCCTCGGGTTCCGAAGCTTTCCCGCAGTATTTCGCCCTTCTCTGCGCCTGGCTGCTGGACGCCTCCGGGACCGAGCCGATCACCGACGCCCACCCGGCCCGGGAGATCCACGCCAATCCGAAGGGGCCGTCGCACCCCGACCCCTTCCTGCTTTGCACCTCGGTCGACAGCGCGCTCTTCGCGGCGCAAGCCGGCGTCGGCATGGTGTTCGCCGAGTTCATCGCTCGCACCGATGGCGGCCCGGCGGTGGCCGCCTACAAGGGCAACTTCCGCCCCTCGGTGTTCCGGTCCGAACCGCTGGCCGGGATCGCCACCATCGCGCTTGCCGCCGAGACCGACGCCGAGGCGCAGCGGCTGGCCGCGCCCATGCGGGCCGGAAACCTGGCCACTCTCGACGGCGAGCGGCGCAGGTTCACCTCCATTCCCGAGGCCCTGGCCTTCCTGGCTGAGCGGGCCGATGACCCGCGGTTGGCGGGCGTGATGGCGCGCTCCATCGTCGGGGACCCAGCCGCCGTCAAGGCGCGGCTGGACGCCAAGGCCGCGAGCACCGGCGCTGACGAGCTGTTCGTGATGGCGGTGGGGCCGGACCTGGAGAGCCGCATCCGGTCGCTGGAGCTGATCAAGCCCGCCTAGTGGACGTGGTCCATGGCCGGCGTCTTGGCGGACGCATCCGACAGATGCGCTTCGATCCGGGCCAACCCGAACACCGACCGCCAGCCCTTCTTGTCGCCGCCTGAGGCGAGGCGCCAGGGCGCTTCCTTGTCCGGAAGCGGCTTGCCGTCGACATGGTAGGCGAGGATCACCACGTCGTCGTGGAAGTCCTTGTCCAGCTCGGCCAGGGAATAGACCGCCTGGAAGCCGTCCTTGCCGGTCATGACCACATAGGCGCGCAGCGGGTCGCCGTGCAGCCTGGGGCCCACCGGCAGGCCGCCTGCCCGCAGGACATAGGTCAGGATCGGTCCCTCATAAGTCTTGGCGCCGCTGTCCAACGTCACCTTCACCTCGGCGCGCGGCAGGTCGGTGAGGTCCGCAGGGGTCAGGACCTTGGTCTTGCCGTCGAGGGCCACCACGGTCAGCGACTGGGCCAGGGCCGCGATGGGGGCGACCGCCAGGGTCAGGGCGAGGACAACAGCCTTCATTGGCCGAACAGTTCGCGCGGCATGGCGCCCACCACGGCGGCGGTCATGCAGGTGGCCAGGAAGCCTGCGACCAGGGCCTTCCAGACCATGCCGATGATCTCGTTGCGGCGTTCGGGCATCAGGACGCCCATGCCCGAGACGGTGATCCCCACCGAGCCGACATTGGCGAAACCGCACAAGGCGTAGGTCATGATCATCCGGGTGCGCTCGGTCATCTCGCCCGCCGGGACCGCGCCCAGTTGGATGAAGGCGATGAACTCGGTCAGCATCAGCTTCACGCCGAGAAGGTAGCCCGCCTTGAAGGCCTCGTCCCAGTGGATGCCCAGGGTCCAGGCGAGGGGGGCGAAGACCACGCCCAGGATCCGCTCGATGGTCAGCGGCGATCCCATGACGTCCGGAAAGACCGAGAGCATGCCGTTGCCGATGGCCACGAAGGCCACGAAGACGATGAGGATGGCGCAGATGTTCAGCACCACGGTCAGGCCGTCCATCGTGCCCTTGGAGATGGCGTCGATGCCGCTGTCGTACTTCAGCAGCGAGTTGTAATCCGCGTAGAAGCCCCCCTGCCCCGGCTTCTCCGGCACCATGATGCGGGCCAGCAGGACACCGGCGGGCGCCGAGATGATCGAGGCCACCAGGACGTGGGCGGCGGCGTTGGGCAGGGCGTCCTTCAGGATGGTGGCGTAGGCGACCATGGTGGAGCCGGCGACGGTGGCCAGGCCCACCACGATCATCAGGAACAGCTCCGAGCGGGTCAGCTTGTCCAGGAAGGCGCGGATGACGATGGGGCTCTCGATCATGCCCAGGAAGATGTTGGCGGCCACGGCCAGGGCCGAGGCGCCGCCCAGGCCCATGGTCTTCTGGAAGATGAAGCCGAAGCCGCGGGTGATCCATTTGAGGATCTGCCAGTGCCAGAGCAGGGCCGACAGGGCCGAGATCACCAGGATCAGCGGCAGGACCTGGAAGGCGAAGACGAACAGGCCGCCGGGATTGGTGACCGCATAGGGCTGGGGCCCGCCGCCCATGTAGCCGAACACGAACTGGGTGCCCTGGGAGGTGGCCGCGGCCAGGCCGTCGACGCCGTCGTTCAGGGCCTGGATCACCGCCTGGGCGCCCGGTAGGCCAAACAGCAGCAGGACCAGGGAGACCTGGACGAAGATCGCCCCCAGGGCCAGCTTCCAGGGGAAGCGGCTGCGCTCCTCCGACATGGCCCAGCAGATGGCCAGGGTCAGGGCGACGCCGACCAGGCTCTGGGCGTTCTCCAGACGAAACATGCGGTTAGACCCCAGCGCCGGGACTCAAGGGCCGGCCGCCCCTATTGAGGGGAAGCCTGGGGCGGAGGCAACTGCGTGGTGGTCGCGGATGGAAGAAAAGCCCGCCTTGCCTGACTTGACAGCAATTAGATTGTACACAATATAATATTGCACAATCAAACACGGAGACGACCCCATGCCCGCCCTTTATTCCACCCAGGCCCGCGCTGTCGGCGGCCGCGCCGGCCATGTCGAGACCCCCGATGGCCTGCTGTCCCTGGACCTGGCCCTGCCCAAGGAGATGGGCGGCAAGGGCGGGGCGACCAACCCCGAGCAGCTGTTCGCCGCCGGCTACGCGGCCTGTTTCGAGAACGCCGCGCGGTTCCTCGCTGGCCAGCAGAAGATCGCCCTGACCGGCGCCGCGGTCACCGCCACCGTCGAACTGCACCCCCGCGCCGAGGGCGGCTTCCGCCTGGCCGTGGCGCTGGATGTAGAGACGCAAGGCCTTGACCAGCAAGCCGCCGAGGCCCTGATCGCCCAGGCCCACCAGGTCTGCCCCTATTCGAATGCGGTTCGCGGCAACGTCGATGTTGGGATAACCGTAAGGGCGCAATGAGTCCCAAGACCACCAAGACCGCCGCGGCCCCACGAACCCCGACAAGTGACCGTCGGGGTGTCGCGCAACAACTGCGGCTCGAGAACCAGCTCTGCTTCGCCCTCTACGCGGCGAGCGGGCTGGTGACCCGGGCCTACCGGCCGCTGCTGGAGCCGCTCGGCCTGACCTATCCCCAGTACCTGGCCATGATGGCCCTGTGGGAAAAGGCTCCGCGCACGGTGAGCGATCTGGGCGAGGCGCTGGGCCTCGACAGCGGCACCCTCACCCCGCTGCTGAAGCGGATGGAGAGCGCGGGCCTGGTGCGCCGCACCCGCGACGCCGCCGACGAACGCCGCGTGCAGATCACGCTGACCGACCAAGGCCAGGCCTTGCAGGAGCAGGCGGCGGGCGTGCCCCTGGCGCTGGCCTGCGCCCTGGACCTGCCCGGTGAGGAGATCGTGGCGCTGCGGGCGAGCCTGCAGGACATGGCCCGCAAGCTGCGCGGGACCCAAGACTAGACCGGTGCAGGCGCCACGGCCTGGCGGGGGGACTCATCGGCCGCGCCGCGTTAAGTCTTCCGCGCCATCCAGGAGCCGCAGCGTGTCCCTCAAGATCGACCTCTACCAGCCGTCGGACCACGACCTCGTCGTGGCGCTCTCGATGCGGGCCTGGGCGCCGGTGTTCGAGAAGCTCGAACCCGCCGTTCCGTCCTACGTCTACCAGGCGTTCTACCCGCAGGGCTGGCAGGTCCGGCAGACCGACGACATCGCCGATTTTCTGACGGCGAACGGCCAGGACGTTCTGGTGGCGCGGCAGGGGGCGGCCATCGTCGGCTGGGTCGGCCTGCGCCTGCACCCGGAGGACGGAATGGGCGAGATCTACATCCTGGCGGTGGACCCGCAGGCCCAGCGCGGGGGCGTGGCCAAGGCCCTGATGGAGGCCGCGATGGCGAAGTTCCGGGCGGCGGGGATGTCCATGGCGATGGTGGAGACCGGCGGCGACCCCGGCCATGCCCCGTCACGCGCCACCTATGAAAACTTCGGGTTCGAGCCCTGGCCGGTCGCCAGATATTTCCGCGAACTTTAGGGCGCAGGCCGGTTAGCGGAGGCGGGGTCGGATCCGCCGAAGTTGCGGGGCGGCGGCCAGCCCAGGGGCGTAGACTTCAAGGGCCAAGCTGAGGACGGCGCCTTCAGGGCCATGGTCTAAGTCGGCGAAGTGAGCCTGCTTCGAGCGGAGAGCGGGCGTTGGGAAGGTCCGCAACGGGTGGGGAGCGGACATTTCGAACCTACTAGTAAGTTGGCACCGTGAAGAGAGCATTGACGCTCGGGAGCTTTCCGAATTGGCTATCAAAATGACTCCCTCTCAAGCCGTCAGCCGCGGCGGGCTGACCGTCAACGGCACCGTCATGGTGACTATGTTTGGCCTCCCCCTATTGGCCTATGGAGCAGCTTTGCTGTTCGACCTTGATCCGCAGTCGGCAGGTACGGCGGCGGGCATTACCTTCCTTGTAAGCTGGCCGTTAGCTTGGCTTAGCTGGTCCCTCCTTGTGCCTCGCTGGAGGGTTTGGGCCTATGAGCGAGTTGAGAACCTCGACGAGCTGAAGATGCGTGGAGTGGAAGCTGGCCTCATCTGGCGCGACGGACATTTTTTCGAGCGCACAGAACTTCGAACGCCGTATCAGCGTCAGCGCATTCGAGAGCTTGAGCAGGCTTGGGCAACCAAGGCCAACAGTTAGGGTAGCCGCTCGCCCGTCGCAACGTCCGCAATGGGTCGCGAGCTTCCGTTGGCCACTGGCCCTAAAGCGGGCCTTTGAGATGGGTCCCAAGACCAGACGTCCCCAAGGTCGCAGAAGGGTGGTGAGCGGAAGTTGGGCTGCTAAGCTTCCAGGATGAAGTTGCATCCCGACGTCGAAGCACTGCTGAGGACGATGAGAGCGCTGGAGCAGCGCCTGGCCGGCCACGATGACTTTTGGGCAGATCATGTGAGGCGCGCCGCAGATGAGGTGGCCAAGTCCGACGCGCACGGCGTGCAGCGCTTTCTCCGGCTTTTTGGGGGCATGGGCTCCCTGAATGACCTAGTCCTCCATCAAGACGGCAACCCACTGCACGCCGAGAACGACCAATTGGATGCCCTGCGAACCAGGGCCTGGGAACAAGCCTTCGCGCTAAGGCATGAGGCCGAATGACGTAACTTCCGCTAAGGGTCGCGAGCGGTCCCGAGCAAGGCCGCCGCAAGCAGACATTCCCCCAGACCGCCCGAAACCGGACCCTGCCGACGGCAGCGGAGGGTGGATTACGGACGTCGGTAAAGCGAGCGCATTGAGACGGACAGCTATGCGCAGCCGCAGTGGATGATGCCGACGAACGGACGTTTGCGGTCGGCCCGTAGCGCCATCCCCTCGGGAGACGTCTGGCGACAACCTGGGCGAAGGAACCCGTTCACGCGCGTTGAGCCTGCGTCTCAGCGCGAGCAATGCGCCGCCAGCGCCACCAGCAGGTTCGGCACCGAAATCGGTCTGGATTACGGACGGATTACGGTGACAGTGCACTTAAAGGTAAATTCGGTGCGGAGTTGAGTGCACTGTCACCGCAGTTCCTGGCAGTTCTTGGCGCTCTTGGTGGCGCATGTCCGGCCGTTGGCGTGATGGGCTCCAACGCCCCACCGCCCGGGCAGACCACACTCCACGGGCCTGGAAGCGCGCCTCGTTGCCGTAGGACGGGCTTCCAGCCTCGCTCCGTCAGGCTCCGCGCAGCAGGACGCCGGCGGTCAGGATCGCGAAGGCCACGGCGAGGGTGGCGAACACGTGCTCGCTGATGAACGGGATGGCGATGCCGCCGTACTGGACCAGCATGGACAGAACCGCCAGCACCACCGCGATGGCGAAGAGGGGGACGGAGGGAGCGGTGAGGGGCAAACCGGCGCGACGAACAGCCATGGGAGAATATCCTGAGGCCCTACCCGGCGAAGGCCGGCCACGAGCTTGACCATAACGCCGGCTGGGCGTTGCGGTTGCTATGGCGGCTGGAGACGGGCGGATTCCATCGGGTATCTGGTCCTTCAGCCGCCGAGCCTCAGTCATCGTCTTTGACGGTGATAAACGTCTGCGACCAGGGTGGTGATACGGGTACTGCGGTGAGAACTCAGAACTCGGCATCTAATTAGGTGCACTGTCACCGTAACCCCGAGAAGGGTGGGGAGCGGACGCTCGACTAGACGAGCAAAGCAGCTCCGTTCCAGATCGTGTCAAACGCCTTGACCTTCATGATGGCGAGATCTTTGTCAGCTTTCTGGATAGTTGCGGGAGACCTCTTGGCGAAGTCCTTTAGAGATTGAGTCAATATCCATGCCACTTGCGCATCCGTAATGATGAGGCGGTCATGGAGTAACCGAGCTTCAGTCAGTCTCACTTCCAAAGGTCGGGCTGCACCGTATTGTTCAACCCACTTTTCTGCTGCGGGTTTGAGGGTCGGCTTTACGGTCCCAGCATCAGATAGCAAGTGAACCATAACCCCATTGGGAGCCAACTCTGCGACCTCGGTCACGGCGGCGAAATCCATATAAGGGTCAACGATCAATATCGAGGCGCTTGCTTCGCCGATGATCTTCGATAGGGCAGCGTAGGCATCAAGCGATGCTCCCGTGGCGACAAATACCCCTTGGGAGCTGACCGGAAGCTGCAGCTCAGTTATGGCGAGGACTTGGTTCAAAACCAAGATGATGTCCTTAGCGTTTTCCTCCGGTGAATAAGATCCCACGAGCTGCTTTACCGCATAGTCTAGTCGGGCGCTGAGCTCGAGATGGCCCGCCGCCTTAACCAGAGCAGCAGCCTGCTATAGCCATTGGATCGTTTCGTTCGAAAGGTTCCACTTGTCGTCGAAGGCCAATAGATCAGGCGGATCGGCCAACAAGCGACCAAGGTGGTGATAGAGTACTTGGCTAGAAAGAGTCGTCGTCATGGGGTCAGCGTAGCCCTTATTGGTCTGACGTCCACAACGGGTCGGATGCGGTCGTGACCGGGGTCGCCGCAAGCCGACGGCCGCCACGATGGGACCCGCGCCACACTGAGCGCTCAGTCCCCTTGCGGTTCGTCCCGCGCCGCGTCATCGAAGGGCGGGTCACCAGCAGGGAAAGCCATGCCGAAGTTCGCCGCGGGCGTCGTCAAATTCCAGCAGGAAGTCTTCCCGGACAACGCCGAGCTGTTCGAGAAACTGGCGCAGGGCCAGTCGCCTGAGGCCCTGTTCATCACCTGCTCGGACTCGCGGATCGAGACCGGCATGCTGACCCAAAGCCAGCCGGGCGACCTGTTCATCGTCCGCAACGCCGGCAATATCGTGCCGCCCCACACCCTGGAGACCGGCGGCACGACCGCCGCCATCGAGTTCGCCTGCACCGCGCTGAACGTCCCGCACATCGTCATCTGCGGCCACACCCAATGCGGCGCCATGCATGGGGCGATGCACCTGGAGGGGCTGGGCGCCCTGCCCCACGTCAGGAACTGGCTGTCCTATGCGAGGGCCGCCGTCGAGATCACCAACGAGCTGGGCAAGGATCTGGACGAGCGCGCGCGGGGCCTGATGCTGCTGGAACAGAACGTCATTCTTCAGCTGACGCACCTGAAGACCCATCCGGCCGTCGCCGTGCGGCTGGCGCGCGGCGACCTGCGGCTGCATGGCTGGGTCTACGACATCGCCGACGGGGAGGTGAACGCCTGGGACGAGGCCCGCAACCGCTTTGAGCCCGTCAGCCAGCGCTACGCGGCCGAGGTCGCCAAGCATCTGGCGCTGCACACCCACACCTAGGACCCGCCGGGGGAGGATCTCGGCTCAGCACCTCCTCGCCCACTTGTGGAAGAGCGCGGGCGCTAGGGCGGCGCGCCCTTAGATGCTCCCCTCCTGGGGGAGCTGGCGCGGAGCGCCTGAGGGGGACTTTGACCCTTGTTTGACTGAGGTAAGGGTCAACTACGTTGATCCCCCTCCGGCCCGCCGCTGCGCGCCGGTCCACCTCCCCCACATCGGCGCTGCGCGCCTGGGGGAGGATCTAAAGCCGGGGGCCCTCTCCCCAGGGGGAGAGGGGAAGTGGGCGGTCAGGCTCCGGCAGCGACCTTGGCTTTTTCCTTGGCGGCCATCTTGGCGATGAGTTCGCGGCGTTCGGCCAGGCCGCGATAGAGCTCCACCAGGGTGGCGGCGGCGTGCTCGTTCTTCTGGATGGCGGCCCAGTAGGCGGCGACCTTCGGCGAGGCCGGTATGGGGTTCTCGACCTCGACGGTGGGCAGGACGTTCTGAACCAGGAACAGGGCCGGGACCAGGGTGCAGTCGGCCATGGTCAGGCGGCCGGAGACCGCGAAACCGTCGGTCCCGATATAGTGCTCCAGGGCCTTGATCCCGCGGATCACCTGGCCGCTCAGCAGCTTGACGATGTCGGCGCTGCGGGTCGAGGCGCGGCCCTGGCCCGAGAGCATGAACATGTTGTTCATCAGGTAGATGTCGGCGATGCGCGACACCGTGCGGATGGCTGCGGTCTCACGCGGCGTGGCGCCCAGCATGGAGTTCTGCGGATAGATCTCCTCCAGGTACTCGGAGATCACTTCGGATTCCGGGATCACGTCGCCGCCCAGGTCGAGGACCGGGATGCGGGCGAGCGGCGAGGTCTTGTGGAACTCGCCGGTCATGAAGCCGGGGGGCAGCTCAATGTCGATGTCGGAGATGCCCTTGGCGTAGATCTGCATCCGCACCTTGGCGGAATAGGGGGAGAGGTCGCCGGAATAGAGCTTCATGAGGTCAGTCCTGGAAATAGGCGCCGCGAACGGCTGTTTGAAATACGCCGTACAGCTAACGCCGTTTCACCGGAGGTTCAATCAGGCTCGGAGGCTCGTCCGTCAGGTCGCCAAGCGGCCGCCGCGACGGAGCGCCGATCAGCTCAGCAGCAGGACGACCGCGATCCCGACGATGGCCAGGAGGGTGCCGATGCCCAGCACCCATCGGATGTGGCCGGTCTTCTGGCCGCCGCTCGCGTCTTCCGTGCGAATTGTCTCGCCGTCGCCGCCGGGGTTCAACTTCGGATCATTTGCCATGGATAGGCAACGCGTCGCCGGGCAACTAGATGCATGGGCTGGGCGCGGGGGCGAGACCATGGATGAGACCGAAGAGCTGATCCGGTTGTGCGTGCGCGCCCTGGTGGCCCAGATGGTGGACGTGCCGGGGGTGGAGATGCGCCTGACGCGGACCGGTGTCCTGGGCCTGACCGGCGACCCGTCGGCCGACTTCAACCGGCTGGCCCTGGGCGCGGGCCCCGACGCCGAGGATTTCCTCGTCTCGTCGGTGGCGCGGGCGCGGCAGCGCGGGCTGCCGCTGGTAATGTTGCTGAGTCCCCAGGCGGCGCAGACCCTGACGCCGGTCGCGGTGGCGCTGGGCCTGACGGCGGCGGGGACCTCGCCGCTGATGGTGCTGCGGGCCGGGACGGCGGTGGCGCCGAGCCGCCCGGTGAGGGTCACCCGGGCGCTGGGGCCTGAGCTGGTGGCGATCGCCGGGGACCTGGCGGCGGCGGCCTTCGACTCGCCCCGCGAGGTCATCGCCCGGTTGATCGATGTGTGCGTCACCGAAACCGCGGGGATCGAGACCTGGATCGCCTGGGACGGCGACCTCCCCGTCAGCGCGGTCTCCGTGACGCCGACCGGAAACACCGCGGGGATCACGCTGATGGCCACGCCGCCGGAGCGCCAGCGCGGAGGCTGGGGCCGCGCCCTGCTGACCCAGGTGATGGCCGACTATCGAAGCCGCGGCGTGACGCGCTTCCACCTCGGCGCCTCCGACGCGGGCCTGAGGCTGTATCAGAGCCTGGGTTTTGAGACCGTCGCCGATCTGCCGGTCTGGATCCTGGCCGACGAAGGCGCGGACCCCGGCAAGCGTCACCCGCGCCTCGAAGCGGCCGATGTGGACGGATAGCCGCGCGCGGAAAATAGTGGGCGGGTGTCGGGACGCACGGCGGCCCTTCGTCCTGCGGTCAGGACACCCGGGAGACAGATCGAGATGACCCCCACCCTCACCGCCTTCAAGGCCTCGCCCGATCGCGGCCGGGGACTGGCCCGCGACATGCGCGTGCGCTGGGCGTTCGAGGAGGTGGGCCAGGCCTATGACGTGCGGCTGGTGACCTTCACGGAGATGAAGCAAGCGGCCCACATGGCGCTGCATCCCTTCGGACAGATCCCGACCTATGAGGCGGGCGAGGTGGCGATCTTCGAGTCCGGCGCCATCGTCTTCCATATCGCCCAGACCCATGAGGGCCTGCTGCCCGCCGAGGCCGGGGCGCGGGCGCGGGCCGTCAACTGGCTGTTCGCCGCGCTCAACACCGTGGAGCCGCCGATCATCGAGCGCGAGACCAGTATGTTCACCGAGCGCGACAAGAGCTGGTTCGACGAGCGCCTCGGCGCAGTCGAGGGGCGCATCCGCACCCGGCTGAGCCAGCTTTCTCAGCGCCTGGCCGACGCCGACTGGCTGGACGGGGCGTTCAGCGTGGGCGACCTGATGATGGTGTCGGTGCTGCAGCGGCTGGGGAGTTCAGGCCTGGTGGCGGAATATCCGAACCTGGCCGCCTACCTCGCCCGCGCTGAGGCCCGGCCGGCCTATCGGCGGGCGTTCGAGGCGCAGTATGCGGTGTTCCTCGC
>NZ_JBBKVV010000098.1:0-7934 GCF_037968635.1 Phenylobacterium sp.
TTGCCGAATGGCGCGGTCCCAGGAAGTCCTTACCGATCGCCATAACATGGTCGTGGCGAAGGTTAAACGAGCCCGAGGAAGACGTATCGGAACCATCGAAAATGCGCAACAGTAAAAACGGCGGGAAACCAGGCCCCATGACAGCGCTTGCCGAGGGCGGTTCGCCCCAACATCATTCTTCCTTCAGGGAGTCCCTGATCGTGTCGGTCAGCGGGCTGACGACGTAGGACAGCACCGTCCGCGTGCCTGTCACGATGGACACCATGGCCGGCATGCCGGGGCTGAGCTTGGCGCCCTTGGGGAGGCCGGCCAGGTCCTTGGGTGGGATACGGACGTCGGCGCGGAAGTAGCCCTCGCCGGTTTTCGGATCGCTCAACTGGTCGGCGGAGACCGCGACAACGTCGCCCATCACCGGGGAAACCTTGCGGAAGTTGAACGCCGTCAGGCGCACCTGGGCCTTCATGCCGATCTTCACGTCATCGATATCGGTCGGCTTGATTTTGGCCGAGATGATCAGCGGCGCATTGGCGGGCACGATGTTCATCAGCACCTCCCCCGCACCGATCACCCCACCCACCGTCGACTGGCTGAGGTCCAGGACATAGCCATCGACCGGTGAGCGGATCACCGCGCCGTTGAAGGTCTGGCGCGCGGCGGTCAGGCGGGGCGAGACCTCCGACAGAGTGGCCTGCATCTGACGCAGGCCTTCTGCGGCCTGGCTGACCCGCTGGTCGCGGAGCGCATTGAGTTGCAGGCGGGTTTCCCCCTTTTGCTGGCGCAGGCGGGTAATCTCGGCGTTCAGCGCGCCGCGGCGGCCGGCCAGATCAGCCAGGGTCCGATCGTAGCGGAGGATCAGCGTCTTGGGGGCGAAGCCCTTCTCATAGAGAGTCTGATAGCCCGCGAGCTCCTCCTTGGTCAGGCGGACATTCTCCTCCAGCGCATCGAGCTGGGCCTGCACGCCGGAAATCTGCGATTCGATCTGGCTCTGGCGCTGGTTCAACACGTCGGTCTGACTGTCGAAGAACTGCAGTCGCGTGGAGAACAGCAGTTGCTGGTCCTGGATCACGCCCGCCACGCGGGGATCAGCCATCCGGCCCGTCAGGTCGGCGGGGAAGTTCATCACTCGACGACCGGTCGCCTCAGCTTCGAAGCGGGCGCTCTGAGCCGAGAGCGCGTCCGTCTGACTCTGGAACACATCGACCGCGGCGCGGGACTGTACGTCGTCGAGGATCAGCAGCGGCTGCCCCTTGGCGACGTGCTGACCCTCGCGCACCGGAATCGCCTTCACGGCGCCGCCCTCGCGGTGCCGGATAATCTTGCGGTTGGCCTCAACCCGCACGACGCCCGGGGCCATGATGGCGCTGCGGACCGGCGCGACCGCCGCCCAGAGTATCGTGGCCACGACGAAGACGCCGACAATCACGCCGCCGACGATCATCGGCTGCCGCAGCTTGCGTTTCAGGCCCGGATCGAGGGCCTGATCCTGGCCGCTGAAGGTCGGGGTCACATAGGGTTTGATCGGCGTGACGTCCTGGTTCATCGCGCCGCTCCTATGGCGGGCACGGCGGCGGGCTGGGTGAATCGGGCCAGCACCTGATCACGCGGTCCGAAGAGCTCCATGCGCCCGTCTCGCAGCACGAGGATCTTGTCGGCGGCGCGGAACAGATTGGGCTTGTGGGAGACCACAGCGATGGTCACGCCTGCGGCCTTCAGGGTGTCCAGGGCCTTCATCAGGGCGTCTTCGCCCTCGGCGTCCAGGCTGGCGTTGGGTTCATCGAGCACGATGAACGGCGGCTGCCCGAGCACCGCCCGGGCGAGGCCGATGCGTTGACGCTGGCCGGCGGACAGCACATGGACGCTCTGTCCAAGGTCGGTGTCATAGCCCTTCGGCAGGCGCAGCACGAGCTCGTGGACCCCGGCGAGCTGAGCCGCGGCGACCACCTCGGCGTCGGTGATCTCGGGCTGGAAGCGGGCGATGTTGTCGCGGATGGTTCCGGCGAACAGCTCGGTATCCTGCGGCAGGTAGCCGACGTTGCGGCCGAAGTCCTTGCGGTCCCACGTGAAGACGTCGGCGCCATCCAGACGGACATTGCCGTTGTTGGGCCGCCAGATACCCATCATCAGCCGCGACAGCGTCGACTTGCCGGCGCCGGAGGGACCGATGATGCCCAGCATCTCGCCCGGCTCGATCTTAAAATTGATGCCCTGCAGGACAAACTTCTCAGCGCCGGCCGGAGCGAAGTTGACGGCTTCCACCGACAGCCGGCCCGTGGCGCGCGGCAGGCCTGTGACCGGGGTGGCGGGCTTGTAGTCGCCGAAGACCAGCATCAGCCGGTCGAAGGCTCGCGTGCCCTGCAGCATGCCGTCCCACGACCCCACCAGGCGGTCAATCGGCTGGAGGGCGCGGGCGGCCAGGATCATGTTGGCGAACAGAAGGCCGGCGTGAATCGTCCCCTTCACCACCAAATAGGCGCCGATCCCGATGATCAGGACCTGGACCGCCTGGCGCCAGAACTTGCTGACGTTGGAATAGGCGCTAGCCACGTCGCCGGCGTCGGCGCTGCGGTCCATGGTGGTCTGCCGGAAGCCGGCCCAACGGCCGCCCAGTGTCTCCACCATGCCCATGGCGCGAACCACCTCGCCGTTGCGCAGCGCCGCGTCGGTGAAGGCGTAGCTGCGCAGGGCGGCTTCGTTGGCCTCGGCCAGCGCGGGCCGGGTGGCGCGGTCCTGCATCAGGGTGATGGCGATCAGGAGAACAGCGCCCAGCAGCGTCACCACACCCACCAGGGGGTCGATGATCCACAACACGATCAGGAAGACCGGCATCCAGGGCAGGTCGAACACCACGCCGAAGGTGGGGCCGGTGAGCATCTGGCGGAAACTGTCGAGGTCGCGCATGGCCTGGGAACGCAAGGCCGGATTGCCCCGCGTCACGCCGTCGAACAGAGCCGAGAACACGTGGCCGGAGACCCGCTGGTCCATGACCACGCCGTAGTTGATCAGCACCTTGGAACGGTAGTGGTCGATGACCCCGGAGACGGCGAAGGTGGCCAGCACCCCGGAGGTCAGCACCAGCAGGGTGGGAATGCTGCCGCTGGTCATCACCCGCCCGTAGATCTGGAAGGTGTAGAGCGGCAGCGCCATATAGAGCAGGTTCGAGACCAGGCTGAACGCCGCGGCGACCGACAGGGAGGGATAGCCCTCGCGGATCGCGCGCGTGAGCGGATTGTCCGGTTGGTCCGCCGACAAAAGCTTGAAAATCTTCATGGGCGCCGGGCCGTCTCGTTACTTGCGGGCGAAAGATCGCTGCGCTGAATGAAGTCGTGTACGCCAACTGTAACGACAGAAGGCCGCATGAGCGCGCGAGAGATGATCGGCGCCCTTCGCGATGTCAATGCCACACCCCCGCGGCGGGCTCGCGCAGGGGAGGGTTCGCCCGGCCCGGGGTGGTCGCGGGGCGAGCTGTGGTATGAAGCAATGGATATGGGTTTGATGGGAGATGTGCCCGAGTGGCCAGGGTGGCGATAATCGGCAGCTGCATAACGCGGGATTTGTGGCCGATCCTTGGCGAAGCCCCCGCTGACCTGCTTTACATTTCGCGCACCAGCCTGCCCAGCCTGTTCGCCCGACCGCTCGGGGGCGTCGCCGTGGCCAACGACCCGCCGCCAGGGCTGGCGCGCCATCAGAACAACGCCGTGCGCGCTGATCTGAAGAAATCGGCCCTGGCCGCGCTTATCGATCACCGCCCCACCCATATCATCTTCGACTTCATCGACGAACGTTTCGACCTCTTGGCGACGCCCGACACCGTGGTGACCCACAGCTGGGAACTCGAGGTCAGCGGCTACATGAATCAACCCGCCTTTTCCTCTGCACGGATCGTGCCGCGCGCCTCGGCGCAGTGCGACCAGCTCTGGCGCGAAGCCGCCCTTGAGACCGCAGCGTTCCTGAACACAACGCCCCTGAGCAGCGCCCAGATCATTCTGCATGAGTCGCAGTGGGCGCAGCGATTTCTGGACCGCACAGGCCAATGCCGTGACTTCGACCCGGACGTGATGATTTTCGAGGGCAACGTCGGACGGCTGGACGCGCACAACGCTCTGCTGCGCGGCTATCAGCAGCGGTTCGCCGACCTTACCGGCGCCGCGCGGGTGAGTGCTGATCCCGGCCTGATGATCGCCGATGTCAGCCACCGCTGGGGCCTGAGCCCCTTCCACTACGTCGCCGACTACTATCGCGACATCTGGCGTCAGCTGCGGGAACTGGGCCTCTAATTAGGGTGCGATCAAGCCTCGTCGGAGAGCGAAGCCCAGTTTTCCAGAGGCGTCAGACGAGGGTCGGCGGACTCGCCGGCCAGGGGCTGGGCCACCGTCCAGGCGCCGCCCTGCAGGTAATCGGTCAGCGGATCGACGTCGGTTCGCAGTTCATCGCCCCGAAGCGCCATGTAGCGGGCGGCGTCAAACCAGGGACCCGGATTGCGGCCTTCGTGGCCGCCGGCCATGACATAGTGGCTCAGGGCTTCGAATCCGCCGGCGGCGACGTCGGGATACTGATCACGATACCAGGCCGGGTCGAAGAGCCGGTGGGGCTTCAGGCCCCGTGCCGACCCCGCCGTCACGTAGTGAACCAGGGCGGGGACCTGGGATTCAGCCTCGGTCAACTGGCCGCGATAACGCGCCGCCTGGAACAGCGGATGGGGGCTGAGATCGCGCCGCCAGCCGTCGCGCAGATAGTGCGCCAGCGGATTCTCGCCCGTCTGGCCCAGTTCGGGGGCCTGGGCGACATAGTGGTCGATGCTGAACAGCGGATGCGGATCACACCCCTTGGCCGCGCCAATATGGACGAAGTGCTCCAGGGGCGAGAGGCCGGTGGCTGCAAGCTCCTCCGCGTTGCGGGCGACGTAGAAGTCGCGGTCGAACAAGGGGTGAGGGGCGCGTCCCTCCATCCAGCCCAGAGAGATATAGTGGACCAGCGGCGCCAGCCGACCGGCCGCGACGTCGGGGTAGGTCGCCAGGTACCAGGCCTGGTCCAGCAAGGCGGCAGGCTGGGCGGCCCGATCGGCGGCGCGCCGGGCATAGGCGGCCATGGAGGCGAACCCGCCGCCCTTGGCCCAAAGTCCTGAGCAGGCGATCACCAGTACGCTCCCCACCGGGCCCAGGCGGACCAGCGCGCGGTCGAGGCGGCGCTTGATGCGATTGCGGCGGCGGTGGCGGACCCCGGGCAGCGCCGCCGCGCGATAGGCCTTGGCCGCCGCGGCGCGGCCATCGGCCTCAGCGCGAGCCAAGGCCAGTAGAGCGTCGGCCAAGGCCTGGCTGAGGCGCGAGCGCGTCAGGGCCTCCGCGGCCTGGGCCCGCTGCACCTCTTCGCGCAGGGCCACGTGGCGCAGAGCCAGGCTCTCGACCTTGGCGGCGAGTTCCGGGCCGTCCTCGGCGGATTTGGCGGGGCCGGTCACGTCAGAGCGGGGGAATGACGGGCATCTTCAGATTCGAGAAGCCGTTGTCCAGGTGCTCGATCTCGAGGAACCCGCCCGAGCGGCCAAAGGCCTTGTAGATCGAGAAGGTCTTGGCCATGCCAAGGGTCGCGGCGCTCTCCAGGGGTGAGACGAAACCGACGTCACGGTCCAGCCAGTGGGGCTGACGCATCCAGTTGTCGAGTTGGTCCCGGGTCACGGCGAAGTAGCCCGAGTGTGGATTGCGCGCCCGGCGGAACACCGTCTGGCGACCCAGCGGCGCGCCATACAGGATCGGCTCATCCTCCACATAGGCGTTCATCCGATCGGCCGCTTTTTGGCTCAGATCGCCGTCAATATAGGTCTTCAGGGTCGGCGCCTTGCGATTCCACTCGATGCGGTTGGGGAACAGCACGCGTTTGGGTCCGAAGGTCTGGTTGAACCAGACGATCTTGGAAAAGAAGGTCGGATCATTGATCCGCAGATCGTCCTCCGTGAAGACGAACATGTCGTACCTGCTGGCCTGCTGGGCCATGATCTGCTGAGCGCTGAACCCCAGCATCCGCGGGTTTTCCAGATCAAGCTTGGCCACCTTAACGCCATATCGCCGGCAGAACTCAGGGGTCAGCAGATGCTTCTCGCCGGTGGTCACCGCGACGATGTCGATCTCGTCGTCGGACCCCACACCCGGCTGGAAGCTCTTGGTGCCGACATGCAGGGTGGCCGAGACGCCGAACTGGCCGCGATAGGCGCAGATCACCTCCTCGATGGCCTGCCGCCGATCGTCCCGCTTCCGCTCGCTGGTGGAGCCATGCTGTGAGTTGGCTTCAGCCGAGAAGTAGTGGGCGATGGTGACGAGGATGCGCATCGAAAAGCCTAGTCGGAAGGGAGCGGCACGGTAGGGAAGCAGGATGGCGCGCGCAAGCTGACGGCTCGCCTACGCCGCATGCCCTTCGTGGACGAGCCAGGCGAGGTAGCCGTCGGCCTGGAACGGGTCGGGGAAGGCGGCCTGCAGGTCGGGACGGCCGCGGTAGAGGACGCGATGGGCCTTGGCGATCTTCGTCCCGTCACCGTAGGCCTCGTAGGCCCAGTAGCGCTCGGGGATCATCAGGTCGGTGGTCTTGGCGACCTCCTCCTTGTACCAGCGCCAGATCTCGTAGACCGCGTGATTGTCGCCGGCGTAGCGCTTGGTCATGGCGTCGCCGGTCGGGCCCAGCTTGGTGAAGTGCCAGAAGCGCAAGGGGTGGCCGTTTACGGTGATCGCCCCGTCCTGGCCCACCGCCACCTGGCGCTTGGAGAGGTTCCAGCTGGCCACGTTATAGCCGGGATCGCGGACCACCTTGACCTTGTCGAACAGGGCCGGGACGTGGTCGCACCAGCGCTGATCGACGAACAGGCCGTTTGGAATGTCATCGTAGCAGAAGCTCAGCAGCCTGTCGTTCCACCAGCGACCGAACCGGGTCCCCTCCCCGCCCGCCTTCACGGCCACGAAGCCGAGGTTGAAGATGCCGGTCTTCGAGGCCGAAAGGTCGTTGTCGAGGATCGCCTCCAGCTCGTCATTGGCGTCGAGCAGGTGCGGCGTCAGCAGGATGTCGTCGACCCCCAGCATCTCTTCCAGCGGCGCCAGGCTGCTGAAAAGGGCGGTGTCGGGATCGAGATAGACCACGGCGTCCGCGCCCGCAGCGAGGGCCTGATGCAGGAAGGGGCCCTTAACAGCGGTGCAGACCTCCACCACATCGTGTTTGAAGAGCCAGGCCTGGAAGTCGGGGATGCCGAGGTCCTGGGCGTAGACCACCCGGTCGAAGGGCTCGCTGGCGAGATCAAACCGGAACCCCGGGGGCGGCGCGTCGGTGATCAGGGCCACCCGCTCCCAGTCCGGCTGGTGGACCTTGAGGGTCTGGAACAGCACCCGGGCGCGGTTCAGATAGGAGAAGGTGAAGCTGGAGAAGCAGACGACCTTCACGAGGCAGGCTCCGCAATGAGGTCGGCGGTCAGGTTGCTGAACTCCATATCATAGAGAGGCGGGCGGCGAAGCGCGCGGGCCAGGCTCAGAATCTCGCCGCTCTCGAACATCGCCGTCAGCGCCGCCTCGTCGGGCAGGACCAGGCCGTGGCCGCCCTCCCGGGTGAAGGCGGCGACATTGCCCGAATCGGGTCCCGTCACGATGGCGCTCCCGGCGGCGGCGGCCTCATAGGCGGTGAGCGAGAAGGTCTCCAGGCACAGGGACCAGATCATCGCGGCGTCGACGTCCAGGCGTTTGAGCGCGTCGCGCATGGCCATGGGCTTGGCCGCCGTGGCGGAGACAGGATGGTGCTCCAGAGGCAGGCCCGGGATCTTGGTCTTTCCCAGGTGCAGGAAGGCGTAGCGCGGGTCCTTCTCGAAGCGGATCGCCAGGTCGGCGAAGACCGGCCAGCCCTTGTGCAGGGACGGCGTGCCGGGGAAGGCGAACCGGAACGGCCCCGTCCGGGGCGGGGCGGCCTTGGCG
>NZ_JBBKVV010000099.1:0-7572 GCF_037968635.1 Phenylobacterium sp.
GACCAGATGGAGCTGGAACCGGGCCCTATCGGCGAGACAGAGGTCAGCGGCGTGTTCGACGCCGGCGACACCGAAGCGTTCCTGGCGGCCGTGAAAGACCTGCACGGGCTTGTCCCTGAGCGGCAGTGGAATGGGACCCTTCGGCTGCGCAGGCCACCGCCCGGCTGACCGCGCCCTAAAGACTTTCGTGCCGCGCGCCAGGGTCAAGCTCGAGCTGGCGCGTCTTCCCCCCTGACCCGACGCAAGAGCCGCCGCGACAAACGCAGGCGCCGGCGGCGGACCCGAGGGGAAACCAACGTGCCATCCATGCGTCACCACCTGTCTTGTTTCGCGGCCCCAAGTTTGCTTCTGGCCTTGGCCGCCACGCCCCACGCCGCAGTGGCGCAAGCCCCGCAGATCGCCTTCAACATTCCGGCCGGCGGGCTGGATCAAGCCTTGGTGGAGTTTGGCGCGCAGTCGCGGCTGCAGTTGCTCTATCCGGCGCAATTGGTGCGCGGTCGCCGCGCAGACGCCCTGCAGGGCCTGTTCACGCCGGAGGACGCCCTGGCGCGGCTGCTGGCGGGTAGCGACATCGTCGTGCGCCGCAGCCGGCCCAACGTCCTGGTGCTCACCGAGCGTGGTGCGGACACGCGCGCCGCAACCTCCAGCCGCATGCTCGCAAGTTTGGACGCCGTGCCAGCGGTGGTGGCGGAGCTTCCCGCGACCGCAGGGCCTGCCATCCTCGATGAGATTGTGGTCACCGGCACACACATTCGCGGGGCCGGTGCTGGCGCCTCACCCATCGTTGAGCTCAGCCGTGACGCCATCGACCGGTCGGGCTACGCCACCGTCTCAGAGGCTCTGGGCGCCTTGCCGCAAGCCTTCGGGGGGGTGAGTACGCCGACCAGCACCATCACCGCGACCGACACGCTGGGCACCAATGGCGCGCTCTCCACAGGCGTCAACCTGCGCGGCCTGGGCAGCGACGCCACCCTGGTCCTGATCAATGGCCGCAGGATGGCCGGCACCGGCTCGCGCGGCGACTTCTCCGACGTCTCCGCCGTGCCGACCGCGGCCATCGCGCGGGTGGATGTGCTGCTCGACGGCGCTTCGGCCCTCTACGGCTCCGACGCCGTCGGCGGGGTGGTCAACATCATCCTGCGCCGCGATTTCGAAGGCGCCGAAACCCGCCTGCGGGTGGGAGGCGCGAAAGGGGGCGCGGGCTCGGTGCAGCTGGGCCAAACCTTTGGGACCACCTGGTCGAGCGGCAGCGCCCTGCTGGCCTATGAATACGAACACCGCGACGCCCTGCCCTACGCGGCCCGGCCCTACACCGCGACGGCAGACCTGCGGGGCTTTGGCGGAACCGATCACCGCAACTTCCTGGCCCATCCTGGTAATGTGCTGGTGCTGACGGGCGGCGCCTATCAGCCGCGCTTCGCTATCCCAAGCGGCCAGAATGGGGTTGACCTCACCCCAGCGAGCTTCCTGCCCGGCCAGGTTAATCTGGCCAATCCCAACGCCGGCATGGACCTCACACCTGAGCAGACGCGCCAAGGCCTTTATGGGAGTCTCAACCAGAGCCTTGGCGATCGGGTGGAGCTTTCCTTCGACGCGCGCTTCAGCCGCCGGGAATTTTCTTTCCACGGCGCGCCGTCCACCAGCACGATCACGGTGACACCCGCCAACCCCTATTTCGTCTCGCCGACCGGCGCGGCCAGCACCGTGATCGGCTATTCCTTCTTCGATGAACTGGGCGCGAGCCGCGGTGGCGGAACGGCGGAGAGCTTTGGCGTCACGGGGGGCGCCGACATCGCGCTTGCTGGTTCCTGGCAGGCGCAGGTCTACGGGGCGCTGGCCCAAGAGCACAGCCAGACCCGCACCCGCAACGTCATCAACAGCCTGCTGCTGCGCGAGGCCTTGGGCACAGCGCCAGACAATCCCGCCACCGCGTTCAGCGCGCCGCGCGACGGCTATTTCAACCCGTTCGGAGCTGGCGGCGCCAATTCCCGCGCGGTCCTCGACTTTGTGGGCTCTGGCTACACCGCCCCGGAATTCCGCAGCCGGGTGACAACCCTGAGCGCCCAGGCCGACGGCGATCTCTTCACCCTGCCCGCCGGCGCGGTGAAGCTAGCGCTCGGCGCGCAGACACGCCGCGAGACCTTCGAACAACACATCGTCACCTTCCGGTCCTCACCCACCCCGTTCACCCTGGTGACACCCGATGCCCAGCGCACGGTGAGCGCGCTCTTTGCCGAGGCGCGCGCGCCGCTTATCGGTCCCGCAGACGGAGCGACCGCACCGCGCTTGGAACTCTCGCTGGCCGCCCGCTTCGAGCGCTATGACGACGTCGGTGACAGCACCAATCCTAAGATCGGCCTGCTTTGGCGACCGACGCCAGACCTTCGGCTGCGCGCCACCTATGGAACCTCGTTCCGGGCGCCTTCGCTGACCGAGGTCAACGAAGCCTATGGCGTCGGACCCACCTTCCTCAACCAGGGCGCCGCGCGGATTCTGACCCTGATCCAGACTGGCGGAAACACCAGCCTGAAGCCCGAAACCGCCACCTCCTGGACGGCCGGCGCCGACTATGCGCCCGCGCCCATGGGCGGCCTGACCCTCGGGGCGACGCTGTTTGAGACAACCTTCAACGACCGGATCGGCCAGCCGGTGCTCACCAACCTGGCCGGAGCCCTCAACGATCCGGCTCTGAGCAGCTTCATCACCCCACTGGATGCTAGCCGCCCAGCTGACCTTGCCCGCATCAACGCCCTGATCAGCGACCCCAGCTACTCAGCCAGCACCACCTATCCGCCCGCGGCGTTCGGCGCGCTCTTGGACGCGCGCTTCGTCAACACCGCCAAGGTGCAGGTCAGGGGGTTGGACCTAAACGCCGGCATCAGCTTCGACCGCGACGCCGACCATTTCGATCTCGCCGCCAACGCCTCCTACCTGTTTGCCTATTCGCGCCAGCTGACCCCAACCTCGCCCGCCCAGGACCTGCAAGGGATCGCCGGTTTCCCGGCGCGGCTTCGGGCGCGCGCCAGTGGTGGATGGCGCAACGGCGCCTACGGCGCGACGCTTTCGGTCAACTATCTGAGCGATGAGAAGGCCGCCAATGGGACGGCCATCGAGAGCTGGACCACCGCTGACCTGCAGCTGCGCTGGAGCCCACAAGTTACGAGCGGTCCGCTGGCGGGCCTAACGGCCTTGGCCAGCGTTCAGAACATCTTCGACACCGATCCGCCATTCTACGACGCTCCGCAGGGCATCGGCTATGACCCGGCCAATGCTGACGCCATGGGTCGGGTCATCTCTCTCCAGCTCACCAAGCGCTGGTAAGCGACGGGCCTCTCAGGCCTCACCCGGGCCCCCAGCTCGGCGTGCGCTTGAGAGGTCCGATTGAGGCGCGGCTTTTGTGCTCCGTAGGCGCCACTATGGGGCGCGCGGTCCCGACAAACCTACCGTCCCTGCGCCCAGAGGTCGGGCCCTCACCGCGGCCGGGTACAGAACCTCTCGACGACGCGACGAAAGCCTCCACAGGCAAGCCCGCGGACGCGCGGTGCGCCAAGATCCATTCCACCCTGCCAACGCCCGCCCCGAGACACCGGGCCGGGCGTGACCTGCGGAGCGGCTATTTCCCGATGTCGAGACGCAGGGAGGCATCGATCGCACGTCGCCAATCTGGTGCGACGCCCGCAGCCTCGGCGAAGCGCGGCCAATGGACGACAGCTGCGCGAACCTCCTCCAGGAGGCGTCGGACACGCCGGCGGCTGATCGAGACGGTTCGGCCACAGGCCTCGAAATCCTCAATCGTCACATCGTCACGTTTGCCGTTGATCGACATCTGGTGCTGGGCGGTCCACGCCCCGGCAGGATTGTAGCTCCAGGTGATGTCGAAGGCCGGAGATAGACGCCACCTTCCAGCGCGATCCATCAGGAAGGCGATATTCTTCACATGGTCGTCCTGGTTGCGCGCCACGACATTGAAGACCATGCGCCGGAACTGTTCCTCAAGCGCCGCCATCGGCAGACCCATACGACGCATCGTGAACAGCGCCTGCTCGTAGGAATTGACCTGCTGATTGTTGAAATCGAAATGGGCCATGGCGGCCAGAGACTGCATGTGCAGCTTGTCGCCGCCAGCCAACCGGTCGAACCGCTTGGTCATGAAGTGGCGGCGGCCGCCCTCCTCGAGCAACCGGCATTGCGCCACCGTGATCCCGGCGGCGGTGGCCATCTGGGCATAGGCGTATTCCACCGCGCCGTACCCCTGGGGATCGGCCAACTCCTTGTCCTTGTTGCCCTCCACACCGTCGAACTTCAGGAGCCAGTACTCAAAGCCGTCGCCCGCCTCGACCTGCCCTGAGCGCACCTCGTTTGTGTCAGGGTTCCAGACGATCACCGCCTTGGCTCGGGCGCCACCGGCCGAGGTGCCGACCCGCAGAATCTCGCGTAGGGCGTCGGCTTTGCGACTGTCGGCGAACGAGACCTTCAGGTCGTTGCGATGGGTGAGCACCTCCGAGGCGAGCCTCACCAGCGCGTCAATATTGATCTTGGCTTTGGTTTGGCGCCGAGGCCCGAGGGCGGGCACGAATTCCAGTGCGCCCATGCCCCGCACGCCCGTGTAGCAAAGCCGCTCGACGGCGTTGAAGCTCTCCGGCGTGCGCCCCTGGGTCGCCAGCCAAGCGTCGATCAGGGTGTTGCCATACCGATCGGGGAGCGCGTCGGCGAGCATCCCCGGCAACCCGTGAAAGCTGGCGCGCGGCAGATCTGGGAAGGTGAAGAGGTCAGGGCCAAGCGGCATCATCAGAGGGGCAAGCTGGACGCCGCTATCCATAAAGGCCCGATCGTAGGCGAAGACGGCGACATCGCTGTTATCGGCCAGAGATACCGCGCCAATGCGACTTCCCCACAGCCGAACCTCCGCGACCGTCGTCACGTCTGGTCGCCCCAGACCCACCCAGGCCTGACCGGGGCCTCGACGGTGGGGCTGGCGATCGCGCCTGAGGTTGCGCCGCCCTTGGAGGCGCGGACGCGCGATCGTTGGGCCCGGCCAGCCTTGAGCAGTGCGATAGGACTGGTCGGCGTCTCGGGCAGGAAACGTTCGAGATCCTCCAACTTGTCGAGGGCGCGCAAGCACCGGATCAGGTTGCCAAGTTGCGTGGGCGCACCGCCCTCCAGGCGCTCCACTGTACGTTTCGAGACACCCGCCGCCGCCGCGAGCTGGGCCTGCGTCATCTGGCGCTGCAGCCGGACGGCCGCAACGCGGCAGCCGATTTCCTCGGTGACGGCGTCATCCGACAGGAGATTGTTGAATCTCATAACTCGACTTCCATGGCGAATTACATAAGATTTTCGGCTCAAATCGTCAAGAATGACGATTATTTTGTTGAACATTGGACTCGTCGTATTCGCCAATTATGACGAGTTATTAGGTTATTTCGGCGTATTTCGCCAACTTTGTCGCCATAGAAGCCTCTGTCCGACTGGGCCGCCGACGGCACGACGTGTCGAGCCTTTCGCGTCGACCTTCAAACAGACTTGCGCATCACGCGCGACCCGTGACGCCGACAAAAGGCTGCCGGGCGGCTTAGGTGCGACGGTTCCAGCGCCCCAGCCACCACGGCGGCCGGCGCCACCAGGGTAAAGCCTCACCTGAAACGTCTCTTGCTCCATGAGGTCTCAGCTCAAGTTCCCAATGCGTCACGGCCCGAACTTTGCGACGTTCGGGACCATCCTGCTGAGCCTGGTGTTTGCGAGCCCGTCAGGGCCCGCCTCGGCCTCACCGACGTTGCCCAACCTCCTAAGCCATGGGGCCCGAGGCGTCGCGCCAGGTCGGGCCTGGACATTGCCCGACATCATCGAAGTGACCCGCATCACCAGTGTGGCGATCAGCGCAGATGGCGCGCGCTGGGCCTTTATCGCCAAGCAGCCGTCGCTGGACTTGGGCGAGAGCCGCTACGGTCTCTATCTCGGGGCGGGCGACGGACCGGCGCGGAAGGTCGCTGAGGGCCCCTTCATCGCCGACCTCCAGGCCCGGCCTGGCCATCAAGGTTGGACGGTGCGCGGCGCGTTTGGCGACGGGGTGCAGGTCTATGAGCTCGACGCCACCGGCCGCCGAACCCCACGCGTCGTCCATCATCCCCTGGTTCAGGTTGGCGGTGACGTGAGCTTGGCGCCTGACGCCAGCGGGTCTGCGCACGCCACGGGCGTTCTAGCCTATGGCTGGAGCCCAGATGGCCAAGCGCTTTGGTATGTGACCTTGCGGCCCCGATCGGCGCCAGCCCGCCAGGCCTGGCGCGACCACGGCCTGACCTATGTCGATGGCCAAACCACGCCCACCGACTTTTATGCCGAGCCTGCTGCGGAGGCTGTAGAGCTCTGGGTGCGGGACGTCCAAACCGGCCAAGGGCGGGTCGTGGCCGAAGCGCCCGGGGATCGCGCCACCGCCTCCCTGGCCTTCCAAGGCGGCGGCGTCGCCTGGGACGGCCCACGTCGCCTTGTCTTCCGCCGCCCCGGTCTATCGGCGAGCGGCGCGCCAACCCAATCGTCCTGGCGATATGAGCTTGGCGCGCCATCTGCGACGGCGCTGCCAGCGGACGCGGCCAGCAACCTGCTGGCCAGCGTGCCGACCGCGCAGGGCCGGCTGGCCCTGACGCGCCTTGAGGGTGATCGCTACGAACTCTCCGAGTTGACGGCCCAAGGCACTCAGGTTTCGCGGCTCGGACCTGTGAGCTACAGCGGCATGGGCGGCGGACTTGGCGCCTGGAAGAGCGCCCATGGTCAGGCCCTTTACGGCGTGCGCCTGCCAGACCGTTTCGGCCTGGCGGCCTATCCCAACCCCACGCCTCTCAGTCAGGTCGCCGAAAGCCTGCACCCCTGCGCCTTCGACGCCGCCCTTGAACGCGGCGTCTGCAGCCGAGAGAGCCTTACCGGCGCGCCCGAGCTTGTGGAGGTCCGCGCCGCCACGGGCGACGTGCGCGTCCTTGCGCGACCCAATGCCCGCTACGACGCCATCACGCCGCTCCACAGCCAACCCGCCACCTGGACCAATCGTTTTGGCACGACGAGCAGCGGCTACATCACCTATCCGCGGGGTTACGAGACCAACCGCTGCTACCCGGCCATCGTCATCACCCACGCTGCCGACGCGCGAAACCTGTTCGCCGCCGACACCTTCCAATGGGCCTTCCCTCTGCAGGTCTTGGCCGAGCGCGGCTATGTCGTGCTCTCGGTCAACGAGACGACCCAGGATCTTGCGGCGTCGGAGGCCTATGGATCGGCGAGCAGCAATCTGTCGCCTGCCCGTATGCAGCGGGCGATGGGCATGGACGCGGTGGCGACCATGGAGGCCGCGGTCGCCGACGTTGTCGGCCGTGGCATGGTCGATCCGGCCCGGGTCGGCATCGCTGGCTACAGCCGCGGCGGCATCGTCACCACCCTGGCGCTCAGTCAGTCAAAGGTGTTTCGTGCCGGCATCAATGCCGACACCGCCTTCTTCAGCGCTGGCGGCTTCTTCCGCGGCGGCATGGTGAGAGAAATCTACCGTGGCCTATTTGGCGGCTCGCCGTGGGACGCGCGGTACGCGGC
>NZ_JBBKVV010000100.1:0-8535 GCF_037968635.1 Phenylobacterium sp.
AAGCCGTTGGACCCTCATATAGTCCACACAGGGCTTTTACGCATCATGACCACATCAGACCTCACCCTCTCCCCGACCGCGGCCCAAAGGCTGCATGACCTCAGCAAGGCCGAGGGTCATCCCGTCATGCTGCGCGTGGCGGTGGAGGGCGGCGGCTGCTCGGGCTTCCAGTATCAGTTCGACCTGGTCAGCGAGCCGCAGTCCGACGATCTGCGGGTCGAGCTGGACGGCGCGGCGGCCCTGGTGGACGAGATGAGCCTGATCCTGCTCAAGGGCTCGGTGATCGACTATGTCGACGAACTGGCCGGCGCAGAATTCCGCATCCGCAACCCCAACGCCAAGTCCAGCTGCGGCTGCGGCGTGAGCTTCTCAATCTAGCGCTCCCGCGCCCAGTTGCGCCGTTGCTGGATCAGGAACGACCAGAGGCCGAGCCCGCCCAGGGCCGCCAGGGCGACGCCCCCCAGGAACACCACCAGCTCATACAGCCCGCCGCCCACCGAGGCGGCGTGGATCGGATAGACCGCGTTCTGGAACCGCGCGCCGGGGCCGAAGGCCTGGGCGTCCACCGTGCCGATCACCTTGGAGGTCGCCGGGTCGATATAGACCAGGGTGCGGCCGTTGGGGTGCCACTCGGCCGGCTGCTTCATGCGGATGGCCGCCGGCGCGCCGGGCTTGGCCGGCCAGCTCGCCAGCCGCAGGGTCGACTGGGGGAAGGCCGCCTGGGCGCCGGCCAGGGCCACGGGCCAGTCGATGTCCCCCTGCCCCGCCTTGGGCGGTTTGGGCGCCTCGATGCCGCCCGGCGCCAGCCTGGTCACGATCGCCTTGCTGGTGTCGTTGAAGATGATCATCCCCCCGGTCAGGCACAGGACGAGGACCGGCAGGGCCATCAGGACGCCCAGGTCCCGGTGCGAGGACACCAAGTCGCGCCGCGCCATCGACCTGGGCCAGACCCTGCCCGTGAAGCTGCGCCAGGCCGGGAACCAGACGATCACCCCGGTCAGGCACAGCACGGCGCCGGCCAGGCCCGCCACCCCCACCACGATCTCGCCGCTCTCCCCGGCCAGCAGCCGGTGATGCAGCTGGAAGACCCATTGTTCGACCCGCTCGGTGTCGGTCCAGCGGGCCAGGATGGCGCCGTCGGCGGCGGCATAGGCCATGCCGTCCTTGGGGTAGGTCAGCCGGTGGACGCCGATATGGGGCCCGGCGAACATCATGCTGCGCGGCGTGCCCTTCGCCTCCACCACCTCGGCCGCCGCGCCCAGCAGGGTTGCGGACGGCGTCACCACCATCCGCGCCTCCGGGACCGTCAGCTTCACCCAGTCCTCGCGCAGCACCAGCAGCGAGCCGGTGACGCCCAGGATCACCAGGATCAGCGCGAGGATCGCGCCGGCCCAGGCGTGCAGGGTGCGGACCAGACCCATCAGAAGGTCTTCACGATCCCGAGGGTGACCGCGCGGCCCTGGCCGGCGAAGTAGCGGGCGTTGTCGGTGGGGTTGGTCGTGTCGCTGTTATAGGTGATGTACTGCGCGTCCAGCAGGTTGCGGACGCCCAGGCTGACCACGCCGAAGGGCGCGTTCCAGGCCGCCACCGCGTCGAGCAGCTCATAGCCCTCGAAGGTGTTGGCCACGGGCTGGCCCTGGAAGCTGCGGGCCTCGAAGAACTGCCCCTGCAGGCGGAAGTCGAAGTCGCCGTAGCTGGCGTCGGCGGTGAGGGTCAGGCGGTCGGGCGAGATGTTGGCCCCGTCCAGATCGGCGTCGACCCGGCCGTCGCCATTTGTGTCGGTGCGGCCCTCCAGGTGCGAATAGGCGCCGCCCAAGGTCAGCCAGTCGTTGGCCGCCCAGCGCAGGGTGGCCTCGACGCCCTCGATCTCGGTGCGCTGGCGCTGCACGTCGAAGGTGCCGCCGGTGTTCAGCACCAACAGGGCGCCCTTGTCCGACGACGAGGTGAACCAGGCCAGGGACCCGTTCACCGGCCCGCGGGTGAACTCGACCCCCAGCTCGATGTTGTCGGAGACCACCGGGGCGACGTCCAGATAGGTGTCGATGTCGCGGCCCGGGGTGTTGATGGCCCGCAGCACCCGGCCGACGTCGGGCATGGTGAAGCCCTGGGCATACGAGGCGTAGGCGGTCACGCCGTCGAGGATGCGCACCGTGCCGCCGACATTGCTCAGCACCTCGGTGAAGCTGGGCTCGCCGCCGCTGACCTTGGTGTTGCCCGACGAGGCCAGCGTGGTGAAGTCGCCGACCTCAAGGGTGGCGTTCTCCTGCCGCACCCCGGCCGACAGGTGGATGCCGTCGTCCCACAGCGCCTGGTGGACCTGCAGGAAGGGCGACAGGCTCTTATAGGTGGTCTCGGGAACCCAGACGCGGTTGGTCAGCACCAGTTCCTGATAGGTCTTGTCCTTCAGGCCATCGAGCCCCACCAGCACCTTTAGGCCCGGCAAGGCTTCGAAGCCGCGCTCGTAGTCCAGCTTGAAGCCCTGCTTCTGGGAATTGTTGGCCGACTGGTCGAACAGAGTGTTGATCGGCGCGATCCGCACGTCCTGGAAGGTCCCGGTGATCGAGCCGCCGAATACGCCGTGATAGTCGTGGGCGAAGGCCTGGGCGGTCAGGGCGCCGCCGAACAGGTCGCCGTCCTTGTAGGTGATCGCCGCCGAGGTGACCTCGTTAGCGGTGGGCAGGCCGGGCTGGACGCCCTTCACGGCGCTGGCGGGCCGGCCGGTGGCGCGGCTGCCGGTGACCAGCACGTAGTCGTCACCGCCCTCCAGCTCGAAGTGGTTGACCATGGCCTCCAGGCGTCGCTCGTCGCCCAGGTCGACCCCGGCCTTGCCGAACAGCGACCAGCTGTCGGAGTTCTGCAGCTCGCCCTGGGTGGCGTCGATGCCGATGCGGCGGCCGTCGGCGTCGAAATAGCCGCCCCGGCGCTCATAGGAGGCCCCGGCCGTGAAGTCCCAGGCGCCGAAGTCGCGGCCCACCAGGCCTGCGGCCTTGTAGCCGAAGCTGTCGTTCAGATTGCCGTCGTCGAAGCTGGTCTGGGCCAGGACCTTGCCGGTCCAGCCCTGCTCGGACTTGGGCGTCGGCGCGGTGACGTAGTTGATCACCCCGCCGGTGGCGCCGACTCCCTGGATGGCGTTGGAGCCGAACACCACCTCGACGCGGTCGATGAAGAAGGGATCGATGGTGAAGCCGTCGCGGCTGTCGTCGCGCAGCGGTGTCGATTGGGGAACCCCGTCCACAAGGTAGAGGGGCGAGCGACCGCGCAGGGTCTCGCCGGCCCCCGACAGCTTCTGCCGGGTCGGCGAGAAGGACGGCACCAGGGCCGAGACCGCCTCGACCGCGCTCTGCGCCAGGGCCTGCTGCAGGCGCAGATCGTTGGCGCCGATGATCTGGATCGTGGAGGGCACGGTGGCGCGCGGCGCGTCAAACCGCATGGCGGTGATCACCAACTCGTCGACCGCCTTGTCCTCGGGGATCACCCCCTGAGCCTGGGCCGGAACGATCGCGGCCAGGAGGGCGAGCGCCGTCCCTCCGAAAAGGGCGTTGCTCAGGAGTCTCATAGGGCGTTCCGTTTTGCGATTAAGTCTCAGTCGCTCAAATGGCAGAGCCGGCGGAGTTGGTCAACTGATGCTCGATTGACTCATGCCTAGCTATTCATCCACATGGGTGAATGAATGCCAACCCGCAGCTCGACAACACCCTCATCGCCCTCGCCGACCCCACCCGGCGGGCGATCCTGGCGCGGCTGACCCAGGGCGAGGCCCGCGTGACCGAGCTGGCCGCCCCCTTCGCCATCTCGCTGAACTCGGTCTCCAAGCACATCCGCATGCTGGAGCGCGCCGACCTGGTGGTCCGCAGGCGGGCCGGCCGCGAGCACCTGCTGACCCTTAACCCCGCTCCCCTCGACGCCGCCCAGGCCTGGATCGAGACCCACCGCGCCCTCTGGACCCAGCGCCTCGACGCCCTGGACGCAATCTTCGAGGCCCAGGACAAGGATTCCTCCCGATGACCACCCGCACCGTCACCGTCACCCGCCGCTTCAACGTGACGCCCGAGCAGCTGTTTGACGCGTTCCTCGACCCGGCCATCGCGGGCCGATTCATGTTCGCCACCCCCACCGGCGAGATGGTCCGCGTGGACATCGAGGCCAAGGTCGGCGGCGCCTATACCTTCGTCGACCGCCGCGACGGCGAGGATATCGAGCATGTGGGCCAGATTCTGGAGCTGGACCGGCCGCACCGCCTGACCTTCCAGTTCGCCGTGCCGAAATACGATCCCACCAACACCACCGTGCGCCTGGACATCACCGCCGACGGGATCGGCAGCGTGCTCACCCTCACCCACGAGGGCGTGGACGACGCCTATCTCGAACAGACCGGCAAGGGCTGGGCGATGATCCTGGAGAACGCGGTCCAGGTGGTGGGCTAGAGCATTTTCCGATAGGTGTGAAACGTCTATCGGATCGAAAAATGCTCTAACTTTTTGAATTAGAGCCCTTTTGATCCGATCTGACTGAAGCGGTCAGATCGGAAAGGGCTCTAGCGCCCATCTCCGCAACCAGGCGGGGCATGAACGCCAGCGGCCAGGCGAAGAGCACGAGATTAGGCAGGAACCAGGCGGGATCGTACGCGCCCAGGATGGCCCAGTAGCTGATCGCCATCAGGCCCGCGACCGAGGTCAGGCTCAGCGACAGGAGGGCCAGCGGCCGCCAGCGGCCGTCGCCCCGCGCCGAGGCGGCCACCGCGGCAAGGCCGAGGACGGAAAAGGCCAGGTCCAAAGGTAGGAAGGACCAATTCCACGCGACCACCTCTGGATGGTCATAGTGGGCGTACATCCAGTCTCGGGGCACATCGACAAGGCCGATCTGCAGCAGCCCGGCCAAGGACCAGTAGAGGATCATCACCACATCGGTGACGGCCAGGAGCAGCGCAAGCCTGCGGGACATCTCAGCGGCCCCCCGCGATCAGCCGGCTCAGATAGGCGCCGATGTCTGCGGTGGCCTGCGCCTGCGCCACGGCAAGGCCGTCACCGATTTCTTTGGTCAGCGCCAGGCGAAGGCCGAGACCGTCCACCACCGCCATCAGCAGAGACGCTTCGCGGCGCATCTCGTCGGGGTCGCGGCGGAAGGGGGCGACCAGGGTCTCCAACAGGTCGCGCCACTCGCGATAGCGCCGGGCGTTTTCCGCAGCGAGATCCCCGCTGGCCGAGGTGGCGCTCCAGAACCCCTGCCACACCTTCCATTCGCGCAGGCGTACGGCGTCGAGAGGCAGGGATTCGAGCACCACCGCCTCCAACCTCGCCGCATCGCTCCCAGCGGCGGCGGCGGCCTGGGTCATGCGGAACGCCGCAGCGTAGTGCGCCGACCGCAAGGCCTCCACCAGCAGGACGTCCCGGCCCGAGAAGTAGTGGGTGACCGAACCGGTGGTGCAGCCGGCCTCCGCCGCGATGCGCCGCAGCGTGGCCGCGCCCAGCCCCTCCCGCGCGATCACGTCCAGGCTGGCGTCCACGAATTCCGAGCGCTTGGACACGCTATCGACAACCCTTGGCATGGTGACTCCTCGAAACATAACGTATGTTATATAACGTGCGTTATGTCAACGGAGTTGTCGGGTCGCGGCGAACCCCGCCGGGGTAACGGCGATCAGCCTGGAATGAACTGAAGGATCGCCACCAGCACTGTCAGCCAGGCCAGCGGCGCGGCCATGGCGGCCCAGGCCAGCGGTTCCCGATCCCGCTTGAACAGCACCCAGGCGCCGAACGGTCCGATCAGGCAGACGATCCAGAACAGCACCATCATCAGGAAGGCCAGCCACGCCAGCGGGTTGAGGATGTTGCCCTCGTGGTCGAACACCAGCGGCGAGAACAGCGCGCCGACCGCGCCGAACGGGGCCAGGATCAGGCAGGCGCCCGTGGCCACGCCCATCCAGATCATCCGCGCGCGACGCGAAAGCGGCCGTCTTTTCCTGATAGCCCCCGACATGGGCGCAAGGTCCCCATCCAACCCCCACCCGTCAAATTGAATCGCCGGGCGAGCGGTCATAGGTCGCGCGTCAGGCTAGCGCGCGCTTGTTCGCGGGGCGGTCGAAGGGCTAGACCGGAACACCATCTCCACGCCGAAGGACGCCCATGAAGATCGCCACCTGGAACGTCAACTCGGTCAACGCCCGCCTCGAGACCGTGCTGCGCTGGTTCGAGGAGGTCTCCCCCGACGTCGCCTGCCTGCAGGAGATCAAGTGCGTCGACGAGAAGTTTCCAACCGAAGCCTTTGAACGGCTTGGCTATAATGTCGCTGTCCACGGCCAGAAGTCCTACAACGGGGTCGCCATTCTCTCCAAGACGCCGCTGGAGGACGTCCGCAAGGGCCTGCCCGGCGACGACGGCGACGAACAGGCCCGCTACCTGGAGGCCGTGGTCTCCGGCCCCAATCCGGTCCGCGTCGCCTCCATCTACCTGCCCAACGGCAACCCCATCGACACTGAGAAATTCCCCTACAAGCTCAATTGGATGGCGCGCCTCAACGCCCACGCCCGCGAGCTGCTGGCCTTCGAGGAGCCTCTGGTCCTCACCGGCGACTTCAACGTCATCCCCGAGCCCCGCGACGCCGCCCACCCGGAGAACTGGACCAAGGACGCCCTCTTCCAGCCGCAGAGCCGCGAGGCCTTCCGCGCCCTGAAGTGGCTGGGCCTCACCGAGGCCTTCCTCACCGTCGACGGCGCCCCGGAGAGCTACACCTTCTGGGACTACCAGGCCGGCGCCTGGCAGCGAAACAACGGCATCCGCATCGACTTCGCCCTGCTCTCCCCCCAGGCCGCCGACAAGCTGCTGGCCTGCGTCATCCACCGCGACGTGCGCGGCTGGGACAAGCCCTCCGACCATGTGCCGGTGGTGACGGAACTGGATCTCTAGCGCCATGAGCCGCCGCGCCTTCATCCTCGGAGGTTCGGGCCAGATCGGCCGGGCGGCGGCGCTCAACCTGCTGGCGGCCGGCTGGCGCGTCACCGTCGGCCAGAGGCATGGCGACCTCCCCGACGCCCTCCAGGGCCGCGTCGCGGTCACCGTGCTGGACCGCGAGGACGACACAGCCTTGCGCGCCGCGCTCACCACACCCTTCGACGCGGTGATCGACACCGTGGCCTACAACGCCGTCCACGCCCGCCAGTGGCTGGCCCTGCAGGACCGCCTTGGCGCCCTGGCGGTGATCTCCACCGGCAGCGTCTATGTGGACGATGCGGGCGCCACCCTGGGCGACGGCGCCCGCTACCCCGTCCCCCTGCGGGAGGACCAGCGCCGCGCGTCCCCCGGCGACACCGACTACTCCACCAACAAGGTGGCCCTGGAGGACGAACTCCTGGCCGGCGCCCGTGTGCCCCTGAAAATTCTGCGCCCCTTCGCCGTCCACGGCCCGGGCAGCCGCGCGCCGCGCGAATGGTGGTTCCTGGCCCAGATCCTGCGCGGCGCGGAAACCATCCCCCTCGCCTTCGACGGCGCCAGCCGGTTCCACACCACCGCCACCGCCAATCTCGCCGAACTGACCCGGATCGCCCTGGAGCTGCCGGGCGTCCACCTGCTCAACGCCGCCGACCCCCAGGCGCCGACGGTGGCGCAGATCGGCGCGCAAATCCTCGCCGCCATGGGCTCGAACGCGACGCTCGCCCCCTTCTCCGGTCCGCCCAAGGGCTGGAAGGGCCGCACCCCCTGGAGCATCGAAGCGCCGCTGGTGGCCGACATGAGCGCGGCCGCCGCGATCGGCTACCGCCCCGTAACCGACTACGCCGCCGCCGCGCCCGCCCTCTGCGCCGCCCTGGTGGCCGAGGTGCAGGGCAAGGACTGGCTCACCGCCTTCCCGGGCCTGGCGGCCTATCCGCCGCAGATGTTCGAAGCACCGCCGGCGAAGAGCTGAGCAGCCTCCGCTCCCTTCGCGGGACCCATCGGTCTGACGATGCTTGCCAGCGCGATTTCGGGCGGCGATCCGGTTTCCACTTCGCCTGAAATCGCTCTAGCGTCGCGGCATGAACGATGTCGTCCGGCTTCTGTTGATGTTGGCCCTGGCCGGAACCGCCGTGACCTTCGCGGGCTCGGCGGCCATCTGGTTCTTCGACGAGAACCGCCGCATCGGCCGTGCGCTCAAGCGCGTTCTGAAGGGCGAGCCTGAGGCCGTCCTGGTGGCCCGGGGCCGCGGCCGCGGTGTCGGCGTCAACTTCGCCACCGGCCTGGCGGCCGTCGCCTGGGACTCAGGGGCCTGGTGCCTCGTCTACCGCATCGACGAACTGATGGGCGCCGAGCTGATCATCGACGACCAGGTCGTGGCCCGCGCCCATCGCGACGAGCCGCGCCGCGCCCTCGACCAGCGGGTCAGTCATGCGGCGCGCGTCACCCTGCGGCTGATCTTCGACGATCCGCAGCATCCCGACTTCGAACTGGACCTCTGGCTGACCGGCGACGAGAGCCGCCGGGTGGCCGCATCCCCCGGCGCCGCGGTGCTGGAGGCCAACCGCTGGCTGGCCCGCGCCGAGGCCATCCTGCGCCGCCCCCGCGCCCT
>NZ_JBBKVV010000101.1:0-15770 GCF_037968635.1 Phenylobacterium sp.
CTCGCACCTTTCGAGGCGAGCGTGACGGCTTTCGTCAACTTGACGCGCCGGGAGAGAGCAAACATACGAGACAACGAAACGAGAGGTGGGCCGGGAGTCCGCCCAAGGGGCGAACCACATGACCGACACCTCCGCGGCTCCGACCATCCCGCTGTACGAGTTTTCCCGGGACTGGTTCACGGGCAATATCCCGACTTGGCGTCAGATCATCAACAAGGACAAGCCACGGAAAATCCTGGAGATCGGCTCGTTCGAGGGCCGGTCGACGGTCTGGATGGTCGAATGCTGTTCGATCGCCGCGCAGGGCGATATCGAAATCTGGTGCGTCGACACCTGGGGCGGCGGGATCGAGCATCAGAAGGGCGGTGAGATCGAGACCTCCATGCCCGATGTGGAGCAGCGCTTTGACCGCAACATCGAGGTCGCGCGAGGGACGACCCCCCACACGGTCGAGATCAACAAGCTGAAGACCTTCTCCAACCTGGCCCTGGCCAAGCTGATCGCCGAGGGGAAGACCGAATATTTTGACCTCGTCTACATCGACGGCTCGCACCAGGCGCCTGACGTTCTGATGGACGCGGTGATGGCGTTCCAGGTGCTGAAGGTCGGCGGCCTGATGATCTTCGACGACTATCTGTGGTCCATGGACCGTCCGGGGACCCAGGACGTGCTGAAGATGCCCAAGCCCGCCATCGACGCCTTCATGAACATCTTCCAGCGCAAGATGAACATCTTCATGGGCGCCCCCATCGGCCAGCTCTATACGCGCAAGATCAACGCCTAGAGCCGCTCAGGGTCAGATGGAATCATTTGTCCCTTCTAAAAAGGCTCCAAATTCAAAAGTGTAGAGCGCGTCGAGCGGGCTAACCGGCGTCCATTCAACCCTGACGCGCCCTAGAGCCAGTCCAGCATCCCGAGCTTGCACATCCACATCAGGCCCATCTGAACCGGCCGGCGGCGGTCGACCGGGAAGGCCAGCAGGACATCCTTCACCGAACGGCTCTCCCCGCCCAGGACGGCGAGCACCTGAACGCATTCCGGCCCCGTACAGCGCCAGGCGCTGGCGAAACGGTCGAGGTCCAGGCCCATGGCCCGGTCGACGTCGGCGCCCGTCACGCCGGGGCGGACATGGAGCAAGGTGTCCAGGCTCTGGACCTGGTTGGGAAAGCCCGCGAAGTCGGAGTTGGGATCACCCTTCACCGGATTGAACCGCCCCTGGGTGGCGTCCGGGGGCGAGGCCTCACGGATCGCGGTCAGCTCGTCGGCCAGGCCCGCGTACTGCCGGGCCACCACCGGCCAGTCGAAAACCTCCCGCACCCGCTTGCGACCGGCCTCGCCCATGCGCCGGCGCAGGTCTGGCGAGGCGATAAGGGCGGCGATGGCCTGGGCCGCGCGCCCGACATGGACCGCGGTGTGCTGGGCCAGACCGCCGACATACTGCTGATAGGAGTCCAGCCCCTGGACGTGGCGCTCGGCGGCCGCGACGCTGACGCCGCCCGCCGGGCCGCCCAGGGTCGGGATCAGGAAGCCCTGCTCCCCGTCCTGGACCGTGTAGCGGTACCCGTCCCAATCACTCACCACCACAGGCAGGCCCGCGGCCATGGCCTCCACCGGCGTGATGCCGAAGGTCTCCTGGATGTTGTCCACCAGCGAGATGAAGATGTCCGAGCCCGCCCAGAACGACCCCACGCGGCCCTGGTCGTTGCCGTCCAGGAAGTGGACCGAAACGGAGGGCGCATAGGCGTCGGCGGCCGCCTGATAGCGGGCGCGGTCCTGGTCGCCGTTAGGAAACCAGCCGACCATGGCGAAGTGGGCCTTCACGCCGCTGGCCTGGGCGGCCTCCTCGATGGCGCGGAACATCGGCTGCGGCGCGGCCTTCTCGAAGAAGGACAGCCGGCCCAGCCACAGGACCAGGATGTCGTCGGGCGCGATGGCCAGCTCCTCGCGCACCCGGGCGCGGACGTCGGGGCGGTCGGCGCGGGCCTGGATGGCGGGCTGGTCGACCCCGAGCGGGATGAGCGGCAGGTAGGGCTTGGGATTCTTCCCGCCGCCGAAGCGGTCGGCCAGGAAGCCCGACCATTCGTCGAACATCTGGTTCAGGGCGTCCTGCACCGAAGGCGAGGTGCAGATCAGGGCGTCCCACGGCTGGATCGGGGAGATGGCGGCCGTGGCCATGTCGGCGCGCAGGGCCGGCGGCGCCAGGGTGTGGACCAGGCCCATCAGGCTGTAGGCGCGATCACCCACGGCGCGCCGCCGCAGCCAGGAGATGTCCGACAGGCCCGGCGTGCCGCGCAGCATGACGCCCGACTGGGCGATGGCGCCCTGCGCCAGCAGGCTGTTGGTGGCGAGCGCCGCGCCGCCCGGCGCGTCGCCCAGCAGGCCCTTGCGCAGGTCGGCGTCGGAGATGCTGGCCTGGCTGAGGAAGGTGACCTGGTCGAACCCGCCGTGCGCGGCCAGCGCCCGGAACAGCTCCAGGTTGGCCACGTCCTTGCCGAACGGATTGTTGACCAGGTTGAACTGGCCCGACGGATGGTAGATCGCCAGTCGCGACGCCAAAGGTCCCGCCCCGTTTTCAGAGGGCCGTTCCGCGCCCGATCAGGCCCTGGGAATACGATCTCCCGGGCGGCGCAGCAAGGCGTCGCCCCAGCTTAGAGATCGCGCCAGCACCGTACGTCGGACCCCGGCCAGGGCGTCGCCTCGTAGACCGCGCGGGCCACGGCGCGGGCCAGGCAGTCGGCGGCCAGCGCTCCGATGCGGGCGACCGTGAAATCACCGCCCTCCAAGGCCCGGCGGCCGGTGGACATCGCGAACACCACATCGCCATCGAAGGGGGCATGGATGGGGCGGATCGACCGGGCCAGGCCGTCCTGGGCCATGATCGCCACCCGCTTGGCCTGGGCCGGCGTCAGCATCACGTCAGTGGCGACGCAGGCGATAGTGGTGTTCATCCGCGCCTGCGGGTCGGCCTTGGCCAGATCCCAGATGTCGGGCCGGGCCGAAAGTCCCGCCGACCCCAGGCCGCCGAACTCGCCGTTCATCTCGAAGGGGGCGGCCCAGAAGGTCCTGTTGTCGCCCGACACCACCGAGCCGAAGCTGTTGACGCAGACCACGGCGCCCACGGCGATTCCGTCTCCTGCGAGGATCGAGGCCGAGCCGGTCCCCCCCTTCAGCGACCCCGCCATGGCGCCGGTCCCGGCCCCTTGCGTGCCAAGCTGGAAGTCCAGGCCGGCGGCCTCGACGGCCTCACGGCCCAGCCGGCGATAGGGCGGATCCTCGCCCCAGGCGCGGTCGCCGCCGTTGGCGACGTCATAGAGGATCGCGCCCGGGACCACCGGCGACTTCGGCACGCCAGGGCGGTCCACCAGGCCATAGCCCCGGCCCCGGGCCCCAAGCCAGCTCACCACCCCGTCGGCGGCGGCCAGGCCGTAGACCGAGCCCCCCGACAGCACGATGGCGTCGATGGCCTCCACCAGGTTCTCCGGCGCCAGCGCATCGGTCTCCCGCGTGCCCGGCCCGCCGCCGCGCACGTCGCAGGCCGCCACCGCCCGGTCGTCGGGCAGAATGACGGTGACGCCGGTCCGGGCGGCGAGGTCCTGGGCCTGGCCGACCCTCAGGCCGGGCACATCGGTGATCAGATTGCGCATTCCGGGAGCGGCGGGGGACTTCTGGCTCATGATCGAACCAAGTGCATGGCTTGCCGTTTCTTGTCCACGCACGGCTCGCTATGGTGACGCCTGTCCATTTCAGTTCCTCATTTCCGCGTGGTCCTTCCGTGTCGCAATTCAAGCGCCTGAGCATCGTCCTGCTGGCCACCCTGGCCAGCGCCTGCGCCTCCCTGAAGCCCGCCCCTGCCGCCCCCGTAGCTGGCGTGGGGACGGGCATGGTGGCCGCCGCCAATCCGCTGGCGGTGGAGGCGGGCGTCAACGTGCTTCGCCGAGGCGGTTCGGCGGTGGACGCCGCCGTCGCGGTGCAGGCGGTGTTGGGCCTGGTGGAGCCGCAGAGCTCGGGTCTCGGGGGCGGCGCCTTCATGACCTATTACGACGCCAGGACCCGCAAGGTGACCGCCTATAACGGCCGCGAGACCGCGCCCGCCGGCGCTACCGACGCCTTGTTCACGGACGAGAGCGGCAAACCCCTGCCCTTCGTCGCCGCCCTGATGAGCGGCCGCTCCTCCGGCGTTCCCGGCGCTGTCGCCATGCTGTCCCTGGCTCAGTCGCAACACGGCAAGCTTGCCTGGAACAGCCTGTTCGGCGACGCCGAGAAGCTGGCCGACGAGGGCTTCAAGGTCAGCCCGCGCCTGGCCGGCATGATCGTCGGCCGCTTCCCCCAGGCCAGCGCCCCGGACACGGTGGCCTACTTCACCAACCCTGACGGGACCCGCATGAAGGCGGGCGACACCCTGAGGAACCCCGCCTACGCCGCCACGGTGCGCAAGATCGCCGCCGAGGGTCCCAAGGCGATCCTGGAAGGCCCGGTGGCCGAGGCCATCGTCGCGCGCCTGCATCAGGGCGAACGGCCCAGCACGATGACCCTGGCCGACCTCGCGGGCTACAAGCCCAAGGTCACCGCCGCCACCTGCCGCCCGTTCCGCATCTATGTGGTCTGCACCCCGCCCGCGCCGTCCGGGGGTCCCGCCGTTCTGGAGGGCCTGGCCATCCTGGAACACACCGATATCGCGGCCCATCCCAACGACACCCAGGGCTGGTATCTGTTCTCCCAGGCCAGTCGGCTGATGTACGCCGACCGTGACCGCTACATGGGCGATCCCGATTTCGTGGACGTGCCCACTGCGGGTCTGTTGGACAAGGCCTATGCCGCCGGCCGCGCGGCCCTGATCCAACCCGACACCGCCGGCCCCGCCCCGGGACCCGGCAAGCCGAAGGGCGCCGGCCTCCGCGCGCCCGACGCCACCCTCGAGCCCGGCGGCACCTCGCACCTGGTCATCGTCGACGCGGCGGGGAACGCGGTCTCCATGACCACCACCGTGGAGAGCATCTTCGGCAACGGCCGGATGGTGAACGGCTTCTTCCTCAACAACCAGCTCACCGATTTCTCCTTCGCACCGAAGGAAAAGGACGGGGTTCCGGCCGCCAACGCCGTGGCCGGCGGCAAGCGGCCCCGATCCTCGATGGCGCCGGCCGTGGTGCTGGACAAGGACGGCCGGTTTGTGGCCGCCGTCGGCTCTCCCGGCGGCTCGGCGATCCTGGCCTACAACCTCAAGGCCCTGGTGGCCTTCCTCGACTGGAAGCTGCCCATCGACCAGGCCATCGCCCTCCCCAACCTGATCGCACGCGGCGGCGGCTATGCCGCCGAGCCGGCCAAGTTCCCGCCCGGCGTGGTGGAGGGCCTGGCGGCCAAGGGCGTGGTCCTGAGGACCGGCGGCGGCGAAGATTCCGGTCTGCACGCCATCGTCATGACCCCGACGGGTCTCGCCGGCGCGGCCGATCCGCGGCGTGAGGGGATCGCCAAGGCGCCCTGAGGCGCCGCCTTTTCCCCTTGCGGAGAAAGACCTAGGCCGGCCTGGCTCTCGCCCGCTTGGCTTTCAGCCGCGGCGGCGCGCCCGGCAGGCGCAGTTCGAACACCGAGCCATGGTCCCCGGTCTCGGCAAGGATCAGGTCCCCGCCGTGCCCCTGGGCCAGCTCGCGGGCGATGGCCAGGCCAAGCCCCGCGCCCCCCGGACGGCTGGACCCGGCGAAGGGCTGGAATATCCGTTCCTGGGCCCGTTTGGAGACCCCGGGACCGTCGTCGGCGAAACAGATCAGGGTCGCGCCGTCGGCCTGCCGCATGGAGACGGTGACCACGCCGGGGGCTAGGCGACCATCCTGCTGCTCGATGGCCTCGCGAGCGTTGCGCAGCAGGTTGACGACGATGCGGTGAAGCTGGTCGGGGTCAGCGATGATCTGGTCGGCGGCGTCGATGCTGCTCTCCAGGCGCACGCCCTCCGGTGACAGGCGGGCCTCCTCGGCGGCCATCTCCAGGGCTGGCGCGAGCGCCACGGGGCCGACGTCGGGGGCGGCCTCCTGGGTCTTGCCGTAGACCAGGACGTCGGTGGCCAGCTTGACGGCCCGATCCAGGGCCCGTTCCAGGCGCGGCAGGGCCTGGGCCACCTTGGGGTCGCGCGAATCCGCCAGCCGCTCCGAGGCGATCTGGGCGCTGGTGAGCATGTTGCGCAGGTCGTGATTGATCTTGGCCACGGCCTCGCCCAGGGCCGCCAGCCGGGCGCGGGAATTGAGCGCCACCCGCAGGTCCGCCTGCATCAGGTCCAGCTCCACCTCGGCGCGGCCGATCTCGTCGCGTCGGCCGGAGGGATCGAGGTGGGAGGCGGGATCGTCCGGATCGGCGCGGAACCGCTCCATGGCGTGGGTGATCCGCTGCATGGGCCGGACCAGGAAAAAGGCCAGGGACAGATAGACCAGTATCCCGGCCACCATGGCCACGAAGGCCATGACCAGCAGCAACTGCCAGAGATACCGGGTCAGCTCGCGTTTCAGCTCGGCGTCGGGAGCGACGATCTCGATGAAGTCGGCCTTGCGGATGCGGGGTTCGGCGATCACGCGCACCATCCGGCCCTCGCCGCCGCCCAGCAGGGTCTGAAAGGGCGCCGCCAGCCAGGAGACCGGCGCCTGGTCACGCAGATCCACCAGATAGGGCGCGCGTTCCAGCTTGGGCCCCTGCAGCACCAGGCGGCGCATGCCCTCGGTCTGGATCGCCACCCGCTGCACCCCCGCGCCCTCCAGCAGCTGGGCGGCCAGGGCCTCGCTCACCACCCGGTCGGGGGCGACATCGGGGGCGATGGTGGCCAGTTCGGCGGCGCGGACCCGGTCCAGCAGCCACTGTTCCTCGAAGGCCGCCAGGGCTGGCGGCAGGGCCAGGGCGCCGGCCGAGGCGACGAACAGGATGGTGAGAATCAGCAGGCGCGCGGAGAGGCCGCCCGGCCAGAAGAACCGCCGTCTGGTTCGCCTCGGGGGCGCCTGAGGCTGAGGGGCGTCCGCCATAAGACTTCCCCCTACTTCACCGTGGGGCTTTCGGCAACGCGACGTCTGTTCGCGCGCCCGGCGAATTAGGTCCCGACCGCGGCGGCGACGCTGGTGAAGCCGTCGGCCTTCAGGCGCTGGGCCAGGTCGGCCTTGATGCGCCGCACCAGTCCGGGCCCGCCGAACACCATGGCCGAGTAGAGCTGCACGGCCGACGCACCCGCCCGGATGCGGGCATAGGCGTCGGCGCCCGAGGCGACGCCGCCCGCGCCGATCAGGGCCACCCGGCCCGCGGCGGCGGTGTGGAATTCTCCCATCATCTTCTGGGCCAGACTCCTTAGCGGCGCCCCCGACAGGCCACCCGCCTCACCGGCGTGGGACGAGGCCAGGTCAGGCCGGCTGATGGTGGTGTTGGAGACGATGACGCCCGACAGGCCGTTGGCGATCACGGTCTCGACGATGGCCTCCACCTCGCCCGCCTCCAGGTCCGGCGCGACCTTCAGGAACATCGGCGCGCGGCCCGCGGGCGGCAGGCCGTCGCGGGTCTCGGCCAGCCGGCCCAACAGATCCTCCAGCGCCGCCTTGGTCTGCAGGGCGCGCAGGCCCGGCGTATTGGGCGAGGAGATGTTGATGGTGAAATAGGAGGCCAGGCCCCACAGCCGGGTCAGGCCCGTGACGTAGTCGCCGATGCGGTCGCTGGCGTCCTTGTTGGCGCCGATATTGGCCCCGATCACGCCCGGCCCGCGTTTCGCCAGTCGCGCGGCGAAGGGTTCGAGCCCCTCATTGTTGAAGCCCATCCGGTTGATGACGGCCTCGTCTTGCGTCAGCCGGAACAGGCGCGGGCGCGGATTGCCGGCCTGGGCCAGCGGCGTGACCGTGCCGCACTCCACAAAGCCGAAGCCCGCCGCCAGCATGGGGCCGAAGACCTGGGCGTTCTTGTCGAAGCCGGGCGCCAGGCCCACACAGTTGGGCAGGGACAGCCCCGCCACCGTGGTGGCCAGGATGGGGTCGTCACGGCCGGCTCGGGGCCCAAGCCCCATCGCCAGACCTTTGATCGTGAGACCGTGGGCGTCCTCGGGATCGAGCACATGCAGAACGCGGGCGGCGAGGTCGTGGATCACGCGAGGTCTCCCAGCACCGGCACGCCGTCGGGGCCGAGCGGGGCCGGCGTCACCGCGCGCACCTGGCCAGGCGTCAGCACGTCATAGAGATGGGGGAACAGGTCCCCGCCCCGCGATGGCTCCCAGCGCAGGGCGGCGCCCAGGTCGTCGCTCTCGACCTCCAGCACCACGAGGTCAGCCAGGTCCTTGAAGTAGCGCCGCGCGGTCTCCAGGGCCTGGGCCCCGGTGGAGAAGTGGATGAATCCGTCGGTCAGATCGACGGCCGACCCCAGGAAACTCCCGGCGGTCTGCGCGGCGTTCCACTCGGCGCGGGACAGGATCTTGTAGATGCGGGTCATGGCGTCCGGTGAGCAAAAGTGTGTCCTTCTCCCCTTGCGGGAGAAGGTGGCCCCGCGGAGCGGGGTCGGATGAGGGGTCGCGCCGGCGCTTCCCTCATCCGCTCGTCCCGGCGAAGGTCGGGATCCAGGCGAAGCCCACCGCGATATGAACCTTAGCCCCTAACGACCAGAGATCATGCCCCATGGCCTGGGATGAATCTGGGCCCCGGCCTTCGCCGGGATGAGCGGAGTCTATTCGGAAAGGTCTGCGCGACCCCTCATCCGACCGGTCTCCGACCGGCCACCTTCTCCCGCAAGGGGAGAAGGGAAAATCTGCGGCGGCGCTCATCACCGCCCCGGGAAAAACAGGCCGTCATAGGACGGGCGGCCGGCGTGGTCGAAGAGGAAGACCGCCGCGGCCGCCGTCGGAAAGCCGTTCTGGGCCTTGGCGATCAGGGCCGGGGGCGCGCCGCCGGCGCGCAGCATCTGGACGGTAAGGTCCTGCAGGCCCGGATTGTGGCCCACCACCATCACCGTGGCGCAGGCGGCGCCGGCCGCCTTGACCAGGGCGCGGACCCGCTCGGGCTCGGCCAGATAGAGGCTGTCCTCGAAGCGCACCTGCGCCTTGGGGAAGGCTTTTGACACCGCCTCCCAGCTGTCGCGGGTGCGGGCGGCGGCGGACACCAGGACCACGTCGGGGCAGAAGCCGAGGTCGGCCAGGGTCTCACCCATGGCGGCCGACGCCGCGATCCCGCGCCGGGCCAGACGGCGGTCGAAATCGTCGCCGCTCGGGGCGTCGCGCTCGGCCTCGCCGTGCCGCAGGAGGATCAGCCGGTCCATGGTCTCTCCGTCACCCCACCCATGCGTGGGAGTCACCTCGGTTCATAGCGGGCCTCGACGCCGACGCGAAGCGGTTGACAGCGAAAGAGGTTGGCGGTCCAAGCGGGCCCATGAGCGACGTGCGCCACGCCACCCTCGCCACCCCTACCGACGGCGGGACCTGGAGGTCGCCGGCCGACCGTCCGCTGCGCCTGGATTCCGGCGCGGTCCTGGCCCCCCTGGAGATGGCCTACCGCACCTACGGCACGCTGAACGCCGACAAGTCCAACGCGGTGCTGATCTGCCATGCCCTGACCGGCGACCAGCACGTGGCCTCCACCCATCCGGTGACCGGCAAGCCCGGCTGGTGGACCACGGTGGTCGGCCCCGGCCTGCCCCTGGATCCGGCCCGCCACTTCATCATCTGTCCCAATGTCATCGGCGGCTGCATGGGCTCCACGGGCCCGGCCTCGCTGGACCCGATGACCGGCAAGCCCTACGGCCTGGCCTTCCCGATGATCACCATCGCCGACATGGTCCGCGCCCAGGCCATGCTGGTGGCCTCCTTCGGGATCGAGACCCTGTTCTCCGTGGTGGGCACCTCGATGGGAGGGATGCAGGTCCTGCAGTGGGCGGCCGACTATCCCGAGCGGCTGTTCTCGGCCATCGTGGTGGCCGCCGCAGCCCGCCACTCGGCCCAGAACATCGCCTTCCACGAGGTGGGCCGCCAGGCGATCATGGCCGACCCCGACTGGCGCGGCGGCGCCTACGAACTCGAGGGCGTGCGCCCCGAGAAGGGCCTGGCCGTGGCCCGCATGGCCGCCCACATCACCTATCTGTCGGAGACCGCCCTGCAGCGGAAGTTCGGCCGCGAACTGCAGCGGGACGGCCTGTCCTGGGGCTTCGACGCCGATTTCCAGGTGGAGAGCTACCTGCGCCACCAGGGGTCCAGCTTCGTCGACCGCTTCGACGCCAACTCCTATCTCTACATCACCCGGGCGCTGGACTATTTCGACCTGGCCGCCGGCCACGAAGGCGTGTTGGCCAACGCCTTCCTGCGGGCGCGCAATGTGCGGTTCTGCGTGCTGTCCTTCTCGTCGGACTGGCTCTACGCCACGGCCGAGAGCCGCGACATCGTCCGCGCCCTGAACGCGGCCGGCTGCCGTGCGAGCTTCGCGGAGATCACCACCGACAAGGGCCATGACGCCATCTTCCTGGAGGAGCCGGCGCTCGACTCGGCGCTGCGCGGGTTCCTGGCCTCGGCGGCCGAGAAGCGGGGGCTGGCGTGAAGACCACCCGCGAGGACTTCAAGGAAATCCTGCGCCTGGTGCGCCCCGGCGCCCGTGTGCTGGACGTCGGCTGCGGCGAGGGCGAACTGCTGGAACTGCTGACCCGGGAGAAGAGCGTCGACGGCCAGGGGCTGGAGATCTCCAGCCAGGGTGTCTCGGCCTGCCTGGCGCGCGGCCTGGCCGTGGTGCAGGGCGACGGCGACCGCGACCTGGATCACTTCCCCACCCAGGCCTTCGACTACGCCATCCTGTCCAAGACCCTGCAGCAGATGCGCGAGCCGCGCCATGTGCTGAACGAGCTGCTGCGCATCGCCGACCGGGCGGTGGTCTCCCTGCCCAATTTCGGCCAGTGGCGGGTCCGCTGGTCCTTGATGGTCAACGGCCGCATGCCCGAGACCAAGGCCCTGCCCGAGCCCTGGTGGTCGACGCCCAACATCCACCTCTGCACCCTGCACGACTTCACCGCGCTCTGTGACGACCTGGATCTGCGGATCGAGGCCTGCTCGGCGCTCAACGCCGGCAAGCCCGCCCGCCCCATCGATCCGACCCGGGCGCTGGAGAACTGGCGATCGGAGACCGCGCTCTTCCTGCTGAGCCGCAAGGGAACGGCGGAAGCCGCGGCGCCGGCTGGAAACGGCGAACTCTTCCCGAAATAGCCCGCCCCCGCTCGCCCTGGCTTGAGGCCAGGGCCCGGATCATCGGCTGGGGGGCTTTGTGATCCGGATCCCGGAATTCCGGGATGAGGGTCCGGGGGGGAAACTCTAGATTTTCAGCTCAACCACCTGGGCTGACGCAGGCCGGCGGCGGCCATCAGGCTGATCAGGGCCATGCCGCCTTCGAACAGGCAGAGCGCAGCGATGACCGCAACCGGGGTCTCGCCGATCGCCGCGGGGTCCAGCGCCACCAGCACGACAGCGCCGGTCAGGCACAGCACGGAGCCCACAAACGCCACCTTGGACCGCCACAGGGGCGGCTTTCCGGCGGTATGTCGCGCGATGCAAACCAGGACAGCGGCCAGCGCCAGCAGTCCTCCGGCCAGATGGGTCATGTATGCGCCCCTCAGAACACCATACGGGCGACGATGCGGGCGTCATACGCCTCGTAGTCGTCGCGAATCTCTCCGCCACCTTCCAGGGCGAAGTCGACATAGTCACTCTGACCGCGAAGGGCCAAACGTACAACTGCGCCACCGCCGGAGAGTTCCGGCGCCGCGATGGTGAAAGCCGATCCGCCGCTGACGAAGCGGGCCGTGGTGGCGTCCGCGCCGTCGCCGGCCACCTGACGCCAGCCCGCGGTCAACTCCGGTCCCCAGCGGAAATCACCCTTCAGGCCGAACTTCGCGCCGACGCTGACGCCGGCGAAGGCGGCGACCTGGCTGGAGGAGCGTTCGTCGATGGCCAGGTTCATGGCGTCGCCACCACCGGCCTCGGTGCGGTCGCCCTCCTTGAGCAGGAAGTAGTCGAACGTGGCCTGGGGCTTGGCGTAGAAGGTGTCGCCCTGCAGGTTCCAGTTCACGTGGGCATGGGCGGCCACGGTGGCGCCCTTCCAGTCGGACTCTGCGGTGCGGGTGAAGCCCGAGTCGCTCAGCACGCGCTCGCTCTTCATCGAGGCGTAGCCGCCGGTGATCCCGGCGCCCACGGTCAGGGTCCCCAGACTCTCGCGCCAGTAGACGCCCGCCGACAGCACCGTACCGCTCAGCGATTCAGACCCCACCGCACCGGCCTCGTCGACATCGACATTGAGGAAGCTGGTCTGCAGGCCGATGGCGCCCAGGGCGGTGTCGGGCGCCTCGATCCCGGCGGCGATGCCGAAGCCGCCGGCGTCGTAGGCGGTGGACCGGTCGGTGTCGCGCTTGATCATCACCCCGATCTCCTGGGTCCAGGCGCGCACGCCGCCGGTGTCGACCATGGAGGCGTCGGCGTCGGGTCCCCGGCTCGCGGCGTCGGAGGCGGCGGCGAGCGTGTGGAACAGCCCACCCGAGTGGTCGGGCAGGAACTGATCATAGAGGCCCAGGAACCCCGCCTCCGTGGTCTTGGAGAGCAGGGCGTCGCGGACGCTGCTGTCCTTGTCGAAGGCCGCGAACACCGCGTCATAGGCCGAGGCCTCAGACGGCGTCATATTGGCTTCCGCGGCGGTGCGGCGGCGAACGTCGGCCACCAGGCTGGTGGTCGGGGTGTCGACCCGCAAGGTGGTCCTGTAGAGGAACGGCGTGTCGCCCAGCAGGCTCTGATCCAGAACCCCGGTGGTCAGCGAGCCGGCCTGGATCAGGGTGAAGCTGGCGGGCGCCTGCAGTTTGGAAGCGAAGGTCAGGCCGATCTTCGAGCCCGTCGCCAGGCTGGCCGCGCCGGAGACGTTGAACCGGGTGGCCTTGGCGTTCGTCGGATCGGCGGTGAACACCAGCTCGCCGGCCGCGCCCAGGTTCAGACTGGTGAGGTTGACGGCGTTGGTGCTGGTGTCGGTCAGCCGGCCCTTGACGATGTCGATGGTCAGCCCACCGCCGGCGTCGGTGAGCGCCCCGGTCAGCTTGGCCCCGCCGTCGATCACCAGGCTGTCGGCGCCCGACCCGAAGGCCACCGCCCCGTTCAGCACCCCGGCCAGCAGCTCCAGCCGCGCCGCGCCCGAGCCGAACAGCACGTCGCCGGCTATGGTCGGCGTGATGGCGGTGTCGCTGTTGGCGTACTGGCGCAGCAGCACACCGGCCGTGTTGGCCCGCAGATCAAAGGCGATGGCGCGGCCGGTCACCGGCACGGTGGTGTCGGTGGCGGTCACCGAGGCGACGACCGAATAGATGTTCTCGATGGTCCGCAGGGAACCCGAGGCGTCGAACACCGCGGTGGCCGAGGCCTTGGACCCGTTGACGACGGCGCTGATGGAGCCGCTGTTGGCCAGGTAGGGCAGCGACGCCCCGGCGTCGATGCGGATGGCCTGGATGTCGTTGGCGTCGGTGGCCACCGTGGAGGCCTTGATCACCCCGGCGTTGGAGAGTTTGGCGCTCTGGGCGCCCGTCCCCATCCACAGCGCCGTGGCGCTGGCCTTGGCCCCGGTGGCCTGGATGGCGCCCGAGTTCCATATGCCGCCGTCCACGGTCACGCCGCCGCCCAGGCCGCCGAACTTCAGGCCGATGGCGTTCACGCCGTCATAGATGCCGACGCCCTGGACCGTACCCTTGTTCATGAAGCCGAAGGCGTCGGCGCCGGTCCCCAACACGCCCAGGCGGACGCTGCGGAGCTCCGAACCGATCAGCACCCCAGGCGCCGAGCCGTAGGCGCTGGCCGAGCCCGCGGCGCCCACCACCAGGCCGCCGAACAGGTCGCCGCGCACCCGCACGGCCGGCCCGCCGATCAGCAGGTCATCGGCGTCCAGCTTGGCCACCACAGCGTCGGTTCCCCGCGTCGTGGTGCGGAAGCCGCTCGCCCCCACGACGGAATTGATGGAGAGCTTGCCGCCGACATTTTCTTCCAGGGCCACGCCCACGGAGTCCTTGCCCTGGGCGGTGACGCTCCCGGTCACCACCACGTCGCCACCGACCGTGCCCAGGGCGTGCAGCCCATAGGACCGGTCGCCGATCACCGAGATGATCCCCGCGGTCTGCAGGGACCCGTCGATGGCGCTCTCCAGCGCGACGCCGGCTGAATCATTACCCTCCACGGTGATCGACCCGCCGGTCTGGGTGATCGAGCCATGGAAGGTGGCGGGACCGGTGACCCTCACGCCGACCCGGTTCGAGCCCACCGCGAACTGCCCGTCGAGGTCGCCGTCGGAATCGGTGTCCTTCAGCTCGGTGCTCTCGTCCACGACGATCGAGCCCGACAGCTTCACCTCCCCGGTATTGCCCCCGACGATGGCCAGGCCCGTCGCATTGCTGGCGTCGGAGATGGAGATCGCGCCCTCATGGGTGACGTTGTTGTCGCTGTTCAGCGTCAGGGCCGCGCCGCTGGTGACCTTGATGGAGCCCGCCGAGGTGACCTTTACATCGTCCCGGGCGCCGCTGGCGGCCGTGGCCGTGGCGATCGGCGTGGTCACCGCCGTGGAGATCGCGGTCTCGGCCCAGGCGGGCGCGGCCATCAGGCACAGGGGGGAGGCCGCGGCGAGCAGGAGGTGGCGAGGCGACATGCGATTTCCGGAAAGATGAAGACGAAGAGGCGGACGGCGTCTATGGTCAGCGACGAGGCGTTATACGTCGTGTATTAATGTGTTTCGTAAGAACTGTATATCGGCCCGATTGCGGCGGCAAGATGGCGTAACCCAGGAGTTGTTTTCCCATGCCCAGAGCCGCTGTTGATCCGGCGCGAGCGGCGGCCACCAAGAGCCTGCGGCAGGAAGCCGGGCGCTGGCTGAAGGCCGGGCGCGAGGCCGCGGGCCTGACCCAGGCCGAACTGGCCGAGCGGGTGGGCATGCGGTATTACACCTTCGTCTCGCAGGTGGAGAGCGGCCTGGGCCGCGTTCCGATCGAGATGCAGGGGGCCTGGGCCCTTGCGGTCGGCCTTGATCGCGCCCACTTCGCCCGCACCTTGCTCGCCTATTACGAGCCTGAGCTGAACCGGCTGCTGTTCGGGGACGCCGCCCAGATCTTCCCCGACGCGCCCCGCGCCTTCGGGACCTGAAGGACCGCCTGAGCCCCCATGAGCAACGTCGTCCCGTTCACGCCTCGTCCCGACACCGGCGGCTGGTCGCCCGGCGAGCGCGCGCGGCTGTCGGAACTGGCCGACCGGCTGGCCGCGGACGGCATTCACGTCCGGGTGGTCTATGGCGCCACCGACGCCGGCGACCCCTGGTGCGTGATCACCGACGAGAACGACGAGGTTCTGGTCCATGTCGCGCGGATCAACGGCCAGTTCGTGATCCATGACGCCGCCGCCGACGTGGTGGAGGAGGACGATACGCTCTGGACCGCCGTCGACCGCCTGCTGGGCGCCGACTGGCGCGAGGGCCAGGGCGAGGTGGTGGTGCCGATGGCCGCCCGCCAGGCCCAGACCTTCGTCGCCCTGGTGGTGGCCGCCGCCTTCTTCGACATGACCGCCCAGGCCCACGACGCCCCGGCCGTCAGCCCGCACGACACGCCGTCCGAGATCCTGGCCGCCTTCGTGGTCGCCGCCAGCGCCCTGGCCGCGCCGGCCGCCTCGGCCGAGGAACATCAGCGCTTCGAGCGCCTGGCCGCCCCGGCGCAGGACGCCGCCCCCAGCGACGGCGCCGGCCTCACCTCCGCGCAGGACGCCCCCACGGCCCCGGCGCGCCCGGACGAGATCAGGC